>CBIHMP010000033.1:0-20153 GCA_966211015.1 uncultured Luteolibacter sp. | reverse complement strand
GAACATCCGCGTCATCGAGCCGCAGGGTGCATTCTACTTCTTCGTCTATACCGGTCAACTCGGGCTGAAGTCGATGAACCTCACGGACAAGCTTCTCAGCCGCTACAAGGTCGCCGCCGTTCCCGGTGTCGCCTTCGGCTATGACGAAGGCATCCGCCTGAGCTACTGCACGACGCTGGACGTCCTCAACGAGGGCCTCACCCGCTTCGAGCAGTTCTGCCGCGAGCATTGATCGACAGAAGACTGCGATTCTTCAAGAGAGCCCGGGACCGCAAGGTTCCCGGGTTTTCTTTTTCCCCTGCTCAGAGCAGGCGGATTCCCTCGAATTGCCCCTCTGCCGTCACGCGGACCGTCTCGATGAACTCTTTCATGAAGGCCTGTCCGGCACCTTCTTTCGTGGTCGCCGCGTGCAGGGATGCTCTCAGACCCTTCGCGGTGATAGGCATTTCCGCGACGTAGTCATTCTCCAGGTATGGCTGCACCGCCCAGCGCGGCAGCGCGGCGATGCCCCTGCGGCTCTTCACCAATTGCAGGATCGCCACGGTGAGCTCCGTGGTGCGCCGTTCCTTCGGTTCCACACCCGACGGTTCCAGCACCTGGCGGAAGAGATCCATGCGATTATCGGGGATCGGATAGGTGATCAGGGTCTCCAGCGAGAAGTCCTTCGCGGTCAAATAGGGCTTTTCCAGAAGCGGATGTCCCGGAGCCAGCAAGGCCGGCATATCGTATTCGAACAAGGGGTGATGTTCGACGCCGCGCCGCCGCTTCGCGGTAGATACGATTACAAGGTCCGCGCGGTTTTCATCCAGCAAACCGACGGGATCGGGATGGAAGCCGGAGACGATGTCCATCTCCACATCCGGCCAGTCCTCGCGCAGCGCGTCCATCGCCGGCATCAGCCAATCGAAGCACGAATGGCACTCCACCGCGATCCGCAGCGTGCCCGCGGTACCTTGCCCGATGCGTGCCAGGTCGCGCTCCGCATCCCGGATCTGCCGACTCACATCGTAGGCAAGAACGAGCAACCGCTCGCCCGCACGCGTCCATTTCAGCGGGCTGGTCTTCCGCTCGAAGAGCTCGAAGCCGTAGTGCTCCTCCAAAGAGCGCATCTGGTGGGAGAGCGCGCTCTGGCTGAGGGAGACCTTTTCCCCCGCCCGGGTGAGATTCCCGGTTTCGGCGAGAGCGATGAGGGAATCGAGGTGGCGGATCTCAAGCATGGCGCACCTTGGACGCCTTGCACCATGCACGCAATGGCCAATCACAATGAAGAGCATTCGTTTGGTTCATGCTACGGGTACAGCCATGATAGCTCGCGATGAACGCATCCCTGACCACCCACATTTCCGGGTATCCCCGCATCGGCGAGAAACGCGAACTGAAGCAAGCCCTCGAAAACTTCTGGCAAGGGCGGCTTGACGCCGCGGGTCTCGACGAGGCCGGCAAAGAACTCCGGCTCCGCCATTGGCGAGAACAGGCGGAAGCGGGCCTGTCCATTGTAGCGGTCAACGATTTCAGCCTCTACGACGGCATCCTCGACCTCGCCTGCACCTTCGGGGCCATCCCGGAACGCTTCGGCCCCGCCGCCTCCCCCGTCACGCTGGAGCGCTACTTCCGTATGGCCCGCGGGCGCAGCCGCGAGGACGGGCTTCCGGATGTGGTGCCGCTGGAGCTGACGAAGTGGTTCGATACGAACTACCACTATCTCGTTCCCGAACTCTCTCCCGGCCAGGCTTTCCACCTCACTTGGGACAAGGCGGTTCGGGAAACGAAGGAGGCGATTGCGGCGGGTTTCCGCCCCAAACCGGTGATCACCGGTCCGGTGACATTCCTCGCGCTGTCTAAAATGGAGGGCGGCGATCCGCTTTCGCTGATTCCCCGGCTGATCCCTGCCTACCGCGACCTGCTTCAGGCACTG
The DNA here is from genome assembly GCA_966211015.1 of uncultured Luteolibacter sp. Taxonomy (GTDB): domain Bacteria; phylum Verrucomicrobiota; class Verrucomicrobiia; order Verrucomicrobiales; family Akkermansiaceae; genus Haloferula. Next base: position 18,238 of record CBIHMP010000033.1, on the reverse strand, counting down.
ACGGAAGCGGGTGCAGAGTGGGTGGAGATCAGTGAACCGATCCTCGCAGCCCGGCGGGACGAGAGGGTCCTTTCGGCTCTGGAAGAAGCATGGGGCGGGATCCGTCCGGCCGCGCCGCTGAAGCTGCTTCTTTCGATCCCCTTCGGACGACCGGCCGATGCCCTGTCCCGGATTTCGGCGCTGGAGATCGACGGTCTCCACATCGACGCCACGCGTGCCTCCGCAGACCTACCGTGGCTTCATGCGAATTTCCCGCAGGATAAAGTGCTCTCGCTCGGGATCATCGATGGCCGCGGCATCTGGCGCGCGGACATTGAGGTACTGCGGGCGCTGGTTTCCTCCTATCGGGAAAAGCGTTCCGCCGAGTCCCTCTGGCTCGGCACCTCGTGCAGTCTTCAGCACGTGCCTCACCATTTGGGTGCGGAGACGGCACTCGACTCCGAAGTGCGGTCGTGGCTGTGCTTCGCACGGGAGAAGTTGGGGGAGCTCGTGTCCGTTGCTCGCGGAGAGCCGGAGGTGGATGCCTGCGCCGCCGCCCGCGCCGCGCTGGGCAGCAGGAGGACACACGCAGGAGTGAAAATCCGGGAGGTCCGACAGGCGCTAGCCACCCTAGGCGAATCATCGGCCCAGCGCGGCTTGCCGCTGGAGGAGCGGCTGCCTCTCCAGCGGGAGGCTCTCGGTCTTCCCCTCTTTCCTACCACAACCATCGGTTCCTTCCCCCAGACCGCGGAGATCCGCCGCCTGCGCGCCCGGCATCGAAAGGGAGAGATCGATGCCGCCGCCTACGAGCGAGGGCTGGACGCGGCGATGCGCGAGGCGATCCGGCTTCAGGAGGAGCTGGATCTGGACGTGCTCGTCCACGGCGAATTCGAGCGCACCGACATGGTGGAGTTTTTCGGAGAGAAACTCGATGGCATCGCGGTGACGGCGCACGGCTGGGTCCAGAGTTATGGCTCCCGCTGCGTGAAGCCACCCGTGATCTGGGGCGATGTCGTCCGGCCCGCGCCGATGACCGTGGAAGTCGCCACAAAGGCCCAATCTTTGACGGAAAGGCCCGTGAAAGGAATGCTCACCGGGCCGATCACTATCCTGCAGTGGAGCTTTGTCCGCGACGATCTGCCCCGCTCGCTGGTGGCCCTCCAGCTTGCGCTCGCGATCCGGCAGGAAGTCTGCGATCTGGAGAGCGCGGGACTACGGGTGATTCAAGTGGACGAGCCGGGCCTGCGCGAGGGGCTGCCTCTCGATCCGACGGAAAGACAGGTGTATCTGGACGCTGCGGTGCGCGCTTTCCGCGTGGCGGTTTCCGGAGTGAGGGACGAAACCCAGATCCACACGCACATGTGCTATGCCGAATTCGACGATGTGGCCGGGGCCATCGCGGCGCTGGAAGCCGATGTTATTTCCCTGGAGGCATCCCGCAGCAAGATGGAGGCCCTCAGCGCCATCAAGCTCGGCGGCATCCGATCCGAGGTCGGCCCGGGGGTGTGGGACATCCACTCGCCGCGCGTGCCTGCCGTGGAGGAGATGACGGACCTCCTCCGGCGTGCGGTCGCGGTGCTCCCTCCGGAGCGCCTGTGGGTCAATCCCGACTGCGGGCTAAAGACCCGTGGATGGGAAGAAACGAAAGGCTCCCTGCTGAACATGGTGGAGGCCGCCAAGATCCTGCGGGAGGAATCCCGGCGGAACTCGGCGCGATTGCAGACCGCTTGAACCCGCCCCGGATCACCGCAAGCCACGACGGGCGACCGTCGTGGCTCTTTTACGAGCGCTTCATGCTCTTCGCTCCAATTTGCCTACTTCGGCTCCCGCTCGATCTTCACGTCCCCCGAGGCCAGCAGGTCCCGCAGGCGGGTCCGCAGGGAGGCCTCCACCATATCGAGAATGCCGCTGCGCCGGGCCTCGACGCGCATCTGCTGCCGGAGCTCCCTCAAAAGCTGAGCGCGATCTTGGGAGGTCACGTCGTTCGCCCAGCCATCTTCCTCGCTAAGGGCCTGGTAGTCTATCAGCTCCACAGAAAGGATCTCCGGCTCCGGGAATCTCGCGACAGGCACGCCATTCTCGATGCGGAGGGAAACGCCGGGCTTCAGCTTATAGCCGGCGGTCACGCGGTAATCGCCCTTCACGATCAGCTTCTTCGTTCCCGCGGGGAGATAGCGGAGCACGAAAGCCTCGTTCTCAAAGCTGCGGGTAGCCGACATTTTCATTTCAAGCAGGCTGAGCTCCGAAATCTCCGCCGTCTCCGTAATCTCGGCCCTGCCTTCAACGATCCGGGTGTCTGAATGAGTGATCGCGCCCAGCACCTTCTCCAAGCCGGAGGCCGTGCCGCCGATCCCCTTTTCGACGAAGCGCATGCCGAACCAAGCGAGCAGCAGCAAGGCCGCCAGCAACGCGATCCAGCGCACGGTTTTCCAGAGTTCGGGATGGGCTGTCATCTCTGGTAGAATACGGAGGAGCGGAGGCGGAACAAGTGGAGACAAGGCACGGATTTCCAATCTCCTACCGTCCCGGCGGCAGTGATTTATCCCGCCGCGGGAAATTGGCGTTTGGCATTTCCCGCTGCATCGCTTGGAGTCGCGCCAGCCGATTTCCTACTGTGAAAGCCCACGAACTCTACAACGCCGTTGATCCCGCCCTCGTCACGCAAATGCTCGACTGGTTCCGGGACAACGACCGCAACGTGTACAAGTCCGCCGTTGCCACCCTGGCCCAGAGCAAGAAGTTGCGTCTCGTTTTCATCCAGAAGAAACCGCTGGCGGAACAGTACGCGTGGATTCACAAGACCTTGAAGGCCAAGCAGGCGGAAACCATCGGCGAACACCTGCTCCAGGCTTGGTTCATGGCCGGCAACCAGGAGATGCTGGCTAAATTTTGCGACGTGATCGGAATCGAGCACGACGGGAAGGGTTCGGTCACCGGCGACTTGCCGAAGGAATTGGACGCCACGAAGCTGGATGAAGCTGTGGATATCCTGACGGCCGCGTTCGACCCGAAGATCGTCTCGCTCTATCTGCACGTCTTCAACCTCCAGACGCCCGGCGGCTGGGATAGCCTGACCGCGAAGCTCGCGGCCGATCCCCGGCTGGCTCTCGCCTAAGCAACCCGCTGGCGATCAATCCCGGATCTGGAGGAGAGCATCTCCGGGAGCAACGGCGGCCAGCCTTTGGCGGGCTCTCATCGATTGCGCCCGGAGCTTCACGCCGGACGCCTCGAAGCGGGCCGCCCGTTCCCCCCAGGTTTCCAAGCTTCCCGGGACCGAACGCCCCCTGCTCGACCGTTCCGCCGCGCGGGCCTGAATCGCCTCCCCCTCGACCTCATTGAGCTTCCGGCGGGCATCCATCAACGCCTGCCGCAGTTCCTCCACCTCCTCGTCGGCAGGAGCCCGCTTTTTTCCCGAACGATCCTTGGCCGTCCGGCGCGCCGGCAAGGGCGTTGGATTTCCCTTTCCAACGAATTGATCGTGCTGTCGCGCCCGTTCCCGCTCCTCCGCGAGATGGTCCGCCGTCTCCGATCCGTCCCACTGGAAGCGCTCGCGCCACGAGGGATCCAATTCCTCGGGCGAAAGCCGCGAATTGCCTTCGTCGTGGCGAATCTCCATCCCCGCTGCGGAAACCGCGCGGATGACGATGTTCCTGTATATCCGCCCGCTCCGCGATCTCAGCTCGGGAGCACTCTCCCCCGTGGCTTCGGAACGGACCTGCAGGCGATAGCGGCTCCGGTAATTGGCGAACTTATCCGTCGCCGCCTGGACTTCCGCGGCGAGTTCCCGACGCCGTTCCTGCAGTTCCTTGATCCGCTTTTCAGAGGCGCCAATCTCCGCGGCAACCTTTGCAAAAGAGCGATCCTGGCCCAGCAAGGGCTCGCAGTTGGAGGTCCAATGCCTGCTGGCTTCCTCCAGCCGCTTCCGCGAAACCTGTAGCTCGTGCTTCTCCTCCTCGATCAAACGCGAGAGAGAGACCCGCTCCTTGGAGAAGCTAAAGCGCTTGTCCACAAGCAGGGAAAAGAGCATCGCGACGAATACCAGAACAATGAGCCCTAGCAGCAAGCCCATCGTTCCGGACTGTCCTTCTTGGGTAAGCATCTTCGGCTATCGGTTTGAGGGGAGGCGTGCCGATGGAGCCGGCACCGGTGCCGGTTCATCTTTCCCGGAAATCCCGCGGATCCTTGACCGGAGGTCTTGGAATCTCACGGCTATTGCGCGCTCTGCAGGGCTTCGGCTTTCTTCGCCTCCCTTTCCTTTTTCAACTTCGTGATATTGATCTTCACGCCATCAACCTCACGCTCAAGCTGTCGAACCTCCCGCTGGTTCTCGCGAATCCGCTTTTCAAACTCCGCAATGCTCTTGCGGTTGCTGGAGACCTTGTTCTCCGCGACCCGGAGCATCTCCCGGATCTGAGGGGTGCGGTTGATTCCCCGCGCTCTCCTGCCCGAGCGACTCGCCGTCTTCGCCTGTTCTTCCGCAAGTTCGGCGCGGATCGCATCCACCCTGCGCAGCAACAAGGGCTCCGCGGCGGTAAAGGTCTGTATCTTCTCGCCCGTTTCCTCAATATCGGCGGCTTTCAACCGGATCTTCTCCAGAATATCCTTCCCCTTCTGCGCGAGGGTCGCGAGTTCGACATCGCCGGTGAGTTCTTCAAAGTCATTCCGGCGCTCGCCTTCCACGATTTTTTTCTTTGCCGCGCTGAACTGAAAGCGGTCCTGGAGGCCCAGAGGTAGATCGGAGCTTCCGACCGTCATCGGACCTGAGGATATCATGATCCTCATGCCGGTATGATCGACCCCCGTGACCACGACGTCGGTGTATGTCTTGCCGGAAAGGGTCCGCAGCTCCGCGAGCTTTTCTCCTTCGGCGGAAGCCCACTCGGAAGCCCTGTAGGCGTCCTTGTAGTTCTCCCAAGCTTGCTCTGCCGCGGCCACCGCCCCGATGCCGGCCTCCCGCTCCCCGGTCTTCGCGGAGATGGTTTCCTCGCCCTTCGAGAGACGGATCTTGAGCTGTTCGATCTCGCGCCCTTGATCCTTGAAACGCTGCCCCTCTTCAATCCGCTTCTTGAAGTCCTCGACCTGGCGGCTGTTGCTCGCGATGACCGTCGCGTTGTCACGGATCACGGCCTCGATCTTCTTGCCGCCGCCCTGCAAGCCTTCATCGAAGACGAAAAGGTAGAGCGTGCCGAAGCCGACGAGGACGAGGAGGGCGAGAAGCGTGCCGATGACGCCCGGCCCGCGGCTACTGGTGAGTAGATCGGAAAAACCCATGGGAGGTGTTGGAGGGAAGGAGGTGAATCAGCGGACCACGTATTTCTGCTTGTACGCTTCGTGATCCTTTTCGATGCGAGCCTTCTGAGCTTGGAGATCCTGGATTTCGTCCTCGAGCGCGGTAATGGCTGCTTTCTGGCTTTCGGACTCCTCCTGTAGCTTCGTCAACTCCGCCGTGCGATCCTTGGGGATCTCGGCGATCTTCTCCTGGAGCACCTTCAATTCGCTGTCGAGACGCAGGATCTCGGACTTCTGTTCCTCGCGCTTGCGAACGAGCTCGGGGTCATCGCCGCAAGAGGCTGCGGAGAAGCAAAGGAACAGTGCGGCCGTCGGCCGAAGGAAGCGGGTGATCATTGAATTCATGGGAGGAAGGATGACGGGCGGAACCGGAGGTCCCGGGAAGGCTCAAGGCGAGACCTTCGTCGAGCGGAGGTGAAGGGGCATCGTGGACCGGCGGGCGGGGGAGCGGTAGGTAGCGTAGCCGTAACCCGAGCCGCAAGCCGAATAGGAACGGGGATAGTAGCAGGAGGAGTTGTAGCCGCTCCTGTAATAGTAGCGGTTTCCGTAGGAGCGGCTACGATAGGAGCCGCTCCAGTAAGTGCCCGAGCCGAAGCTCCGCGGCTGCGCCCGGAGGCGGCTCTCCCGGGGGAGTTCGATCGAGGCCAGCCGCTTGTCCCGGGCGGCGGAGCGCAGCCGGGCGGCTGCAAGTTCCGTCTCCGCCTCGCGGGCGGCTGCGTCTTGCTCGGCCCGGGCCTTGGCCTCGTTCGCCACCAGGACGCGCTCGCCCAGCCATGCGTCGAGGGCTGCCGCATTCGACTTCTCTTCGCCCAAGGCTTTCCGCGCGACCAAGGGATCGAGGCCAAAAGCGAGATGCTGCTCCGGAGTGAGATCGGCCGCGGGGAGGCGCGCGCTCCCGGTCTCATGGCGGAACTCAACTCCGATATCGGAGATTCTTGTAATCACGACCTTCTCGTAGGTCCGGCCCCTCGACCCGGTAAACGAGTCGAACTCCTTGCCCGTGGCGCTAGCCCGGACCTGGCGGATCAACCGGGTGCGTTCCGCCTCCGCAGCGGCAACAAAGGCGGCCGTGTCTCTCCGGAGTTCCGCCTGGAGAGCCTTCAACTCGCTGACCCGGGCCACGTTCTCTTCCAGCTCCCGGTCCAAGATAGCCATCTCGTCACGATCATCCGACACCTTGGCGAGACGTAACTTCAGAAGATCGACATCGTGCGCCAACTCCATGCGGGAATTTTCCAGACGCCACCACTCGGGATCGTTCCGGACATCGGAATTCCGCTTGCAGCCGGACGTCACCGTGAGCAACACGGCAGACACAAGCAGCAGGCGGGGAGGAGTTAACGCCTTCATGACTTCAAGTTTTGGCGGGGAGGCAGAGCAGTTACGAGAACCATGCTGCCATCCGAGATTGGTGATTACCAGCCCCGTCTATCCCTTCATTGAAAATTCATTAAACGTGGACTACAGGCGAAGGATCGAGCCGATGAAAGCACCCGGGAAACCTTTCCACATGATGGAGTATTTCTCACTTGTATGACAGATTTAAGCCCTTCAAAACAACGCCCGCCGACCATGCCGACCCGCATTCTCCTCACCACCTGTAGTTTCCAAGACACTCCGGGCCCGCACCACGCCCAACTCGAGAGCCAGGGCTTCGAGGTCGTCCGCGAGCGGGGCCCGCTAACGGAAGCCCGGATGTTGGAGCTGGCCGGGGATTTCGATGCTTTCCTCTGCGGCGATGATGCGATCACCCGCCCTGTCATCGAAAAAAGCCTCCCCCGGCTGAAGGTGATCTCGAAATACGGCATCGGGCTCGATAAGATCGACGTCCCCACCACCAAGGAATGCGGGATTCCGGTGCTCTTCACTCCCGGCGTGAACCATACGACCGTGGCCGAGCACACTTTCTGCCTGCTGCTGGCCATGCAGAAGAACCTGGTCGAGACGGTCAACGCGACCCGCCAGGGCAAATGGCTGCGGATCACCGGGCACGAGCTCTGGAGGAAACGCATCGGCTTGATCGGCATGGGCCGCATCGGTCAGGAGATGGCGCGTCGTGCCCATGGATTCGATATGGAGATCCATGGTTTCGGCAACTTTTGGCCGGAGGATATCGCCGCGCGGTACGGGGTGATCCGCCATGGGACGGTGGAGTCGCTTTTCTCTGCCGTGGACATCGTGAGCCCCCACACCAAACTCACCAAGGACACGCACCACCTCATCAACCGCCAGCGCTTGGCCCTGCTGCCGGAAGGGGCCTATGTCGTAAATACAGGCCGCGGTGAATTGGCGGACTCCGCGGCGATTCTGGAAGCTCTGGATTCCGGCCGGCTGGCGGGCTATGGAACGGACGTGATGGAGGAGGAGCCGCCGCCCGCCGATCACCCGCTGCTCTCCCATCCCAAGGTCATCGTGACCGCCCACATCGGCTCCCGCACCTTTGAAAGCGTCCCGCGCCAGGCCAAGATGTCGCTCGACAACCTTCTGAATTTCCTTTCTGGAAACGGGCCCGTCGCCTGCGCGAACGGCGTGATCCCCTCGACGGAGGAATAGGATCACCCCGCTTCACGGCGATTCCCCGTTTTCTCCGCCATCCCGCTTCTCATCCTGCTACCGTCATGTCTCTTACGCTTCGCACCTCTTCCTCCTGCCAGTTCGACATTATTTCCCTGGGTGAAGTCATGCTTCGCCTTGATCCGGGCGACGGCAGGGTGCGGACGACCCGTCAATTCCAGGCTTGGGAAGGCGGCGGCGAATACAATGTCGCGCGCGGCCTTCGCCGCTGTTTCGGGATGCGGGCTGCGGTGGTAACGGCCTTCGCGGAGAACGACGTGGGCCGCTTGATCGAGGATTTCATCCTGCAGGGCGGCGTGGACACCCGCTTTATCCAATGGAAGCCCTTCGACGGGATCGGCCGTCAGGTGCGCAACGGACTGAACTTCACCGAACGCGGCTTCGGCATCCGCGGTGCGAAAGGCACGCCTGATCGCGGCCTCACCGCCGCCAGCCAGATGAAGCCGGGCGACGTCGATTGGGGCGACATCTTCGGCAAGCACGGCGCGCGCTGGTTCCACACCGGCGGCATCTTTGCCGCACTTTCCGAAACCACCGCCGCCCTCACCATCGAAGCCTGCAAGAAGGCCAAGGAATACGGCACCATCGTCTCGTACGACCTGAATTACCGCCCGAGCCTGTGGAAATCCATCGGTGGCCAAGCCAAGGCGCAGGAGGTCAACCGGGAAATCGCCAAATACGTCGATGTCATGATCGGCAACGAGGAGGATTTCACGGCCTCGCTGGGTTTCGAGGTGGAGGGCGTGAGCGAACACATCACCGGCCTGGAGGTGGCGAGCTTCAAGGCGATGATCGAACGGGCGGTGAAGGATTTCCCGAACTTCCAAGTGGTCGCCACCACCCTGCGCGACGTCCACAGCGCCACGATCAACGATTGGGGGGCGATCTGCTGGCACGCCGGACAGTTCCACGAGGCGACCCACCGCCCGAAACTGGAGATCTACGACCGCGTCGGCGGCGGGGATTCCTTCGCCAGCGGCCTCGCCTACGGCTTCATGGAATTCAACGACGCCGCACTGGCGGTGGAATACGGTGCTGCCCACGGCGCCCTCGCCATGACCACTCCCGGCGACACCACCATGGCGACCGCCGATGAAGTGAAGAAGCTGGTCGGCGGTGGCTCGGCGCGGGTGGACCGGTAGTTCATCGCCCCGGCCCGGGCAGCACGGGCTCTTTGGTCAGAACGACCAGTCGTGCTTGTCCAGCTCGCAGACACAGGCCACGAGCAGATCGATGGACGCTTGGAGGTCCTTCTTGTGCACCGTCTCGATGGTCTGGTGAATGTGACGGGTGGGAACGGACACGGCACCGGCGATGGAACCGCCGGGGACCATGCGCTGGAGACCGGCGGTATCGGTGCCGCCGGCGGCCAGGATCTCCGGCTGCCACTTGATCTTGTGCTTGTCCGCCGTCTTCTTCATGTAGGCGATCATCCGGTAGTCGCAGATCACGGAGCTATCCATGATCTTGATGCCGGCACCTTCGCCGAGCGCCGTGCACCGCTCCTGCGGCGTGGATCCCGGGACGTCGTAGGCGATGGTGGTATCAAGGCCGAATCCGAAGTCCGGCCTGATCTCCAGCGCGGAAACATTTGCACCGCGCAGGCCGACTTCCTCCTGCACCGTGAAGACCGCGTAGAAATCGTACGCCGGCTTCTTCCGCGTTTTCTTCAGCGCGCGCAGCGCCTCGATCAGCAGGAAAACGCACACGCGGTTGTCGAGCGACTTCACATTCACGCACTCGCCGAGTTCCAGCAGGGGACTCCAGCGGGTCACTGAATTGCCGACTTCGACGTACTTCGAGACCTCCTTTTTCGACAAGCCGGTATCGATGAAGTAGTCGGTGATCTTGGCCGGCTTGTTCCGGTCTTCCGGCTGCATGATATGGGTCGGCTTCGAGCCCATCACGCCGAGGACATCCTTCTTTCCGTGGATGATCACCCGCTGGGAGGTGAGCGTTTTCGCGTCGAATCCGCCGAGCGGATTGAAACGGACGAAGCCCTTGTCATCGACGTGCGTGACGATAAAGCCGATTTCGTCCATGTGCGCGGCTGCCATGGAGCGCTTGGCGGACGAGCGCCCCTTTTTCAAGGCGACGACGTTGCCCATGTTGTCCACCCGGATCTCGTCGGCGAGGCCCTCGAGTTCCTTCAGCACAAGTTCGCGGATCAATTTCTCGAAGCCCGGCGCGCCGGGGGCTTCACACACACGGGCAAGGAGGGGCACATCAATCGCCATGACGCTGACGCTAGGAGAGCGGGCCCGGCCGTGGAAACCAGAAATCCACGGATTTAGCGGGATTTCCCGTCGCCGGCACCCGCGGCCAAGGCGGGGAACGCGGGGCGCAAATCGAGAGGATCGCCGCTTTCCTGCTGGATCTCCAGAAGCCGGTGGAAAAGCGGCACGGCGAGGGATCTTCCCGCCTCCGTCTCCATCAGATCCCGGCTCTCTCCCGGATCCGCGCGGAGGTCGAATAGCCGGGCTACCTTCGCCTGCGGATAGAGGATGAGCTTTTTCCCGTCCTTTTCGATCATCCGCTGGAGATCGCGAAAGGCGCCGATGACGGCGTCCCGCGGCTCGCCCTTCCCCTCCCACAGCGGGCGCAGGTCCTTGAAGCCGACTTCCCCGGGCACCGTCCCGCCCGCCAGCCCGATGGTGGTGGGCATCGCATCCTGTAGATAAACGGGCGCTTCGATTCTCTTTCCCTGCGGCACTCCGGGTCCCGCGACGATGAAGGGTACGCGCACGCTTGCATCGTAGAGGTTCTGTTTCCCCATCAGGCCGTGTTCGCCGCAGGAGAGGCCATGATCGGCGGTGAAGAAGATGTAGGTGTTTTCCGCGGCCGGGCTCTTCCCGAGCTCGTCCAGAATGCGGCCGATCTGGACATCGAGGTGGGTGATGGCGGCGTAATATTCGCGCCGGTGGGTCTGCACCGCAAAAGGTGTCCGGGGAAAGGGTGCCAGATTTTCATCCCGCTGGCCCTTGTCCGCACCCATCGCCGCACGGTGCGGGTAGAGGGGCAGGAAATTCGCCGGGACTTTCACCCGCGGGAGCGGATAGCGGTCCAGAAACTCCTGCGGTGATTGCCGCGGATCATGCGGCGCATTGAAAGCGAGATACATGAACCAGGGACGCGGATCCCCTCCGGCGAGGAAGGCCGGGAAATCCGCGGCCATCACTTCGCTCCAGTGCGTGCCGCCCTGCCAGAAACCGCCGCGGGAAGGATCGCTGGCACTCCAAGGGTCCGGCCTCCCTTCCCCCGGCCGGAAATAGGCCTCCCGCCCGTCCGGCGGCATGCCCCCCTCCCTGAAGTGGCGGATCTGCTGGAAGACCTTCTCGTGGTTCGCCTGGATGTGCCACTTGCCGGCAAAGCAGGTCCGGTAGCCTTGTGCAGCCATGAGCTGGGGCCACATGAGGCCCTTTTCGACGAAGTCCGCATTCAGCCGCGGCTCCGCGGAGCGAGCCTGCCACAGGGGGCGTCCGGTCATTAGCATGGTGCGGCTGGCAACGCAGATCGCCCCGTGCCACCCGCCCGGATTGTAGGCATGCGTGAAGGTGGTGCCGCGGGCGGCGAGCCGGTCGAGATTCGGAGTTTCGATGTCCTCCCCTCCGAGCGACCGCACCGCTTTCCACGTCATGTCATCGGCAAAAAGGAAGAGCACATTCGGCTTCTCCGCGGCCAAGGCAGAAAGCGGAAACCACGCGGCAAGGACGGCGGCGAACAGGCGGATCACCCTCGGACTACCCCACGGGACGGCAAAGGTTGTCACGCGCAAAGGGGTGAAACCCGCCCGCCCAGCTCCCCTCACCCGGATCGGAACCGGCCCGGCATCCGCATATTTTCTATCCGATGGGGCGATTTCCAGCGATCGGATGACAGAATTTGCACGCAAATGGCTATCTGCTGCATTTTGAAACGAGGTTGACTCTTGGCCACGTAAGCGCAGCCCGTTACACCCTCGCCATGTCCGTCGCCAAACACCCCTTCCGCCTGGACGGCCGCGTCGTCTGGGTTACCGGATCCAGCCGCGGCTTAGGACGAAATATTGCCGAAACACTCGCTGCCGCGGGTGCCAAAACCGTCGTGAATTGTTTCGCGAACCGCGAGGCCGGGGAGTCGGTGGTGGCCGGCATACGGGCCGCCGGGGGAGACGCGATGCTGGTGGCCGGCAATGTAATGGACGAAGCGGAGGTGAACCGGATGGCAGGCGAGATCGAAGCAGGCTTCGGCCGGGTGGACATTATCGTGGCCAATGCCACGCCTTTCCAGCCCATGAAGAAGCTGGAGGACTACACGTGGGAGGACCATCAATCGATGGTGGACGCTTTCATCAAGAGCCCCTTCCTCCTGGCGAAGCGACTCCTGCCGGGAATGAAGGAGCGCCGGAGCGGCCGGATCATCAACATCACCAGTGAAGTTTACCACGCCGGCATGCCCGAATTCAGCGCCTACGTGGCAGCGAAGGGTGGCCAGATCGGCTGGAGCCGCTCCATGGCCAACGAACTCGCCCCGTACGGCATCACCGTAAATACCGTGGCCCCCGGCTGGATCCCGGTGGAACGGCACGATGACGTGCCGGAAAGCGACAAGGCCAGCTACCTCTCCACGGTGCCGATGGGCCGCTGGGGAACGCCGCGCGACGTCGCCCACGCGGTAACCTATTTCGCGGCCGACGAGGCCGCCTTTGTGACCGGCCAGACCCTGATCATCAACGGCGGGCGCACCCTCTGGTGAACCGGCCGGATTCGCTCTCCCCGGAGGGCCTAACAATTGAGGATTTTCCCTTGCCAAACCCGGCCCTCCCCCCTAGTTCTCCGTCCCCGCCGAAACAAAGGGTAGGTTCCGGAGCGGCCAAACGGGGCAGACTGTAAATCTGCTGTCTTACGACTTCGCTGGTTCGAATCCAGCCCTGCCCACCATCCTCTCTCCGAGAGGGTTGTGACGAAATCAAGCGCTCCAGCATGGAGCGCTTTTTTCGTGTGCACCCGTTTTTAGAACTTGCGGCGAAGGTGCCAGCGATTGAGCGCCCAGCCCCCGGGGGATCAATCCCAGACGCGTATCGGTCACGCCTTGTACTCCAGCGTCCGGAACTGCGAAAAGGTGCACCAGCACGCTCTGTTGCCGGCAGTTCCTGCCGGGATGCCCGCGCGAATTCAGAGACCTCCACATAGTACCCCGCATCCTTCAGAACGCGCGCCGATACCGCTCCAGCCAGACCGGCTCCAACCACGATACCTTCATACGCCAAAGGTTCCCTGTTTTTGCGTCTTCCATGCCGGGAGGCATCTCATGTCCAGCTTTCACCGGGAGGTTTCAGAGTTCCGTCACCTTGGATGTCGGCACCGGCTGTCCCGGCCGGAAGGCGGCAATATGATCAACGCTATAAGTCGTGGAGTTTCGCTCCGCCAATTCCTTGACCTTCTCGTCCACGATCGCCTGAAGCTGCTTTGGATCGCCTTCCGCCCGCAGGTTGACTGTCAGGGCTCCACGACGAAACGTTCCGCCAAACTCCTTTGAGATTTCGGGGGGAAGCCCGCTCATCACCTGATTTACCGTTCCCAGCCGTCCATCATCATCTTCCAGCGACATTTTGAAGTGAGCCACCTCTGCCCCGAAGGCTTCGAGCGCCTCGCTGATCTCCCCTGCAAGCTCGCGGAGGAATGTATCCCCGTCACGCGGAGTGTCCTCTTCGGCGCCCACCTCCACTCGCCCGTTCATCCAGCCGAGCAAGGCCTCGCCCACGCCATAGCGAACGTAATCGACCTCCATCAGCTTGCCGGGAGCGGTTCTCCCGTTCATGACACGGCTCAACCAAGCCTCGACCCCTTCTCCCGTCTTCGCGGAGAGCACGAAGACCTCCTTATCCGGATATTCCGATTCAAGCCGACGCAAGAGATCTGCCAAATCGTCTCCTGTAATGACATCCGCCTTGTTCACTACCACGATCTCCGCCTCCTCCAGCTGCTTGCGATAGATGTAGCCCACATCTTTCGAGAAATCGCCGGGAGTTCGCCTTCCTCCCAAACTGGACAAAGCCCTGCGCGCGTCTATCACAACACTAAAGGGACAGATCACAAATTCTACTTTATAGACCTTTTCGAGCGGGAGGAGGACGGTCGAAACGACATCCGTACAGCTCCCCACGGGTTCCGCGATGACTACCGACGGCACTTCGGTGGAAGTGACGCCGGACTCGTTCGGATTCTGCCCGCCATCTGTCAGCAGGTTCACAAGGTCCTCGAGCCGGCAACAGAAGCAACCGCCGGAGACTTCGCCAACGTTCTGGGCTCCAGCAGATCGCATCGTCTTGGTATCGACCAGTTGAGCAGCCTGATCATTCGTTATGACTCCGCAGGTGCCGCCATGAGCCGCAATGGCTTTGACCGCCTTGCTGATCAATGTTGTCTTTCCTGCTCCGAGGAACCCACCAACCAGAATCAGTTTTCTTCCGGGATCGGTGTGGAATGAGACACTACTTTGATGGATCACAGGATGGTTTTCCATTTCCCGGGGGCGGGTTGGCAAGCTTCAAACGAATTGACGCGGAGATTGGGGTCGGCGAGGACAATTCACTTCTTACGCGTATCCTTCCTCATTTCTTTGAGACGAGTCCGGGGCCGCCATTGGTGTGATGTGAAGGCATCACAGGTTCATGCGTGGGGCTTGAAAGGATTAGACCCTTCTCCCGGAGAACTTGCTCCAAGGCGTCCGAAATTATCCGGCGAAAATCGGGCAATTCCCGAAAAGCACCCTTCATGGCAGCCTCGAGTTCGGCAGAAACGAAGCGTGGATCCTTCACGATTCTCACGGCGGAAACTGCAGGGAGCCACGGAGGCAGGCAAGAGGGTGCCCCTTCAGTGGCACGTTCAATCAGGAGACAGGGGGTTCTCGCCAGCAGGGCCAGGGCGAGATAGTCGGGATTATCCGTCAGAACGGCGCGGACGGAAGCAAACTCGGCAACCTTGCGCCTGAACAACCACGTCCGAAGGCTGGTTTTCACAGGGAGTTCGGCATCCACTTTGATGACCTTCTCAAGCGGAAGGCCTAGGTCGAGGAGTTCGGTCGCCAGCCAGGCCTGCCAAGGGTCCCCGGGGTCGTCCACGGCTACCAGGATCCCGTCCCGCTCATAGTCTGGAGGAGCAAACTCCTGATCCAGAAACAATGCCATATCCGGCATCTCCGCCCCGCTTTCGAACCGCCCCCCCCCGGGAGAAATCACAATCGATGGAACGGGATCGTTGGGGGCCAGGAACGAAACCGCTCTTGCGGAGAGCCCAACCACTAGATCGCGATCGGAGAGCTTCAGCGGAGGTAACCACGCTTCCTCTCCCTCATCTATTGTTAGAACTTCAAATCCGGCAAATCTGGTCCTCAGCCAAAGCTCCAGTCCAACCGTCCTCAGATGACTCACCAAATTCCGTCGCTCCGGAGAAGCCCCCCCGACGAGAACAATCCTCCGCGGTTCGTTTTGCATCGCTTGCATGATTGAGTTTGCCACCTTAACGAATTCCAGGCGCCTCGGGATGTGGCTCCGTTCATGGGATTGAGCATGGGGCTCGGGCAATTCCCGATCGTTCATCCGGCCCTCCGGCAGCGGCGGGACGACGATGGCGCGACGACCTGAAAATGCCTCGATGCTCTTCGCCAGCAGGATATCATCTTCCCTCACTCCGGGATCGTGGCCGGCCTCCCAAGCCTTCCAGAGAAACCGCTGAATCATGGGCAGGTCCTGTGATCTTACCCAGTAGCCCCGGACCAAGAAGTCGACAACCACGGGAGACTGGTCGGCAATGACTTCAAGGAAGTCCGATCTGCGGACGATCCTCCCGATATGGCCCAGAATTCCATAAACGGTCGAACTGTAGCGAAGGAAGCCTTCGACCATTCTCTTGCCGGGAACCATGTCGTCGTCGTGGAACCAGGTGAAGGGCAGCCGGAATGCGTTCACCGCGACGTAACGGTTGAAGCCGCCTGCATTGTCGGAAAAATCAATCACCGCATCAGCCGTGCTCCGCACTTCACAAGGCACGCGATCCGCCCCTCTTCCCACATCGCAGATCGTGATCCGGCAGGGTTCGGTCTGCGCACGGAACCCTTCGATGATTTTCGGAATGTTCCGCGGACGCCGGTAGTTGACGATAACGACCTCCACATGGATTTCTGATCCAAAAGGATTCGCAACATTTAGACGCGGAGGGGTATTCCCCTGCTGCTTGCTTAGATCCACCGTTGTCCCTGTAGGCAGTTGCTTCACCGGTCCAAGCCATTGAATGATTCCGTGCTTCGTGTCCAGCTACTCGTCCGCACTCCTGCTTCTGTCATCCGGACCTTGACGGATCATCCAGTAGAAGGATTGTCGGACGTAATCCCGATTATTCCCGTTAGAACCATTGTGTCGTGAAAGTTCTCGCCTCCCTTACCCACGCGTTCCGCGATTTGTGCACCGACTGGTTGGCTGCATCCATCGGGCGATCCAATCCCTCCATGGAGATTGTCACCGTGCTCGATGATTCGGAGACATCGGCAGGCAACGGGAATTTCCGGTCGCCCGGATTCGACGCCCACATCGCGAACAAGATGGCTACGATCGCGGAATGGGCGGAGCGTGAAACTGAACCGTTTTTGGTTACCGATGTGGACGTGATCTACTTCAGATCCGCTGAAAAGCTGCTCCTGGAATCGTTGGGCGATGGCGACATCGCTCTTTCCGCGGAACATTGGGGGAATGATCGCGAGTATAACATCGGACAAATGATTATCCGGCCGGGATCTAGAACCCACCGGTTTTTCAACGATGTCAAGGAGGTGCTCCGGGCCGGTGGATCAAGGGATCGCTTCCGGCAAAACCAACCGGCGAACCAGCACATCATCAATGAAATGCTTCGGGCTGGCGAGCTTGACCATCGCATGCTCCCTCCCGTGTTCTCGAATACCGCGATCTTCAGGGAGATGGGTTACT
Organism: uncultured Luteolibacter sp.; assembly: GCA_966211015.1. Lineage (GTDB taxonomy): Bacteria > Verrucomicrobiota > Verrucomicrobiia > Verrucomicrobiales > Akkermansiaceae > Haloferula. Next base: position 1,437 of record CBIHMP010000033.1, on the reverse strand, counting down.
ACGAGCGAAGGACCTTGGTTTCCTACCACGCCACGGGAAGCATCCCGAACGCAGGAAGAACGAGCTTGGAGATCAAGGTAGAACTCCTCAAGCAAGTCTCATCCATCGTTGAAAAGACGCAACGGAGCCGGCAAGCAACCGAACCGCCCTCATCCCCCGCTTCGGATGAGACTCGGCCAGATCTGGACGAATTTGGCCCCCATTTTCCAAAGGAGGACGGTCGCGCCCTCGTGGTGGGATCCGGGGACGGCCGAGTGCTGGAATGGATCCTGGGCAGCCTTTTTCCTGCGTCTGAATCAGAAGTCCATGCCGTGGGCCAATACGATTCCGAAGATGGAAACTCGATACATCATCCCGCGGCGCGGGCGGTCTTGCACTCGAAGATCAAGGAGCTGGGGTTGGAGAAGCGCGTTCATCTTTACGATGGAGAATTCTCGGAAGCGCTGGCGTGGATGGTTGCAGGGGATGGGTATTGGGAGTCCTTCGACTTGGTCTATCTTGAAGCACGGCCGGCTTCAGCCGAACTTCTGATGTCTGCCTGCTTCGGATGGAACCTCCTAAAGCCCGGCGGCTGCATCACATGGGTGCAAGACAAGGTCTCGGCGGCGGCGATCGATTCCTTCCTCACCTCTTTCTGGGACCGTGGCGAAGTCGTCCACGAGGGGGCTCACGTGATCGTCCGGAAACATCGTTCCCTTGCCCACCCGGAGGTGCCCGCCAGCCATTGATAGCCTGAACCGAGAAGGGCGCAAGAATGCGCGAGATCTGAAAGACAGGAAGAGGTCATTCTTCTAGCAAATCTCGCGGCTCTCGCCGTTCGACTCCGAACTCGAACTGAATCCGGGAGGCAATCGATTGAGCGAGATGCTCTAGGATTCGTTATCCTGGATTTTCAGGAATGGCAGTCCAAATACGTGCAACCAAAGCCGCTCAAAGATGTAAGCATAAACCGAATGCTGCCTCGTCTTGATTTGCATCACGCCCAAGGCATCCGCAGGTAGATTCCCCAGCAGGTCATTTTTCACGGCGAAGATTGCCCCGTAGCAGAATTGACCCAAGTTGGACCGAGCTGCTTCCTGCGCCAGAACTTCCAGCTTCACCGAGCGAAAGAAATGCTCGGCGATGTTTGTCCCGTTCTCCAAGGCATTGGCTCCAAGATAGGCGGCGAGTTGGGCGACTGTGCCGTTGTCGTGGAACTTCAGCGCGTTCAAACTGTGCAGGGAGATCATTTCCCGCCTCACCCGGCACTCCTCAATCCATTGATTTGTTTCTTTGGAAAGGAGTTCCTGAGGGGGAATATTGCGCTGGCTGGTCCAGCGATACGACAAGGCCTGAACATCCGCCCAAGCTTCGCGCTTGCTCAAAAGCTTGAGGAAATCCGGGCTATGCTCGAACGGGTCCCCCTGGCAAAAGATCGTGAATCGCTCCGGGTTCTCC
>CBIHMP010000032.1:0-20155 GCA_966211015.1 uncultured Luteolibacter sp. | reverse complement strand
AATAGAAGCTCTGCGGAACGAGGCGCGAGAGGTTGATGGAATTCGCCGAGGTAAGGTTCAGCCGCTCGGAGAGCCCCCGGTCGAGAAAGGCCGACTTCACGAGCCGCTGGCAGTCGTCGAAGGTGCCGTCGATCTCGATTGCGGAGATATTATCGCCGAGGGTGGTGAGCTGTTTTTCCTGAAGGCCGGATACCTTGCCCTGCGGGTAAAGGATGATCACCCGGGTCCCCGGCACCCGGTGGAAGGCCGAGGCGACCGCGCCGCCGGTATCCCCGGAGGTGGCGACCAAAACGGTCAATTCGCGGTCGTCGCCGCGCACCAGCCAAGCCATCAGGCGCGCCATGAAGCGGGCCCCGAAATCCTTGAAGGCAAGCGTGGGTCCGTGAAAGAGCTCGAGGACATGGTCGCCCGGTGCCAACGTGACGAGGGGCGCATCAAAGGCGAGCGTGCCCTCCACCATCTCCTTCAGCGCCGGCGGCGGAACGTCCTCCCCGAAGAATGCCTGCGCCACGGCGTAGCCGATCTCTTGAAAGGAGAGTGCCCGCCAGATGGCCCAGAATTCCGGCCCGAGAACGGGCAAGGTTTCCGGCATATAGAGGCCGTTGTCCGGCGGCAGGGAGCGCAGGATCGCTTCCTTCAGATCCACCCGGTGGGCGGGATTGGCGGTGGAGTGGTAGAGCATCGGTCAGGAGCCGTAGCGGCATCGGCGACACTTGGATTCCGGAACCTCCGGACGCATCAGTCGATGACAAAAGAAGTCACCCGGAGCGGGGTTAGCCGCGGCGTTTGATCATGCCATTTCCGCCGAGCTGCTTGCATTTCGACACTTCCGCCCGACCCGTTTCTTCCGACACGGGTGTCGAATCCACCTCGATTCGTGGTACGGGGGCCGGGGTGGGCACGAAAATCACCTTATCCACCTTCGTCTCCACGGATTGACGAATGAAATAGCACTTTCCCACCGCGACGTGGAGCTCGTGGCCGGAGTTCGCCCGAGCCGAGGACGGGTCGCGGAACATCCGAACTACATGCCGACCTTTGGAAACCGGAACCACCACGAAGGTGCCCGCGTGGTTTGCGCCATGAGGTTTACCGTCCACCCATACCGCGGTGGGTATTTTGCGAGTCGTGATCGATGCACTCGGCTTGCGATATACCACGACAAGACCTTGGTCCTTGGGTGGGACCAATGTCCGCCCAAGCTCCAACTCGGAACCGGAGGGCTGCGGATAGGAAATCGAAACGCATGAAACCAGAGGCGTGCAGCAAATAGCCGCGAGTAGCAGCAGGAAAAAGCGGACCGGTTTCATCGGCTCATTTCGATTTTTTCTCCTCCACCACGTGCACGCCGTGGGGATTGATGCGGGAAACGTAGGCCTGATTGCCCAAAGGAATCGCGGAGAACACCTTCGAAATCGCCTCCCCTACCTTCCTGGCGGTTTCCTCACCCTCGCAGAGCGCGAAAACGCTGGGCCCGGCCCCGGAGATCGAGAAGCCGAGGGCACCGGCTCCGAGCGCGGCGCGCTTGGCCTTGTAGAATTCCGGGATGAGCTTTTGACGCCGCGGCTCCGCGATCACGTCGTGGATCGAGCGGGAGATGAGGCCGTAGTCTTCCTGGATGATGCCGCAGAGCAAGCCGCCGAGATTGCCGATCTGCTGGGTGGCATTCACGAGCGGGATGTCCTTCGGCAGGATCTCGCGGGCGACTTTCGTGAGCACCTCGATGTCCGGGTGGACGACGGCGGCCCAGAGGTTTTTCGGCGCGGGGAGCTGGGCGACGTCCAGCTCGTCATTCGAGCGGATGAAGACGATGCCGCCGAGCAGGCAGGGGCCGACATTGTCGGCGTGCCAGGCACCGTCCGCGGAAGCTTCCCCCGCCATGGCAAAGGGCAGGAGCTGCTGCTTGGAAAGGGGCTCGCCGATCAGGCGGTTCACGGCGAAAGCACCGGCCACCGCGGAGGCGGCGGAGGAGCCCAGGCCGGAGCCGAAGGGCATCTTCTTGTGGATCTCCATCTCGATCCCCCGGTCGGTCATGCCGAGGTGGCGCAGGAGGTCCAGCGCGGCAACGCCGGCCGTATTCTTCTCCGGATTCTTCGGCAGCTTGCCCTCGTCCCCGGTGATGGCGGTAATGTGAAGGCCGGGCTTTTCACAGTGGCGGACGACGATCTCGTCCCCGGGGGCGTCGATGGCGAATCCGAGCACGTCGTAGCCGCAAGCGACATTGGCGACGGTGGCGGGCGCGAAGACGCGGACTTCCTGGATGGCTTCCTTCAACATGAGCGGGGGGAGCAAAGGACGCAAGACCGGCAGACTCAAGACTCAAGACTGGAGTTCTGCGGCATATCGCAGCCCGGAAAATTCAAGTCTTGCGTCTTGAGTCCGCGTGTCCTGAGTCTCTCCCGCATGGCAACGCCCCTTGTCGGGATCATCATGGGCAGCACGTCGGATTGGCCGACGATGGAGCACGCGGCGCGCACGCTCGAGGACTTCGGCGTGGCATGGGAGGCGGAGGTTGTCAGCGCCCACCGCACGCCGGACAAGCTCTTCTCCTACGCCCGGGAAGCCCGGGGGCGCGGCCTGAAAGCGATCGTCGCCGGTGCGGGGGGGGCCGCCCACCTGCCAGGCATGACAGCCGCGATCACCGATCTGCCGGTGCTCGGAGTACCGGTGGAATCCCACGCTCTGAAGGGGATGGACTCCCTTCTCTCCATCGTCCAGATGCCCGGCGGCATCCCCACCGCTACCTTTGCCATCGGGAAGGCCGGGGCGATCAATGCCGCGCTTTTCGCGGTGGCCATGCTGGCGGGAGAGGATCCGGCCCTGCTGGAAAAGCTCCGAATTTTCCGCGCGAAGCAGAACGAGACGGTAAAGGCCGCTGAATTGCCCCGGCTTGGATGATTACGGGGGATGCGGGGCTTAAAAGGTTTATCCTTTCCCGCTGTTCCGTGTATTCCGTCTCTTCCCGCCATTGCCCCGCTTTGATCCCGTGAATGCTTCTCCAGTCATCCCGCCGGGCGCCGTGCTCGGTATCCTCGGCGGCGGCCAACTCGGCCGCATGTTTTGCATGGAGGCCCGCCGCATGGGCTACCGCACGCTAGTCTGGACCGGCGGCCTGGAGGCTCCGGCCATCGTGGTGGCTGACGAAGCGATCGATGCCCCCTTCGATTCCCGGGAGGCTCTGGAGCAATTCGTCGCCCGAGCCGCCGTCGCGACCGTGGAGTTCGAAAATATCCCCCGGGAGACGCTCGAAGCCGTGGCGGCCAGGATCGGGCTGCACCCCGGGCCGGAGGCCGTGGCGATCTGCCAGCACCGGGAACGGGAGAAGGCTTTCTTAAAGGAGAACGGCATCCCCTGCGCGCCTTTCGCGGTGGTTGCTTCGGCGGAGGAACTCGCCGCGGCGATGGAGGATATCGGCACTCCGGCGGTGCTGAAGACCGCCGCCTTCGGCTACGATGGGAAGGGCCAGCTCAAGCTGAACGGCGGCGAGGACCCTGCGGCGGTGTGGGCGGGTTTCGGCACGGATCGCGCGGTACTGGAGGCTTTCATCCCCTTTGAACGCGAGCTCTCGGTCATGGTCGCCCGCTCGGGCGATGGCTCCATGGTGGCCTACGATCCCGCCGAAAACCGCCACCGCCACCATATCCTGGACGTGTCCATCATTCCGGCCCGGGTCAGCTCCGCGATCGCGGCGGAGGCGAAAATCATCGCCTGCCGGGTGGCGGAAGCACTCGACTACCGCGGCATCATGGGGGTGGAGTTTTTCCACCTGCCGGATGGTTCCCTGCTGGTGAACGAAATGGCGCCGCGACCGCACAATTCCGGCCACCACACGCTGGACGCCTGCGCCACCTCTCAATTCGAACAACAGGTCCGCGTGACCTGCGGCCTGCCCGCGGGGTCGCCGAAGCTGCTTTCCCCCGTGGTGATGCTGAATCTCCTGGGCGACATGTGGCCGGACGAAAGCGGACCGCCGGACTGGACCTCCCTCTTCGCGGACGGTTCCGCCTTCCTCCACCTCTACGGCAAGCGTCGCGCCACCGGCCGGAGGAAGATGGGGCATGTAAATCTCCTCGGCCCGGATGTGGAGGACTGCCTAGGCCGCGCCTCCGCGCTCAAGGCGGAACTGCTGGAGAAGGGCCGGAGCCTTCCCTGAGCCGGGCCACCGGTACGCGAAAAGGCCGGACGCGCGGTCCGGCCTTTCAAGATCAGAACGGGATATCGTCGTCTTCCTCGTGGAAATCGCCGGATTCGGCAGGCGAGCCTCCCTGCGGCGGCCCGGAGGCGGCGCGCTGCTGGCTTCCGCCCCCTCCCTGGTAGCCGCCTTCTCCGGCTGCACGCTGCTGATAGCCGCCACCACCGCCTCCACCTCCGGTGCGTTCCTTGCCATCGGGCAGAAACTGGAGGACTTCGGCCACGACCTTGAGCTTGCTGCGCTTCTGGCCGGACTGCTTGTCCTCCCAGGTGTCCATCTGCAGGCGTCCTTCAATGAAAACCCCGCGACCCTTGGTAAGGTATTTTTGGGCGTTTTCGGCATTCGTGCCCCAGACGGTCACATCCACGAAGGTGACTTCGTCGGACCAGTTGCCATTGCCGTCCGAGACACGCCGGTTCACGGCAAGGCCCAAATCACCCACGGCGGTCCCCTTGGGCGTGTAACGCACCTCCGGATCGCGGGTCAGATTGCCGAGGAGCAGGACTTTGTTGAGATTGGCCATGGCGAGGCAAGACTAGACGAGTGCGGGGAAAAGTGGCAAGCGGAAGCCGTTCCAATGAACAGCTTTCCACGCGTCAAGCCACACGCTGGAAGTGCTGCAGGTGAACGTGGCCGTTCAGCTTGAGACGGGACTGGATGCGCTCCACGGCCTCGGGCTCAGCCTTGAAGAAGTAGTTCACGTAGTGGCCGCTTTCGAGGTGGCGGGAGTTGTATGCGAACTTCTTGCGTCCGAGCTGCTGGACTTCGTCCAGCTTCGCGCCTTCGGCTTCGATTTCCTTGCTCACGGCGGCGATGAGATCTTCGACGCTGCCTTCGACCGACTTGGTATTAAGGACGATCAGTCCTTCGTATTTCCTGCTCATCTGCTGGGACGTTTGTTAGGGTGTTCCGTTGCTGCTGTTGTAAAAATTTGCCGCGGGGGCGAGGCCTTGGGAGAGCGCAAGCTGCACGGCCTCCACAGCCCTTGCAAGCGTGTTTTCAAGCAGTTCCCGCTCTTCTTCGCGGAAGTTCCCGAGCACGTGACCGGTCATGTTTCCGGGGTCCGAAGCGCCGATTCCGATCTTCAGGCGGGGAAATCCGTCTCCACCCAAATGCTCGATCAGGGATTTGATGCCGTTGTGCCCGCCGGCGCTCCCCTTTTCCCGGAAGCGCAGCTTGCCAAGCGGCAGGGCCACATCGTCGTACACCACCAGGACCTTCCCGGGCGTCCACTTGTGGAAAGCCATGATCTGCCGGACCGGGCGACCGCTGAGATTCATGAAGCTCTGGGGCTTCACCAGAAGCACCCCCGAGCCCGGGAGCTTCGCGAGATGGCATTGCCACTTCGGCTTCGATTCGAATACGGCGCCGGCACCAGCCGCCAGCCGGTCCAGCACCATGAAGCCGACATTGTGGCGCGTGCCATCATATTGCCTGCCCGGGTTTCCCAAGCCGACAACGAGAGGTATGGAATTCTCAGGCTCCAATGGGGACTCAGGACTAGGGTGTCAGGACGGAAAAAATCTCGGGCAAGGATCCGTCCTCAAACAAAAGCCCGGGCCGCAGGAGCGGACCGGGCTTTCGGATTGAAAACCAAATCAAGCGCCAGCGGTCGCTTCCTCCGAAACGGCGGCTGCGGTCTTCGCCACGTGGGCGATGACGACATCCGCAGCGTGAGTCGCGGCCACTCCGCTCGGAAGCTTCACGTCTCCGATGTGCAGGGAGTCGCCCTCGTTCAGGCCGGAAACGTCGAACTCGAGGATTTCCGGCAGATCGGCGGCGGAGCAGCGGACTTCCAGCGTGTGGTTGAGTTGCTCCAGCATGCCGCCAGCCTTCACTCCGGCAGGCTCGCCGGTGAGGTGAACAGGAATATGGGCGGTGATTTCCGTCTTCTCATCGATCGAGAGGAAATCGACGTGCAGAGCCTTCCCGGTGAGCGCGTCGTGCTGGACGGCCTGGAGGAAAGCGAGCTGGTTGGCACCGCCGAGGTCGAGATTGATAATGATGTTTTCCGAGGTGGCGTGGGCCAGCAACTCATCGAAGGCCTTTGCGTCAACCTTCAGGTTCTTGTTCTCGGAGCCGCGTCCGTAGATCACGGAAGGGACCCAGCCCTCGCGGCGCATTTGCTTGAGGACTCCGGAACCGGTGCGTTGCCGGGGTTCCGCTTTAAGGACGTGCTTCTTGGCCATGACGAAAAGGGCGTGAGGATTCGAGTGCCGGCCGGAGTGTTCCCGCGGCCGGGGGCGGGGTCTTTAGCGAGCTGCTCCGGGTTTGTCAAAATTTTGTTCGAAGCGCTTGTCTCGATCAGGAAGAATTGGACCGCAGATCGAGGGATTATTCGGAAAAAAAGATGTCGGCTACGCTCTCGATAAACTTGAGATCAACGAGTTACGTACGGATGTGGTTCCGGATCCTTAAACTTCAAAAAGGGAGGTGACCGACTGGCCCCCGTGGATGCGGCGGATCGCCTCACCCAGCAGGGGAGCGATGCCGACGGCACGGACTTTTTCCCCGGTGGCCTGCGGAACGGAATCCGTGGTGATAATCTCCTCGATAACCGAATTGTTGATCCTTTCCCGGCCCAAGTCGCCCAAAACGGCGTGAGAGACGCCGGCGAAAATGCGCTTGGCCCCGTGCTTCCCCAAAATTTCCGCGGCGGCGGTGAGGGTTCCGGCGGTCTCGGTCATGTCATCGACCAGAATCACGTCCCGGCCCTCCACGTCGCCGATCACGTTCATCGCCTCCACGCGTGTGGCGCTCACGCGGTGCTTGGCCACGATCGCGAGGTCGGCCCCCAGTGCCTCGGCATAGGAGCGAGCCATTTTCACCCCGCCGACATCCGGCGAGACCACGGTGATATTCGAAGGATCCGGATGACGCTCGCGCAGGTAGTGGATCAAAGCCGGCTTGGCGTAGAGGTGATCCACCGGGATATCGAAGAAGCCTTGGATCTGCGGGGCATGAAGGTCCATCGTCAGGACGCGGCCGACGCCGGCGGAGGTCAGGAGATTCGCGACCAATTTGGCCGTGATCGGCACCCGCGGCTGGTCTTTCCGATCCTGACGGGCGTAGCCGAAGAAGGGCATCACGGCGGTGATCCGCCCCGCGCTGGCCCGGCGGGCGGCGTCCACCATGATGAGCAGCTCCATGATATTGTGGTTCGTCGGGGGGCAGCTCGGCTGGACGATGAAGACATCGTCACCGCGGATGTTTTCGTTGATTTTAACGAAAGTTTCCCCGTCCGGAAAGGCGGTGACGTGGACATCTGCAAGGGGAGCACCAAGGGTTTCGGCGATGCGCTCGGCGAGCGCGCGGTGGGCGGTACCACTGATGAGTTTCATGAAATACGGGGCAACGGGCGGCGGGGCGGGATTGTTGACAGTCCCGGCCGGATCGGCAACCCTGCATCCCGACGAAAGATGGAAAGCCCGAATCCACCATCATCCCCCGCCGCCGCAACCCGCGGCGTCCCTTCGTGGATCGGCCTCGCGCTGTGCGGAATGATCGTCGCCGTGTACTACTTCCTGGTGCCCGGCTTCGGGGGGGTGTCTCCGCTTTCCTGGCTGCGCAGCACTTGGAATAGCGAAACCGACTACGAGCACGGCTACCTGGTGCCGGTGATCATGGTGGGACTGGTCGTCTGGCAATGGAAGAATTTGCGACGCCTGGCGAGGCAGGGCTCCTCCAACGCATGGGGGCTGCCGGTGCTGCTGCTGGGCGCGGCTCTCTTCGTGGCGGGCCACCGTTGCGGCCAAGCGCGGCTGACGGTGGGAGGCCTGCCGATGATCCTGTGGGGCTCGGCGCTCTACCTCTGGGGCTGGCAGGTTTCCCGGCTGCTTTTCTTCCCCCTTTTCTTCCTCTACCTGGCGATCCCGGTGCCGGAATTCCAACAGGCGACTACCAAGCTTCAAATCTTGGCCACGAAGATGGCCCAGTGGGGCTCCGGCCTCTTCGGCGTGGAGACGGTGGTGCGGGGGACGCAGATCTTTTCCGCCGGCGATCGGTGGAAGCCGCTTGAGATCGACGAAGGTTGCGGAGGCATCCGCTCCCTGATGGCGCTGATCATGATTTCATCCGTGTGGGCGTACATCGCGAAGGTCCCGCTGTGGAAGAAGGCGCTGCTCTGCCTGACCGCCTTCCCGCTGGCGATTCTGGGCAACATGATGCGCCTGACCTCGATCTTCGTGATCGCGGAGTACGGCAACCCGGAATTCGCCGCCAACACGTGGCACGATTGGTCCGGCCTCGTGATCTTTTACCCGATTTCCCTGCTCCTGCTCCTGCTGGTCCACTCGATCCTGGAGCAGGGGGTTCCCTGGCGCCGCCCGCGCCGGATGCAGGTGCGCCACGTCGTCGGACAGAAAGCCGGGGCAAACTGAGGAGCTGCGATGAACCGGAAAGCCTATATCCTGGCGGCGATCCTCGCCCTGACCCTGTCGTCCATTTATTTCCTGCCGCCTTTCCGGCAGGCGGAATCGGCGATGGCCATGGAGATACCGGAGACCCTCGGGATCTGGAGGACCCGGACCTATCCCCCTTCTCAAAAGGAACGGGAGGCGCTGGCACCGGATACCCGCTTCTCCAAAGCCATGTGCTGGCGGCCCCGCCCGGGCAGTTGGGATTTCGTTACCGGCCGCTCCGAAGCGGACGTGGCCGATGTTTCCATCGTCCTTTCCGGCTACGATCTCGCGAATTCGATCCACCGCCCGGAGCGATGCATGCCGACGCAGGGCCACCAGATCTACCAATCGGAGAAATCGGCGCTCGAGGTACCCGGGCATGGAGCGATTCCCGTCCGGCGGCTGCTGTCCTACAAAAAGGCGCTGATCGAAGGCACGAAGGCGGAGACGGTCCAAAACGCCCTGACGGTTTACTTCTTCGTGGGGAACCAAGTGGTGACCGAAGACCACACGAGGCGAACCCTGATCGACATGGCGGACCGGCTTACGAAGGGCGAGGCCCAGCGCTGGTCTTACGTTTCGGTGACGATGTTGTTCAACAACGAAGCACAGGGTGCCGCGCGGATGGAGGGGCTGCCGACATTGGACGAAGCCGACCGCCTGGCGCGCGAACTCCTGGCCGAACTGGTCTCGGAGAACCTCGCTTGGAAGCAGGTGTTGAACTAACGAAGGCCGATCAACGGACGGGTTCAGGTTTTACCTTGGCCCCTTCCAGAAAGCTGATCGTTTCCTCCAGCCCGTTTAGTAATTCGCGCCCTTCCTTCCCGCGGACCCACGCCGCGGTGGTTGTCTCCGCCTCCCGCAACAGGTCGCGTGCGCGAAGGAAGCCCCCAAGTGCTTCTCCCGCCCTGCGCTCGCGAGTCCAGGCACGGTACCAGCGGCCATACAGATGCCGCGCGAAGTAGTAGCGGGCGCGAAAAATGCCTTCCATCCCTCCTTCCAGAGCAATGGCACTTTCAAACTCCGCTTCGGCCTCCTGATCCCGGCCCAAGGCGGACAAGACATTCGCCCGGTTCACCGACCAAGCAGGGTCGAAGGGATTCCATTTGCGGGCCACTGCATACAACTCCGCCGCTTCCGACAACTTCTCCCTTCGCTCTGGATCGGGTAGTCCCTTCATTTGCGAAGCTCGGCGCGCTAGCTGCGCGGCATCGCCTGCCATTTCCGCGCTGGGCCAGATCTCCAGCGCGGCATGCATCCGGTCAATCGCCGCGCCCGGTGCAGTGGTAGCGAGACGCTCTCGTCCGAAGAAAACAGGCCAAGCCTCGCGATAAGCCATCGTTCCCTTTCCACCGGCATAGGCCAGGAGAGGGGTCAGGAGAACCAGCGCCACCGCTGTGATGGCACCGGAAATCGACGGCCACGGGGAGGCCGCGGCAGCTTGCTCCGACCGATACCGGGGGAGGGCGCACCCGAGGGCGAGGCCTAGATAGAGGGCTCCGGGAAAAGTATGGGTGACGAAGCTGAAATTCGAGTGGAGCAGGGTTCCTGTCATCGCTGCCAATCCCCCGCAAGAGACGGCATCTGCCGCCCTCCTGGCGACCCCGCCCTCTCCTGTGGCCAAGCCCGCAACCCCCCTGAGGCCGATAGCGAGGACGGCAGCCGTGACCAAAATGGCACCGATCCAGCCATAATCCGTCGCCACCTGAAGGAGTTCATTATGGACGAAATCATCGTCGGAAGGAAGGACACCACTCTCGGAGGGCTCCCAAGCATGGTATTTCTCCCAGCCGAACGCACGGCTTCCGCCTCCGGTCCAGGGGTGATTTGCCGTTACATCCACCGCTAGCCCGATCATCTGCAGGCGGTACTGATTATCGGCGAAGCTCGCCGCCGACCCGCTTTCGACGCCGCGTCGCTCCTGAAGCCTCCCCAAGGCAGGCACTGCGATCCCCGCCACTAGCAGGGGCATCGACAAAGCAACAACCGCAGCCATCCGTCGGCGCGGGGTCTTATCCCGCCAAGCCACGAGAGCGCCGAGCCCTGCAAGGGCCATCACGACCGCACAAAGCGAAATCACACCGCCGCGTGAGCTCGAGACGAGCACGCAACCGGCGGTCGACGCAAGCCCCAGCGCCTGCACCACGCGCTCCAAGCGTCTGTCCCTGGCAAAGAAGAGCCGGGCCCCGAGAAATGCCACGGAGACGAGGGAAAAATCCGCCAGGTGATTGTAGTGCCCGAAGAGGCCGGAAGGAAAAAGGGTCGGACGATCTCTGAAGGGCCAAGCGAAGGAGGGATCCCGAAGCTGATATAGGGATATGCCAAAATTTGCAGTGCCCAGGAGCACCAGAACCAGCATGCAAACCCGCAGCGCGCGACCCTCCGCGGGGGCCAAGAAGCTCCAAGCGAATGCGGCACACATCCCCGCGACTAACAGCGCATCGGAGCGAGCGAACTCCTTCACCGGACCGAGGGAGCAGCGCCAAAGAACCCAGCCGACCGAGATCGCGAAAATTGAAATAGCGAAGGCTGTGCCGCCATCCAGTTTCCCCCATGTCCATGCTCGCGGAATCATCGCTGCAAGGGCTGCCGACAGCACGATCAGGGCCGGCCCCCACGTGTAGTCAAGGGTTTGCCCTCCAAGTGAAACCGCGAGGATCAGCGCCAGGGCGAAGAATATACCCGAGATCAATTGCATCACTTGCCGCGATCCGCCGTCTCAGTTCGCACCACGACCCAGAAGAACCGCCGGTACCGTCCGGATGAGGATCTTGATATCCAGCCAGAGCGACCAATTGTCGATGTACTGAAGGTCCATCTCCACCCACTCCTCGAAGCTGGTGATCCTGTTCCTGCCTCCCGCCTGCCATTCACAGGTAATTCCCGGCTTCACGCTGAGGCGCCGCCGATGTTCGGATTTTTCAAAAGCATCCACTTCGTAAAGCGGCAGGGGCCGCGGGCCCACCAAACTCATCTGGCCGCGCAGGACGTTCAGCAGCTGAGGAAACTCATCGATGCTGGTTTTCCGCAGGAATGCGCCGAATGCAAATACCCGGGGATCCCGCTGTAATTTGAAAACCGGGCCATTCATGTGGTTCCCATGTTCTTCCTTGGTTTTCGCAAGCAACGCTTCTGCATCGGGGACCATCGTGCGGAACTTCCACATCCGGAAAGGCTTGCCATAGCGTCCCGCCCGGCGCTGCCGGAAGAAAACCGGGCCGGGGCTGGAAAGGCGGATTCCGATCATCGCGATGATCCAAATCGGAGAAGTCGCGAGAATGAGGACAAACGCCCCGACCCGATCAAGAACCGCCTTCATAGCGAGCTCCCATGAGAGTTCGGGAGTGGACCGCAGCACGAGCATGGGCTGGCGGCCGACCAGATCGAAGGTAGGGCGGGCGATCTGGGTGCGAATGAAGGAAGCGACGATCCATGCCTCCACCCCTTGCAGTTCGCATGCTTCGACGCCCTCGGCAACCTTGCCGAAGCCGGTATCCCGTGCGGTGAAGATCACCCGCTCCACCGCCTTTTCTTTCAGCAGGGCATAAAGTTCCTCCACAGGGCGATGGGAGAGATCGAAACGCGCGACGACCTTCCAAAGGCTTTGAACATCAGGCTCCACTCCGTTCAGGAAGTCCTCGATCTCGTCATCCGACCCCGCAATGATGATGCGCTCCTTCGCGTAATCGCGCAATTGCTGCCGCTTGAGAAAAGAGTGCAGGAGACGGTCCCTGGCAAACAGCAGGACGAGCGTGAAGATGCCGCCGAGGCCCAGAATCAGGCGGCTCGCCCCGGAGAGCTGGGCAAAGACGACCATCATTCCGATCGTCAAGGCCATGGAGAGCAGTGCCTTGAAGAGCTGGCTAAATGATTGCAGTGCAGTCTTTGTCCGCGGGCGCGCGTAAAATCGGAAGAATTCCAGGGCCAGGGGAGTGAAGGGCACCACGATGTAGAGCACCCAGCTCATCTGGGAGAGGCTCATCTCGTCATCATACCGGCCTATGCTTCCGCGAATCGGACTCCGAAACCAAGAAGCCGCCCAGAATGCCAGCCAGACCAACCCCGCATCCAGAAGCTGGAGCAATTGAATCGAGAATGCTTCTTTACGGCCTACGGGCATGAACAAGGGTGATTCAGCAGAGCTTGGATAGAACGCGATCGGCACGGACAAGGCAAGCCCAAGCTCCCGGCCGGTTTGGGGCTCAGGAATTGCCGGCGATATCCCTACGGCCCAAACGACCCGTGCGGGCGTCTCGCAACGCCAGGCACCAGGCTCTCCACCGCGCCGAAGACCATTCGTCGAAGAGGAGGGAGGCGACACCGTAAAGGATCCCGATGGTCCACGCCGTGGTGCAAGAGCCGTCCCGGAGTTTCAACCAGACGGTGTTTCTCACTTCATAGTAGAATTTCCAGTCTTCCAGCCCGGTTTCGAACCAAAACTCCTTTGGGCCGAAGCGCCAACGGCGGAGATTCTTCGCCGGGGGATGATCAAGGATCGAGTCGCGGACAGCCGTGAAACGAAATCCCGCCGCGGCTACCCGACGGGGGTAATCTTCATCCTCACCCCTGATAAACAGCTCGGCGAGGACGGGTCCGGCCTTTTGCCAAGCTTCCCGCGGATAGAGTGCTCCGGTCCAAGAGGCTTTGGATTCCACCTCGGATCCGCCCGGCCACTCGTCCGGTTCAAGAATCGAGCGCCAGGTGCCGTCGCATTTCCGGACCGGAAGCGGCCATGAAAAGCGCCCGCTCTTTGGATCGATCTGAAGACTGTGGCGAACCTCACCGCCACGACTGCCCTCAGCCACCAGGGCCTCCAAGGCGCCGGTTTGAGGCCAAGAATCATCGTCCAGGACCCAAACTGCATCGGCACCGTCGGCAAACGCGCGCTCCATTGCCAGCCTGACCCCGCCCGCATTCCCGAGATTTTCGCCGGTATCAAGCACGGTGAGCGCAGCCCAATGCAGCGCCCCCAATGCCTCCACCGTGCCATCGGTGGAGGCATTGTCCGCCACGACGACCTGATCCGGCTGCCGGGATTGCCCGCGCAGGCGCTCTACGCACTCCAAGGCTGCTTTCCTGCGGTTGTAACAAGCGAACACCGCCGCGATGCGCGGATTTTCAGGCATCATGGGCGCTGCTTTGAAATCGCAGGGGCTGGAACGAGGGACCGCGGGATCTTCATCACACCTTTCCATCCTCTGGCAATGATCCAAAGGACCCCGTCCACAAGGCCATTGAGATAGGGATCCTCAAAGAGAGTTATGCCATAAGCACGGCGGATCGACCGGGATTCCAGATGTTGGCGCTCCGCCACGAGAATCGCATCCAAATCACGAGTCTGCCCGAGGTGGCGGAGCGAGGCATTGTCGCCGTGAAGCCTGAAATCAGCAACCACCAGGGGCATTCGCCCGAACCGCATCCCCAGGGAATTCAAGCGGGCGTAGAATTCACCGTCCATCACGTAGCGGAAATCCTCCCTCAAGCGGTGGCCCGCGTCCAAAACGGTGGACCGCCGGAAAAAGCACGCCGTGGATCCGATGTAGCAATGATGATGAATATGGACGAATGGTGACCAGCCGGGAACCTTTATCCGGCGGATATGAGTTCCTGACGCTCCGATGAAGTCGTAATCGCCGTAGATGACATCCGCGGAGGTAAGAGCCGCGAACTTTTTGACCTCCGCCAAGACACCGGGCTTCAATCGGTCATCGGCGTTCAGCCACATCACCCAATCTCCCCGGGCACGACCGAAGCCATCGTTGATCGCGTTCGACATCCCGCGACCGCTATCTCGGGACCACAGCGCGTGCGGGAACCCTGCTGCCACAAGGGCGCTATCGTCGGTGGAACCCCCATCGATCACGAAATGCTCCAAAGTCACGCCCGCTTGACGGGCGACGCTCGACAGGCAATCGCCAAGGAAGGAGGCATGATTCAGATTGGGAGTGATGATCGTGAAATCCATCGGCGGCTTCTGATATCCGATCGAGGCTCCGGGCGGCGCTTTGCGCTTCACCTCGCCCCCAAATTTCTTTTCTCTGCCCGCGTGCCTCGTATTGCCCGCACCTGCGGTTTTGTTTCCGCGTTTCTAATCCTCTGTATCTTGACGTGGATCTTGTGGCAATGGCGCTTCGTCCCGGTGGCGAGTTCCTCGGCGCTCACCTTGGATCATATCCCTCCCGGAGTGACCTTGACGAAGGAGGGGCCGATCAAAACGGAGGGAGGAATTGCAGTTCTGGGCGCTGGTTCCGGAGCATCGAAGTTCGATTGGCAATGGCTAGCTCCGCCGGTGTCCCGTTATGCACACATTGCGATCAAGGCTTCCTGTCACGGGATCGAGAAGGGTAAGATGTCTTGGGATGATGCCCGCATTGCCTTGGTGTGGGTCGATTCGACCGGAAAAATCGTGCCCGAGCAACTGGCGCTCTGGTCAGGGCATGGAGACAGGCCGCAGAAATTCTCCGACATGATTGCCCCCATTTCCCGCAATGGTGCACTCCCTAGGATTATCGTCACCAACCGGGGCACAGCGGGGACCTTCACCATCGAATCATTCCAAGTCCAGCAAGTGGAGCTGCGACCCGGCTTCAGGTTTCAACTGGCCGGCATCCTCGCCGCTTGGCTTTATTTTGTTTGGCAAATCTTCCGCCGATCGGTGGCTCCGGCTGGGTCGGCTTGGCCGAGGCCTCTGTTTGCCGCCATGCTGTGGATCGGCTTTGCTTGGCTGTCTTCGTTGCCGGGGCCGTGGGTTCCCTGGCGGCCCATCCTCCGGGCATTCCCGGTCTCCGCGGTCCCTCCCCCGGCGGCAAAGAAATTACCGCCACCGGCACCGCCGGATACATCCGCAATACCCCCTAAAAAGGCCCCAGCAGACGGACCTCCCGTTGCAAGGACGTCACCCCCTCGTCCTGCCGTAACGGGGGGAACAACTCCCGCTCCTCTCGAGGGCGGATTGGTACGGTGGTATTTCAACAAGATCCCGAGCTTGAAACGGCCGATGCATCTCTGCGTCTTTGCCGGGATCGGCTTTTCGCTGGCCTTGTTGCTCGGGAGCGTCCGGGCTGCGAGTCCCGCCCTGGCGCTTTCGGCGCTTTCCGAAATTTGCCAATGGCTTTTCGGTTTCGGTTTCGACCTGGGGGATGTCGCCGATCTGGCGCTCGATGCGGTCGCTGTTTTCGCGGGTGTTCTCCTGTGGCGAGGCTTGCTTTCCAAGCTGGAGGGAAAAAGGGAAGGAAGGGGGGCTCCCGCCGTCGCACCGTGCGGTGGTTGACGGATCGCAGGCCTCATCTTCTTGTCAGTATCCTGAGGACCGGGCTGACAGCAAAAAGGGGCCACTTCCACCCTTGGTTCCGCCGGTTGTAGATCACCCACTCCTTCCACGGCAGGCCTTTGGGGCTCTGGAGCCTCTTCAGCCTCTCGGCCATCGGCAGTGATTGATCCCGCCAAGTATTCTTCCAGCTATTCCTCGCGCAGTCGCCAACAAATCCGGGCGTCTGGAGGATACCGATCCCTTTCTTCGCCGCCTGATAGCCATAGTCGAAATCCCCCATCCCGTGGGTATATGCGCCGTGTAGCCCGCCCATCTCCTGATAAACCGCCCGCGGAATCAGGGCGCAGTTCGCATTGAACGTCTCGCAATCCTGGAATCTACCGGTGGGAGGGATCAATCCGGAGAGACGGCTCCATCCCCCGTAGCTCGCTTCGCCGCACTCCGGGTCCCGAATTGCGCCTACGACGATCCGCCGAACCTCTGGAGCAGGTGCCGCCTTAAGAAGCTCCTCCAACGCAAAAGGTTCGAGCAGGGTATCGTCATTGACGAGGACATAGTAATCGGGATCTCCCACGGCCGCGGCCTGCCAGGCGACGCGCATGCCTCCGCACCAATACAGGCTCCCGGTCCCCTGGATCAGTTCGACTTGGGGAAACTCGCGCCGAATCGCCTCCCCCGTGCCATCGGAAGACCCGTCGTCCACTACCACGGCGTGCAGCAGGACGTCCGGTGGGACCCGTTGCCCGAACCAGAGCTTCAGGCTGGCGAGCGTCTTCTCGCGGCGGTTGAAGCAGGTTAAAATCGCGCTGATTTTCATTCTCTCGGAAAGGGTGGAGACCCGATGCCTCCCGTGCAAGATCGGCACAGGTTTCGTCGTCCTTGCGTCAGGGCCTCAAACGGCTTCCCGGCGCTTTTCCCAAGAGGTGGAGGTATGCCGCGCTGATCCTCTCCACCTTGCTCTCCCAACTGAGTTCGCGGGCTCTCACGATCGCCCCTGCCGAGAGTGTTGGCAACAAGGCCGGATCCCGGAGAAAGCGGCCGATAGCATCAGCAAATCCATCGACACTCATCCCGGGATCCTCCAAAGGAATCCGGATCCCGCAGCTTTCGTTCACCGCTGTTCCCATGCCGCATGCATCGTGGCATACCACGGGAATCCCCCTTTCGAGGGCTTCAAGAATGACGGTGGAAGTCGCCTCCTTCACCGAGGTGTGGATGAACACATGGGTTCTGTCGAAGATCTTCAATGCATCCTCGCGAGGCAGCATCCCATGCCATTCGACGCACTGCCCGATTCCGAGCGATAGGGCCTCGCGGTGCCACCGCTCTGCTTCGGCTCCTCCGCCCAGAACGTGAAGCCGGATGTCCCGGCTGCCTACCTTCGCTATCGCCCGCAGCAACAGCGGCAGGGCCTTGCGTCCCTGGAAAATACCGCTCCAGCAAAGGCGAAGGGGCTCCTCCTCGGCGCGGGATCTGGGGACGACGCCCTCCACGGGCACACATCCTACTTCCGGCATCAGGTCCGGATCCCCCCCCCAGCCTTGCAATACCCGGGCGTCTTCCTTGCAGACCGCCCAAATCTTCGCGGCCGCCAGGGCAGCCCTTCCGGGGCGTCCGCCACGACGGGTCTGCATGCGATTGATCAGGCGGTGCGTCGTCCAGCGGAAGCGTTCCTTGGCCCCGAAATCCTTCACAAAGGCCGGAGGCACCTCCGTGGTTCCGGAGACGGGGCCCCAGAAAAACGGAATTCCAAGCTGCCAGAGATATCCCGGCTCCCGGAAACCGATGACGGTGACGTGATGGACCAGATCGAAAGGGCGCTCGGCGTGCATCCGCCGGGCGACATCGAGGACTTGCCGCTGCCAGCGCCGGTAAGCTTCATAATAAAGGAACCACAGCCCGGGCAGCGCATGCAAACGATTGACGATTCGCGCGGCCCCCTCCGCCTGGACATGCACTAGCTCCAAATTGTCCGGCAATCCCGTCTCCTTCCGATACCGCTCGATATCACGGGCGCCTGGCGCCGCCGCGGAGAGATCCCCGAAGATCACGGTGACGTCATGATATTTGGCTAAACCCACGGCGGTTTGCCAGCCGACTGCCGATTCACTCCCCCGGTAGGGCGAGCAATAATAGGCGGAAAGCAAGACGCGGAGTCGAGGAGGAGACATCGTGATCAGATGCGTCCTTTGACGCGAAGCTTGGGAGTTTCCAGAGCCCGCATCACCCCGTCGGCGAAGTTCCGAGCCATCGCTTCCACGCTGTGATGGCGGGCGGATTCTCCTGCCGCTTTCCCAAGGCGAAGCAAGCGCTCTGGCGAGCGGAAAAGTTCGACCACCGCGTCCGCGTACGCGCCGGGGGATTCGCCGCAAGCAACCAGCAGCCCGTTTTCCCCATCCTTCAGGTAATCGATTTCAGGGCCGTGCAAATAGGTATCCGTAGTGACCATGGGCACTCCCAGCGCGAAGGAATCCAAGATCACCAGCCCAACGCCACCCGGCATGAGCAGCATCTTGGAAAGCGCCCAATAGGGCACCTTCTCATGATCGTTCTTGGCTCCCACTTCGTGGATCCACGGATGTTCCGCCGCCGCCGCCTTCACGAGCCCCCGCTCGGGTCCCTCGCCAATCACAATGAGTTCGAAGTCCGCGATCTCCTTCCGAATGAGTTGCGCGGCCTCGAGGAGAAAACCCAGCCGCTTGTTGGCATAAAGGCCGCCGGTATAGACGGCGACGTTTTGAGAGCGCAAGCCGAGCTCCGCGCGCACACGCTCCAGCTCCCGGGGCTCCAGACTTTCCCGCCGGCGGATCAAGGATGCAGTATCGATCGCATTCCCCACGGATGTGATCCGCTCCGGCGGGTACCCTAGATTCCTCACGATCCGAGCGCTGAGGTCATTGTAGGCAAACCACCAGTCAACCCGCAGGGAAAGGAACCGCTTGGCTCTTTCCGCTACGGAATCGGGATCCAAGGCTTGGAAATTCTTCCCGTGGCCCCAATAGGCAAACTTCATCTTCGCGAAGCCCGAGATAAGCTGCATCAATAGGGGAACCGGATACTTGATCTCCTGCGGAGCGACAACAAGGTCCGCCTTCAGAGCCTTCCTCAAAGTTTGCCGATGCCATCGGAGCCGACCGAGTGAGCTGATAGGGACAGGCACCGCCCAATCCAGATCTCCTACAAGGTATTGGCTCGCGCGCTGGTCTCCAAAGATCAAGCCCAGAGTCGCCCCACGGGAGCTCAACTCTTTCCGGAGCTGCCTGAAAAAGGGAACCCGATAGTGAGGAAGATGCTCTTGGACGATCAATACACTTGAAGTCATTGTAGCACGCTCAATTGACCTCCTTGCGGGACCGGGTCCTCATGATGTTCCATAGCTTGGCACCGAAGTTCGCGCCGGGCCGTTCGACCAGCATATGAAAAACCCAAGAGACCCCGACTGCCACGCACAATGACACGCAGGAAAGAATGGCCATATGCGAAATATTGGAAGTGTCACTTATTGCGCCGATTCTCAGCAACAATGAATTGACCAAGCTTATTATCGGCTGATGGAGCAAATAAAAGCTATAACTTATAGCACCAAGGAACCCGAGGGCGGCACGCCAGCCCTTAGGTTCGCGAGTCTCATTCCCGACGTCTTGCTCCTTATTCAATGCCCCGGCCAAAAACGATGCCGTGAGCAACGCCACCATCAGAAATGACAAATCTGTGATCGGTTTAAATAGCCATGTAGCCAGAACTGCCAGAAACAGCCATCCCGATTTCAAAATCCTCGGCCACCGGATCTGCTCCCGACGGAAGTACTCGTCCGCCAGATACGCTCCTATTGCCCATGAGAGAGCGTAGGCAAGGGGACCGTTCTCCAGCAAGCTCCCACTCTCGAAAATTTTGATGGAGCTTTCAATTAAAAGCAGCGCGACTAAAACCTTCTTCCACGGATAGAGCCTGAGCGCTCCGAGCAATAATGGATACAACAGATACAACTGTGCCTCCACGGCAATGCTCCAAAATGACGGATTGATTCCGAAGTAAGTATCATCCCAAAAATTATGAACCAGCAGGGCATGTGAGGCAAATTGAGCCATTTCTTGGCCTTTATAATCTCCCCGCAACAGATCCAACCCCAAAAATCCCACCATTGCGATAAAATAGGGAGGATATATCCTGAAAAACCTCCGCCAGAAAAACGCCAGCCAGTTGCTATTCTTCAGAAAGCTGAGATGAATGCAAAAACCACTCACCACAAAGAAGATGGCGACTCCTGCCCACCCAAATGTCAACGGAGATAGC
>CBIHMP010000031.1:0-20531 GCA_966211015.1 uncultured Luteolibacter sp. | reverse complement strand
GAGTTCGAGGCCCCACTTGCCAAAACGTGTCGCCATCTCGATTTTGTCGAGATGCTGGAGATCGCCGCAGCTCCGGATCCCCAGGCTTTCCAGCTTCGCCCGCATTTTCCCGCCCACGCCCCAGATGCGGCCCACCGGCAGCTCCTTCATGAAAGCTTCCACTTCGTCCTCCCGAACCTCGTGCTGGCCGTCCGGCTTGTTACAAACGCTGGCGATCTTCGCGATCAACTTGTTCGGGGCGATGCCGGCCGAGGCCGTGAGACCGGTTTCCTCCCGGATCTGGGTGCGGATCTCGCGGGCGAGCGCAGCGCCGGAGCTCTTCAGGTGGGAGAGATCGAGGTAGGCCTCGTCGAGGGACAGCGGCTCGATGCGGTCCGTGAAGCGGCCGAAGATCGCCCGGATACGCGCGCTGACCCCGCGGTAAAGCTCGAAACGGACGGGCACCAGGACGAGCTGCGGGCACAGCTCAAGGGCCTTGAACACCGGCATGGCGGAGCGGCAACCGAACTTCCGCGCCTCGTAGTTCGCGGTCGTCAGCACGCCGCGGCGGCTGCTGCCGGCCACGCCCACCGGCTTCCCGCGCAGCGAAGGGTTCTCCCGCTCCTCGATCGCCGCGTAAAAGCAATCCATGTCGATATGGACGATCTTGCGCATCCGGAATTTCCGGACTTTCCAAGGTACGGAGGGCCTCCGCAAGCGCGGCCTGCCGCGCGCTTTCCCGTAGGAGCGAAGAAAACCGCGAGAGCGGCTAGGCGACGATCTTCCAGTCGTACTTCACGCCCTTCGTGAAAGCGTGGACGATCGTGCCATTGGGATCGACGTGGCGGATCGTCAGCTTGTCCCCGGCCAGCGAGAGGTGCGTGAAACCGTGCACATCCTTCACCACGGAGCCTTTCCGTGTTTTCTCGTGCTTGTAGAGCCGGGCACCGCCACCGCCCGAGAGCACGAAGGAGGTCCGGAAACCCTCCAGCTCCAGATGCTGCATGTCGTGATCGTGCCCGCAGAGGTACACGTGGACGCCGTGCTTCTCCAGCAGCGGGGCGAGATCCTCCACGAGTTCCTTCGTATCGCCGTGCGAGGCATCCGAATATACGGGGTGATGGCCGGCCACGATGGTGAAAGGGGCGCGCTTCGACTTCAGTTGCGCCTCCAGCCACTCCATCTGCGCCTCCAGCTCTCCCGGGCTCATCCAGCAGGGGCGCTTTTCCCCGTGGACGCTGCGATTGATCGACTCCCAATTGGTGTCGATCATCAGCATGGTCACCTGAGGATTCTCCGCGGGCAGATCCACCCGGTAGTACTTTGCCGGGCAAGTCCAGCGGGTCTTTCGCGCGAGCGAGCCCGCGTAGGCGAGCTGCACCTGCTCGTTTCCCGGGGTGTCATGGTAATCGTGGTTCCCGAAAATCGCCCAGCAGGGTCCCGGGAAGTCGGCGGCCGGATACATTTCCGAGTAACCGGTGCGCCAGCGCGGCGACTTCACCCCGCCGGGCATGGGCCCGTAGAAATTGTCTCCCAGGAAAAGCAGGCCCTCCGGTTTTTTCCCGAGGGTCTTCGCGTAGCGGGCCATCGCCCGGCCCACCGCCCGCTGCCGTTCATTTCCGCTGCCGAAATCGCCGAGCGCGAAAAGATCGAGGCCACCCGTTGTCGCCGGAGATTGGGCCGAGGCGGCCTGCCCCAGGTTGAGATCCATCAGGACGCTGGAACAGAAAAGCGTCTTCAGGACACGGCGGCGGTTCATCGGAAGATCCATGTGTGACGGAAACGTCCAAAAGCGTCGCAATCCTACGGCGAATTGCAAGGCTACGGCGGTTTTGCCCGCACCGCCACCGGTTTCGCCACCGGGCTCATTTCATCTTGGAAAGGCAGGGAGATGGGGCGAAAACGATGGCGTGCCCGATCTCGTCCGCGTCGAACCCATTGCCCTGCTGCCCACCCCGGCCGGCTGCGCCGTCTTCCTCGGCGACGGGCAAAAATCGATCGTGTTCTACATCGATCTGGCCATCGGCGCTTCGATCAATGCCGCTCTCTCCGGCGAAGCTCCGCCCCGGCCCCTCACCCACGACCTTTACCTGCTCACCTTGGAGGCTTTCGGCGCGAAGGTCAGCCGTGCCGTCATCGTGGCGCTGGAGAACGAGATCTATTACGCGCGCCTGATCCTGGAGGCGGAGAACGAGATCATGGAGCGGAAGATCGTCGAGCTGGACGCGCGGCCCAGCGATTGCATCGCCATCGCCGTACGCGCGGGTGCCCCGATTTTCGCAGTCCGTGAATTGTGGGAGAGCCTCGACGACATGTCCTCCGTCCTGCAGGAAATGAAGGACAAGGGGATGGACTTGGGCGGCTGACAGAGGCGAGGAGCCCGGCGGCACGATGACAGAAATTGAGGGAAGAAATTTTCCGCATTTCTCCGGCAAAACTCCCCTTGCACGGGTGGTCACCCCTCCTAGTTTGGGGGGCCATGCCAAGCGCCAGCCTCCCCTCCTACCTCTCCGAGGATATCCTGCTGCACCCCGAAAAGCGGGACTTTCCAGCCTTCGACCCGATCCGCCTGCTGGGTACTGTTTTCAAACCGACGGAAGGGTGTCGCGTTTGTATTCTGACCGATTTCAACGAACCCGCGGGCCTCATCAAGGACTTCGCCTTCCTGAAGAAGGAGGGCTTCCCGGTGCAGAAAAAGGCGCACGAAGCTTTCTATCTCCCGTTGAAGAACGGGGCGATGAGGAAACTCGGGATGAATGGTGGCGAAATGTTCGCCTACAAGACCACCCATGGGTCCAATCTCGATCTTGAAGACGAGGTTTGGGACACCGCAGGGCGGCAGCTTTCCTTGGACCGGGACATCTACCCGAACTACGACCTGATCCTTTGCATTTCCAC
Source organism: uncultured Luteolibacter sp. (assembly GCA_966211015.1). Taxonomy (GTDB): domain Bacteria; phylum Verrucomicrobiota; class Verrucomicrobiia; order Verrucomicrobiales; family Akkermansiaceae; genus Haloferula. The sequence continues at coordinate 17,654 of CBIHMP010000031.1, read as the reverse complement.
GTTCTCCGCGACCGCGCCGCTTACGGCCAAATGCAAGGTCTTCGGATTCCGCGGCGCGACGCTTCACGGCTTGAATGACATCATCCTCAACTCCGGCCTCGCCGTGGACTACGAGGAGGTCTCCGCCGATGCGGAGAAGCTTCGCCTGGCGGTGACCAAGGCCGACGAGGTGGAAATCGATTTCCAACTGGAGGACGGCCGGATCCTGACGGCCTGGCTCGGTCTCGGCGGGCAGGAAGCGCAGAAGTCCCATGGCCTCTGCCAAGGCAAGAAGCCTGACATCGCGAATCTCCCCGCGGGTGAGGTTTACTTCGTGCCACAGGATGCCCGCGGCCATTTCCCCATGAAATACGAGGACGGCACGCTGGGCGTGCTGACCGTGAACAATCGCAGCATCCTCAAGTCCGAGCTGATCGAGGGCAATCAGGAGACCATCGACCGCCACAACGCGCGCCTCCAGGACGATCCGATGACCGGCACCCTCGGGGAGCTGGGTTTCGGCACCCAGGTGCTGCCGGTCTCGTACGCGGACATTCAGGATGAGAAGGTGCTGGGCACCTGCCACCTGGCAACCGGCCGCGACGATCATCTCGGTGGCGACATCGTGCCGGAAATGTTCAAGAAGCACGAGAACTCGACCCACGACGATATCCTCTTCGCTCCCCACAAGACCCCCAATTTCAACATCAAGCAGGTACGGATGAAGCGCGGCACCCAACGGGAAGTGCTGATCGAGAATTTCCGCCCCGCACGCTACTTGATGGACGCCCTGGCCGGAGGAAACGGCGGGTGAACAGCTCTCACCGCCAAGGCGCGGAGTCGTCCGGTTCGCAAAAAGCCCAAGACACCGGCCCCCGGGCCGGATCTCCATCGAGCTTTTGAACTTGGCGCACTTGGCATCTTGGCGGTGAACTCTTTCCACCGATGAAGCGCTACCATCACGTCGAGTTCAGCGAGCTGCCGCCGATCGCGTGCTGCTGCGGTACCACGCGGCGGGCCTTCATCGATCAAGCGGATGCTCCCGCCTCCGCCCACTACCTGGAAGTGAAGGAAGAACCGACCAGCCACTATCACCTCCAGACCACCGAGATCTACGTGATCTTGGAAGGCGAGGGCTATCTGGAACTGGACGGTGAACGCGTGCCGGTGAAGCCGCTCAGCGCGGTGATGATCCGGCCGGGATGCCGCCACCGGGCGATCGGCAAGCTGAAGATCCTGAATATCCCCGTGCCGAAGCACGACGATGCCGACTTCTTCTACGACGAGAGCGCGGTCAAACTTGGAGAAGCACCCGTTCATTGAGCGCCAATCCCTACGAGAGCGAGCGCCTGCTCGCCGAATACCTGCTCTTTCACTACGGCACGGCGGAGGAGATCCTGCCTCCCGGCGCTCCCGGCGGCATGCGCGAGGCGCTGGATTTCGCGGTGCGGACCACACGGCATTTCTCAGCCGGCAAGGTGGAGCGCACGCTCGATCTCGGCTGTGCGGTGGGGCGCTCCTCCTACGAACTCTCCCGCGACAGCCGCGAGGTGCTGGGAATCGATTTCTCCGCCAGTTTCATCCGGGCCGCCGGGGCCATGGCGGATGGGCCGCTGGCCTACCGTCGCCTCGATGAGGCGCACCGGGGAACGGATCTGCTGGCGCGGCTGCCGGACCGGCTGCCGGAGGGAAAAGTATCCTTTGAAACGGGCGATGCCATGCACCTGAGGCCGGACCTCGGGGATTTCGACCGGGTGCACGCGGCAAACCTCCTTTGCCGTCTCCCCGAGCCAAAGCGCCTGCTGGAGCGGCTGCCCTCGCTCGTGCGGCCGGGAGGGGAGCTGGTGCTCGCCACGCCCTGCACCTGGCTCGGCGAATTCACTCCCCCGGAGAACTGGCCGGAAGGAAGCACGCTGGAGTGGCTGGAAGGCGCGCTGAGGCCGCATTTCCAACTCCTCAAGGTCGCCGAAGAGCCCTTCCTGATCCGGGAGACAGCGCGGAAGTTCCAGTGGACCCGCTCGATGGTGACGGTGTGGCGGAAGTAGCACGGCTGCGCCGCCCCCCTCACTTCCGCAACAGCGGATGGCCTTGCTTCGCCACCGTGACGTGAGGCGGGCGCAAGTAAGCCGGCTGTGGCGGCAGCGATCCGATCCGCCGCCTCTCTTCGTCCGGAAGGTTTCGCCACGCCGCGGCGAGAAGGACTGCGTCGGGACGTTCCAAACGGACGGCCGTGGCCAGATCCGAAGGGAGACCGGTCCCCGCGACCGGCTCGAGCGAAAACACCGTCCGTCCGGCTTGCAAGGCTGCCCGGATCTCCCCCGCCAGTTCTTCCAAACCGCAAAGCCGGGGCTCGCCCCCACCGCGGAGTTCGGCGGTACCGATCCTCCAGACCGCGCCGCGCCGCGCATCGCCGACTGCCAAGGCATCGCCGCTCGCCGCCGCGGGAACTGCCAAAAGCGAACTTAGCCCCAGCGCCGGGCAACCGTGGACGAGCGCCACCCCCTGCCCGGCTGCGATACCCACGCGCGTGCCGCTGTAGCTCCCGGGACCGGTGCCGATCACCACCGCGGCCAGCCTCTCCCCGGCGGGCAGGCGTTCCAAGGCCCGGCCGAGGGGGGCGAAAAGGAGCGCATTGTGACTGCGATCCCCGGTGAATGCTTCCTCGAAGAGGATTTCACTGCCGCGGACCAAGGCGAGCGAGGCACGGGGCGTGCTGCTTTCGATGAAGAGTCCCAAGGCTTCCGGCACGCGCCGAGCATCCGGATTCCGCCCGGATCCGCAACCTCTCAATCCCGCCTGTTCCCGGGAATCGCCCGTCTTCGAAGATTCGAGCGGGATTCTCCCCTTGCAGCGATCCGCCCGACCCGCTTTCTTCCGTGCAAATTCTGCACCGGAACCCGTTTCTGCACCCGGAACCCCATCCATCCCCATGACAGACTACGCCAAAGGCCTCGAAGGAGTGATTGCCAATGAATCCGCCCTCAGCAACGTGGAGGGTGCCGAAGGCCGTCTGAGCTACCTGGGATACTCGATCGACTCGCTCGTCGAGGGATGCAGCTACGAGGAGGTGGTATTCCTCCTCCACAAGGGCCGCCTCCCCAAGCAGGACGAGCTGGACGCGCTGGAAAAACGCCTGCGGGGTGACCGGGATCTGCCGCAGGGCGTGCTGGATTTCCTAAAAAGCGCCCCGAAAGACGCCAATCCGATGGACGTGCTGCGCACGGGGGTCTCCATGCTCGGCCTCTACGACAAGCGGGCCGCGATCGGCGAGCCGCAGCTCGACAAGGTGGAAGAAATCGGACTTTCGCTGGTCGCGAAGACTCCCGTGATCGTCGCCGCCTTCCACCGCTTCCGCCAAGGCCTGGAACTGCCGCCGATGCGCGACGATCTTTCGGAAGCCGCGCATTTCCTCTACCTCATCACCGGCGAAACCCCCACGGAGACGGCCACGAAGACGCTGGATGTGGCCTACATCCTCCATGCCGACCACGGCATGAATGCCTCCACCTTCTCCGCCCGCGTGACCGTGGCCACGCTCTCCGACATGTATTCGGCCGTGACCTCCGCCATCGGCACTCTCAAGGGGCCGCTGCACGGCGGCGCGAACGAAGGGGTGATCCACATGCTGGAGCAGATCGGCGATCCTTCGAAAGTCGATGCCTTCGTCGAAGGCAAGCTTGAGCGGAAGGAAAAGATCATGGGCATCGGCCACCGGGTTTACAAGGTGCTCGATCCCCGCGCCCCGCACCTCCGCAAGCTGGCGACCCAGCTCACCTCCGAACTCGGCGAGCCGAAGTGGATCCAGATGTCCGAGCGCATCGCGGAAATCATGCGCGAGCGGAAGGGCCTCAACGCGAACGTCGATTTCTACTCGGCCACGGTCTATTACTCGCTGGGCATTCCGACCGATCTCTTCACGCCGATCTTCGCCATCGCCCGCACCTCCGGCTGGACCGCCCAGGTGCTGGAGCAGCTCCGCGACAGCCGGCTCTATCGTCCGCTCACGCTCTATGTGGGCCCGAAGACGCTCTCGCCGGTGCCGCCGATTGCGGAGCGGTGAGGTCAGGTTTTCTCTCGTTTTACCAAAGCCGTCCTCGGGATTCCGGAGACGGCTTTTTGCTTCTGCATTTTCCGTCGAATATCCTCGCCGGCAAAAGGAGGGGCGGCCGGAGTTTAACCTTGGATGAGACGACTGGTGTCCATTCTTGCTTGGTTTATCTTCGCGGGCGTTTGCCTCTTTCTCTATGCAATTCTTGGACCCCCAGGTGCGGAACCAAGAAGCGCGCGGGTCCGCGGTGATTTCAACTCGATTGGAGCGGCTCTCAAAACCTATAAGATCGATACGGGCTTTTATCCCTCGACGGAACAAGGCCTAAGAGCACTTGTAGAGTCCCCGAAAACCGAACCCACTCCCAAGAGATGGAATAAGATCGCCGACCGCGTTCCGACCGATCCGTGGACGAGGGAATATCGATACCGTCTGCTGCCCGAGGACGACCCGAGAGGATACGAACTCCGAACTGCCGGGCCGGACGGAACCGATGGGAATGAGGACGATTTTTCGTCCTTGGAGTGACCCGCTGACCCCTGGGAACTGGATCTGCTGCCAGCCGCGTTTTTTTAGAGAGCCGGAATGAAGATCGCCGCCTTGATATTATCCCTGCTCGTCGGGGCAGCTTGTTGGCTTTTGCAGCCATCCGGAGGGTGCACGATCTACAAAGTTGATCGGGCCTTCTCTGACTTTCAATCGATCGGATCAATAGTGAAAGCTTACGAGATCAACGCTGGGCGCTATCCTTCCACCGAGCAGGGATTAAGGGCATTGGTGGAGCGTCCCGAGGCCGATCCACGGCCTGTCGACTGGACTCGGTTTTGCGACGAAGTGCCGCGGGACGCATGGCAGCGGGAGTATCAATACCGGTTGTTGCCTGAGGGTTCGTCGGCTCCTTTCGAGATCTGGACTATGGGGGAAGATGGAGTCCCTGGGACAGGCGATGACAGTCATCCTTGGCCAAAGGGAACGAACTGGTCCGGGTGCGAGCGAATCCATGACATGCGTACCCGGGCCTGAGGTCGGGCTTTCAGCGTTAGGTTCTCGGCTGTCCGCCCTCAATCAGGCGCTTTTGCGACGCGCTCCCGAATCTTCCCAATCGCCCAGAGCGCATGCTCTGCGATCAGCGGATCCTCATCCGCCGCTGCCTGATGAAGCGCGGGTAGATCTTCTGCCGTGCCGGTATTCCCGAGCACGACACAGGTATTCCGCAGGAAGCGGGGGCGCTTGATCCGCTTGATCGGTGACTTGGAAAATAGCGCGCGGAATTCGTCGTCTGTTAGAGCGAGAAACTCCCGCGGCTTCATCGCGAAGACGGTCTCGCGGGCATGGAAGCGCGACTCTCGGGAAAGCTGCGCGAATTTGTTCCAGGGGCAGACTTCCAGGCAGGCATCGCAGCCGTAGAGCCGATCGCCGATGGCTTCGCGGAATTCCTCCGGAATCGGCCCCTTGTGCTCGATGGTCAGGTAGGAAATGCAGCGCCGGGCATCTACCCGACGCGCCGCTGTGATTGCCTGCGTGGGGCAGGTATCGATGCAGCGCGTGCACTTCCCGCAGTGGTCCGCCAAGGGCGTGTCCGGCGGCAGCTCGAGCGTGGTGAGCAGCTCCGCCAGGAAAAACCAGGTGCCGAGGCCGCGGTGGATCTGCACGGTGGATTTCCCGTTCCAGCCCAGGCCGGCCGCACTGGCGTGATCGCGTTCCAAGACCGGGCCGGTATCGACGTAAAAGCGCTGGGTGCCGCCGAGTGCCTGCATCCCCTCATCCATGCGGCGCAGCATTTTTTCGACAATGTCGTGGTAGTCGTCGTTCCACGCATAGCGGGCGATGCGGTAGCCCTCCGCGGTGTCGGGACCGGGGTAGTAGTTTAGCGCGAGGCAGACGACGGAGCGGCAGCCCGGCAGGACCTCGCGGGGATCGCAACGGCGCTCCGGGGTGCGCTCCATCCACGCCATATCCCCGTGGCAACCCTCGGAAATCCATTCCCGGAAAGCCCCGGCATGGCGCGCCTCCGCCGCCGCGGCGATGCGGCAGTCATCGAACCCGACCTCGCGGGCGAGGTGTTTGATCCGTTCGGCGGACACGGGGAGACTTTGGCCGCGGCTTTGGCATTACGAAAGCGAATCCGCCGCGCCGCCACCGGGTTTGACAGGGCGGCGGCAGCGGACTTGTCTCGGGCCATGCATTTGGGAAAAGCAGCCTGCGCCGCCCTGTGGCTCTCTCTGGCACCGGCGGTCTTCGGGACCATCGTCGGCTCTTTCAATATCCGCTACGATAATCCCGGCGATGTGAAGCAAGGGAACGGCTGGCAACAGCGCGCGCCCATTGTCGCCGGCTTGATCCAGTTCCACGATTTCGACGTGCTCGGGACCCAGGAGGGTTTCCACCACCAGATGGTGGACCTGTGCCGCCTGCTCCCGGATTACGGCTGCTCCATGCACGGCCGGGACGACGGGAAGGACAAGGGCGAGCACATCGGCATCTTCTTCAAGAGAGACAAATACGAGCTGAAGGAAGACGGCATGTTCTGGCTTTCCGAGACCCCCGGGACGCCCGGGACCGGTTGGGACGCGTCCCTTCCGCGGATCTGCGGCTGGGCGAAATTGCTCCGCAAGGCGGACGCCAAGGAGTTCTACGCCTTCAGCGTCCATCTGGATCACCGGGGCGTCGTGGCACGGAAGGAAAGCATCGCCTTGTTACTCAGGAAGATCGAGGAAATCGCAGGACAGACACCCGTGTACCTGACCGGTGATTTCAACACCGACCAGAAAAGCGAAAGCTACCTGCTGCTGAAGGACTCGCCCCGTTTCACGGACGCCTACGAAGCCGCGAAGATCCGCTACGCCCTGAACGGGACCGCGAACAAATTCGACACCGACGCGAAAACCGAAAGCCGCATCGATCACGTCTTCGTGACAAAGGGAGTGCCGGTGCGGCGTTACGGCGTGCTCACCGACTCCTACCGCATCCCGAAGAACGCCGACCCGGCGGAGACCAAATCCGGCAATTTCCCGAAAGAGGTCACCTTCGAGGACTATGCCAGCCGCCTGCCCTCCGATCATTTTCCGGTGCTGGCGGAGACCGAGGATTAGGTTCTCAGGGCTTCGCGGCGAAGTGGTACCGCGCGCTTTCCAGGATGCCGCAGGCGATTTCCTCCGTCTCCAGCCCCGCGGTCTCCAGCTCCAGATCGGCGATCTCGTGGTAGAGCGGGCTGCGCTCGGCCAGGAGTTTCTCGATCTTTGCCCGGGGATCGTCCGTATGCAAAAGCGGCCGGTCGCGGTTGCGGGCGGTCCGCTGGAGGATCACATCCACCGGAGCCTGAAGCCACACCACGTAGCCGAGCTTGGACAGGAGCTTCCGGTTGTGCTTCCGGCCGATGATCCCGCCGCCGGTGGCGATGATCCGGCGCGGCGTACCGGGGGCCGAAAGCTCGTGGAGCACCGCGCTCTCCAGCTCCCGGAAAAGCTGCTCGCCGCGCCGCGCGAAGATATCGGCCACGCTCATGCGGGCCTTTTCCTCGATGAGGTGATCGGTATCGATCAGCGGGTACCCCAGCAGGGTCTGGAGCTTCCTTCCGATCGTGGTCTTCCCGCAGCCCATCAAGCCGATCAGCACGATGTTTCTGGGTAGCCCGTCCGCGGGAGGGTTCATGACTGGAGCGTAACGGGAATCGTGGATCGCGGAAAGGGTCAAGTATGCATTTGTAAATACGGGCTCGCCCGATCCGCCCTGCGGCGCTAAGCCTGCGGCGTGCCTGAGACCCGCATCCTCTCCGCAGACGAAGACGACATGAAGGACGCCGTGCGCGAGGCCGCCGCCCTTCTGGAAGCCGGCGAGATCGTCGCCGTACCTACCGAAACCGTGTACGGGTTGGCCGCGGACGCCTTCAATGCGGAAGCCGTGGCAAAGGTCTTCGCCGCCAAGGAGCGCCCCGCATTCGATCCGCTGATCGTCCATATTTCCGCTTTCAAGGAACTGGCCGAGGTGGCGGAGGTGCCGGAGGACATCGCGCCGCTCGTGAGAAGCCTCGCCGGCACCTTCTGGCCGGGGCCGCTGACGATCGTGCTGCCGAAGACCGCGAAGGTGCCGGATCTGGTGACCAGCGGCCTGCCGACCGTGGCGGTGCGCCAAAGCGGCAATGTGATTTTCCGGAACATCGGCAAGGAGCTGGGCCGGCCCATCGCCGCTCCCAGCGCGAACCGTTTCGGCCGGATTTCCCCGACTTCCGCCGGTGCGGTGGAGAAGGAGCTCGGCGGCCGCATCCCGCTGATCATTGACGGCGGGGCCTGCCGGGAGGGCCTCGAGAGCACCATCGTCACCCTCGAAATCCGCCCCGAACAAAAGCCGCTGATCCGCGTGCTGCGTGCCGGGCCGGTGACGAAGGAGGAGCTACAGAAATTCGGCAAAGTCGTGTTCGAGAAGCGCGTCGCCGATCGCCCCGCTGTCCCGGGGCAATTGGAAAGCCACTACGCGCCCCGGACGCCGCTCCTGATGTTCGAGAAGCCGGAGGATTTCCAGCCGGAGCCCGGCAAGAAATACGGCCTTTTGAGCTACCGGGGCGATCCCAAGGCAGGTTATCTCGAGCGCCACGAATGGGAAACCGTCGAGGAACTCAGCCCCGGCAGCGGCAAGCTGGTGGAGGCGGCGGTGCGGCTGTTTTTCGTGATGCGGACGCTCGATGAGGCGGGGCTGGATGCCATCGTGGCGGAACCGGTGAGCGAAACCGGCCTGGGCGTGGCGATCATGGACCGCCTGCGCCGGGCTTCGGCAAAACCAGGCGGTGCCTGATTACGCCGCGTCCGAGCGTGCCGCTTGCACGTGTTAGAATCGCGCCTACTTTCGGTCCTGCCGTGCGCCGGAACCGGGTCATCGTCCAGTCCTTGCTTTTCCTCGCCCTGATCTGGGGCGTTGTGACCGGTGTACGCGCGATTGCCGGGTCGAAACGCGTCACCGCGGAAAAGGTCGCGGCGGAGGTGAATGAGGCGGGTTTCGAGGACTGGTCCGCGTATCCGGAGCCGCCGGATGCCGCCGCCGCGGAGCGCCGGGAGGAGAAGCTCCGGGAGGTAGCCGGGCTGGTCAACCGCCTGGATTTCGCCGAGCGGCAGAAAAGCCGCGACGACCGCACCGCGGAAGGGTTTTTCCGCCGCCTGAGCGGCAAGGAGAAGAAGCTCTTCGTCGATCTCACCATCAAGGAATCCATGGGGAAATTCATGGAGGCACTGGACGCGCTCCCGCCTGAAAAACGGAAGGAGTTCGTGGAGCAGGGGCTGCGGGAAATCGAGAGCGGCAAGACCGCCGAAGAGATGGCCCGGGCCCGCGAATTGGGCGACGACCTTCTGGAGACGATCGCCGGGGAGGGCATCCGCGCCTATTTCGACAAGGCCAGCACCGACACCAAGCTCGACCTCGCGCCGCTGATGGAATCGATGAACGAGGTGATGCAGGGCCTGCGCGGCCAGGAATTCGGACCCCCGGTGCGATGAGACGGACCCGCGGCTTCACCCTCACGGAACTCCTGGTCGTATTGCTGATCATCGCGGCGCTGACCGCGATCGCCTTTCCTGTCGGGCGCTCGCTGGTCGCGAGATCGAGGAGCACGGCCTGCCTTTCCAACCTGCGGCAGATCGGCGTCGGCCTCGAAAGCTACCTGCAAGACAACAACCAGACGATGCCCGAGCTCGCGGCCGGCCGGAGGAGCAAGGCGGAGGAGACGGCGGTGCTGGAAACGGAACTCGGCAGGTATCTTCCGGACTCCGCGGTCTTCCACTGCCCGGCCGACCATAAGGAATTCGAACGGAGCGGCTCGAGCTATCTCTGGAATACGACCCAGAACGGCCGCCGCCGCACACAGCTGGAATTCTTCGGGAAAAGCGGGAGTGACCAACGTATCCCGCTGGTGAGCGACAAGGAGTCGTGGCACCCCGGCGAGACGGGGGTGAATTTCCTCTACGCCGATCTTTCCGCCTCCACGAAAGTTCAATTCGGGGTCAACCGCTAAACCGCCATGCTCGCCGTCACCGGACTCTGCAAGTCATTCAGCGGAAAACCGGCGCTTGAGAACGTTTCGTTCGAGGTGGAGCGCGGTGAAATCCACGGCTTGCTGGGCCACAACGGTGCCGGAAAGAGCACCACGCTGGGCATCATCCTGGGCATGGTGGAGCCGGACCGGGGAGAGGCCCGGATCGGCGGGATCTCGGTTCAGCGGGATCACGCGGAAGCGCTGAGACAGGTGGGCGCGATTTTCGAGAGCCCCGCCTTCTATGACTACCTCAGCGGCTGGGAGAACCTGCGGATCCTCTCGACCTACTCGGGAAAGTTCAACGAGCGCGCCACCCGCGAAATCGTGGCGCGGGTGGGCCTGATGAAGCATATCAAGCAGAAGGTGGGCACCTACTCCCACGGCATGCGGCAGCGGCTCGCGCTCGCCCAGGCCCTGCTCCCCGAGCCCAAGGTGCTCCTGCTGGACGAACCGACCGACGGCCTCGACCCGGAGGGCATCAAGTGGTTCCGCGATTTCATCCTCACCCTGCGCGAGGAGCGGGGGATGACGGTGCTTTTCAACTCCCACCTGCTCGCCGAGGTGGAACAGATGTGCGACCGCGTGACGATCCTGCGCGAGGGAAAGCTCGTTCACGAAGGAACCTTGGAAACCTTGCAGGACGAAGCCCCGGTCTATGAGGTCACCTTGGATCCGTGGGACGAGGCGCGGGATTTTCTGGAGCTGAACGGCACCCAAATCCTCGGCCCCGGACGCATCGCCCTGCCGCCGGACGCCGATCCCGCGATCATCATAGCGGCCCTCGTCGGAAGCGGGATCCGGGTCTCGGCCTTTGCACCGGTCCGGCGCTCGCTGGAGGACCTCTATCTTGAAATCACCGCCCGGCCCGTGAAGGACGAGCCCCTCCCCTTCTTGCACGCGCCATGACCTTCCTCCGCCAACTGAAAGGCGAGCTCCGGAAACTTTTCGGCCGCCGCCGCACCTACATCGGCTACGGCGTGTTCCTGGTGATGGAGTTGCTGATCCTGTTCGTCTTCAAGCTGGAGCGAAGCCAGCGCGCGATGCGGGAGCTGGTGGAGCGCAACGGCTTGGGCTTCGACGACTACTACAGCTCCCTCACCATCACCTACTGGATCATGGGCTTCAGCATGTTTCTGCTGGGCTCAATCTATTTCGCGCTCGTTGCGGGCGATATCGTGGCCAAGGAGGCGGAGGACGGGAATCTGCGCCTGGTGCTCGCCCGCCCTGTCTCGCGCCTGCGGATCCTGCTGCTGAAATACGCCGCAATCGCGATTTACACCGTCACCTTCGTCATTTTCGTCGGGATTACCGGCTACGCGATGTCCGTGGCGGCGCTTGGTTGGGACGGCGGGCTTTTCGTCTGGAATTACGAGATGAAGGTCTTCGCGGTCTTCCCGACCCGCGGCGAGGGCATCGCGCGCCTGACCATGGCGGCGCTGGCCATCGGGGCCAGCATGGTGACCCTCTCCTCGATCGCCTTCATGTTCTCCTGCTTCCGGATGAAACCGGCGGCGGCCACGATCATGGCGCTCAGCGTCCTGTTCGTGGATTTCGTGCTGCTGCGCTTCCCCTTCTTCCGGCCCTACGAGGAGTATTTCGTGACCTGGCGGATGTCGTGCTGGGTCTATCTCCTGGAGAACACGATCTCCTGGCCGAAGATCGCGATGTCCTACGCCTTCCTGCTGGGCTTGAACGCGACGCTTTTTCTCGTCGGCTACACCGCGTTCCGTCTCCGGGATTTCAAGACCTGAGAAAAAGGAAGCGGGCGATCGGACAAAACCGGGGGTCGCCTTCCCCAGAACCGCCGATCGCCCGCGGAGAGGGAGATCCTTTTCGACTAAGGGTTCCTTGTGGGAACGAGCGAAGGTTGCCACGGAAATCCCCGGCTGGACATTCCCTGATCGCGTAGGGGGCCTACCCACCGACGGGATGATGCTTTCCCGATTTTCGCCGTTTCCAGTCCGGTCCCCACCGCCGAGGATGGCGCCGATGCGCGACGACACGCGACGCTGGATCGAGGCCGACAGGCCCCACTGCTGGCACCCTTTCACGCCCCAGGCGGCGTGGACGGCGGGCGAGCCGCTGGTCCTAGTACGGAGCCAGGGAGTATGGCTGTGGGATTCCGAGGGGAGGAAATACCTCGATGGCAATTCCTCCATCTGGACGAATATCCACGGCCACAACCACCCCGCGCTGAACGCCGCGCTGGAAAAGCAGCTCGGCGAGGTGGCCCACACTTCCTACCTCGGCTTCGCCAACCCGCGGGCCAGCGAACTCGCGGCGCGCCTCTGCGGCCTCTTTCCCGCCGGCACGCTCGAGCGGGTGTTCTTCTCCGACGACGGCTCGACCGCCATCGAGTGCGCGATGAAAATGGCGATCCAGTACCGCCAGCTTACCGGCGAGCCGGAGCGCACCGGCTTTATCGCGTTTGACCAGGCCTACCACGGCGACACCATGGGAGCCGCCTCGCTCGGCGGGGTCTCCCGCTTTCACGACCGCTTCCGGAAACACGGCACCCCGGTAACCTTCGTCAGCGGAATGGAGGCGCTGCGCGAGCTTCCCCGGGAAGCGATCAAAGGCACGGCCGCGGTGGTGATCGAGCCGCTCATCCAGGGGGTCAACGAGATGCGGCCCTGGCCCGCCGGGATGCTGCGCGAGCTGCGGCACTGGTGCGATGCCCACGACGTGCACCTGATGCTGGACGAGGTGATGACCGGCTTCGGCCGCACGGGGAGGATGTTCGCCTGTGAGCACGAGGGGGTGACCCCGGATTTCCTCTGCGCGGCGAAGGGAATCACCGGCGGCTACATGCCGATGGCCGCCACGCTGACCACCGCCGCGGTGTATGAGGCCTTCCTGGGCAAAGACGATCGCGCCTTCTACTACGGGCATAGTTATACGGCGAACCCGCTCGGCTGCGCCGTCGCGCTGGCGAGCCTCGACGTCTTCGAAGAAGAGAACACGCTGGAGAGCCTTCAGCCGAAGATTGCGCGGATGGCGGAGCTGCTCGCGGAACTGAAGTCGAAGTCGCCGCTGGTCCACGAGGTCCGCCAATGCGGCTTCATTGCCGGGATCGAGCTGCGGCGGGCGGACGGCACCCGTTTCCCCGCGGACCGCCACATCGGGAGCAAGGTCTGCTTTGAAGCGAGGCAGCACGGCCTGCTCACCCGGCCGATCCGGGATACCCTCGTGCTGATGCCGCCGCTGTGCATCACGGAGGCCGAGCTCGAGTTTGCGGTCAAAGCCGTGTCCGAGGCGATCCGCACGGTAGGGCTACCAGAGCCCGCGTAGGAAAGGAACGGACACCTCTTCGAGAGAGGCCGCGATCCGATCCGGCGACTCCGGCGCGAGCGCTTCCGCCGGATGGGTGGTGGTGACGGCCACCGCTCTCATGCCCGCCGCCCGGGCGGCGCGGATGCCGACCTGCGCGTCCTCGATCACCACGCAGGAGGCAGGCTCCGCGCCCAGCTTCGCAGCGGCCTTCAGGAAAACCTCCGGATCCGGCTTCCCGCGGGAAACGTCCTCGGAGGCGGCGATGTCCGTGAAATACTCCGCCAGTCCCGTGATCTCCAGCACGCACTCCACATTCGCCCGCGGCGTCGAGGTGCCGATCGCGCAGGGGATACCGTCGGCTTTCAGCTCCTTCAAAAGCGCCACGACTCCCGCCAAAGGTTCGATCCCCTCCCCCCGCAGGATTTCCCGGTAGAGGCCCTCCTTGCGATCGCCGAGCTGTTGGATCCGCTCGCGGTCCCCCTCCTCCGCCCAGCCGAGAAAGGGCAGGATGCTCTCGTTCCGCTGGCCGAAGGTGGAAACGAAGGTCTCGTGCGTGAGCTCGTGGCCGAGTTCCCCTGCGAGGGCGAACCAGGAACGGCCGTGCGCATCGTGGGAATCGATCACCACGCCGTCGAAATCGAAGATCACCGCTGCAAGGGGCATGCCCGATCATCGGGGCGGCCTGAAAGCCTGGCAAGAGGGAGCTGCGTATGGCGCCCTTCCGGCGACGCCGCTCATCCCGGCTGCGTCGCCATGCGCTGGAGGAGCTCGGTCTGGTATTGCTGGATCTCCATGAGGCGCGCCGAGTGCGTGAGCAGCAGATGGTCCACCTTTTCGTGAAGGTGGCGGATCTCCAGCTCCGCCTTGAGGTTGATCTGATAATCCTGCATCGCCCGCTTCCGGTCATGCTCTTCCTGCCGGTTCTGACTCATCATGATGATGGGTGCTTGGAGCGCGGCCACGCACGAAAGCAGCAGGTTCAGGAGGATAAAGGGGAATGGATCGATCGCCTTGCCGCCGAAGAGCTGGAGGGCGTTCAAGGCGATCCAGATCACCAGAAAGCCCATGAATATGAGGATGAAGCGCCAGCTTCCGCCGAACTCCGCGATGCGGTCCGATAGCCTCTCGCCGAAGGTCGCCGCCCGCCCCTCCTCCTCTTCGGAGGGGGGCCGTTCCGTGAGGAGCTCCCGACCGCGGAGGCTATCGATGACCTCGCGTTCCAGCTCCGTGATTTCGCCCATCTCGCTTTCCAAGGCCGCCTCGATGTAGGCAGAGCGCAGTCCCTCCAGGGCAGGACCGGAAATCCACGCGTCCGCCGGAAGCTCCGGATGGCGATGACGGATGAAGCCCAGCAGCAGGGGCCGGATGGCGGAAACGGGAACGGCGTCTTCCTCGGGCACCTCCCGGCCGGTGATGGCACATCTTTTCATGCCCCATCATCCTGACCGACCGTTTTGCGGGGTCAAGAGGTGCCGGGATTTGCTCCTCTCCGCCCTTGGCGAGCGGGCCGCCGCCCCTACACTGCGCCTCTCATGTCCGTCCGCACGCGATTCGCACCTTCTCCCACCGGCTATCTCCACGTCGGCGGGGCACGCACCGCCCTTTTCAACTACCTCTTCGCCCGCAAGCACGGCGGCACATTCGTCCTGCGCGTGGAGGACACCGATGAAGCGCGCAACACGCAGGAGGCGCGCGATGCCATTTTTTCCGGCATGAGCTGGCTGGGCCTCGAGTGGGACGAAGGCGAAGGCAAGGGCGGCGAGTACGGACCCTACAACCAGAGCGAGCGGCGGGAAAACTACGACCGTTGGTTCGAGGTGCTCCGCGAGAAGGGCCGGGTCTATGAAGACGACGGTGCCTGGCGCTTCCGCTTCGAGCGTAAACCTGTGGCCATGAACGACCTCGTCTGCGGCGAGGTGACGATCGACTACCGCGACGAGTCGAACACGCCGGACATGGTCATCCGGCGCTCGGACGGCTCCTATGTCTTCCACTTCGTGAACGTGGTGGACGACCTGGAGATGAAGATCACCCACGTGATACGCGGCGAGGACCACCTGATGAACACGCCGAAGCACCTGCAGCTTTTCGAGGCGCTAGGCACCGAGCCGCCGCAGTACGCGCACATCCCGCTGATCCTGAACCCGAACGGCTCGAAAATGTCGAAGCGGGATCTCGGCGCGGCGGTGGGCGACTACCCGCGGCAGGGCTTCCTGCCGTCGGCAGTGGTGAATTTCCTCGCACTTCTCGGCTGGTCGTCGAAGTCGGACGACGAGATCTTCATGATCGAAGAATTGACCGCCCGGTTCTCGCTGGAGGCGGTCAACCGCGCTCCTGCCCGCTTCGACGCGGAGAAATGCGCGTGGGTGAACCAACAGCATCTGCTGAAGCTGGAGCCGGCGGCCTTTGCCGCAGCGGCGAAACCTTTCGTGGAGGGCGCGGGATTCCCGCTCCCGGAAAACTATCCGGCAATCGCGGCGGTGGTGCGCGAGAAAGTCCGGCTGCTATCCGAAGTGCCGGAAGCCATTGGGTTCTTGCTTTCGGACGAATTCGGCATCGACCCCGAGGCGCTCGAAAAGGTGCGCGGAAACGCGGCCGCCCGGGATCTTCTGGCCGCGCTGGCCACGGATTTCGCAGGCATGCCCGCGTGGTCTGCCGAGGCGGCGAAGCATCAGATCGGCGAGACGGCGAAGGCGGCGGGAGCGAAAGCCGGGCAGCTCATGTTCCCGGTGCGGGTGGCCCTCAGCGGAAGATCCGGGGGCCCGGACCTGGGAGACATCCTGGGGCTTTTGGGCCGGGAGCGCAGCGTCGCAAGACTCGGGCAATTCGTCGCGAGCCTTTCCTGAGGAGAGCCACATCACATGTCTCAGGACCTCTACACGCTGGACGACCTCGGCACCCGGGCCTCGCTGGATGCCGGTCACGACAAACCGGCACGCCTCGCGGTGATCGGCTATCCGGTGGCGCACTCGCTTTCGCCCCGCATGCACCAGCCCGCGCTCGATGAAGCGGGCATCGCGGCCCGATACATCAAGCTGGAGGTGGAGCCCGACCGGGTGCGGGAAGCCTTTGCCCGCATGCGCGAGCTGGAATTCATCGGCTGCAATGTCACGGTGCCCCACAAGTTCGAGGCCTTGGCCGCCTGCGATCAGGTGGATTCCGGCGCGGCCGAAATGGGAGCGGTCAATACGGTGAAGTTCGCCCCGGAGGGCATCCAGGGCTTCAACACCGACGGCTATGGCTTCGAGGAAGCGGTCCGTGAAACCCTGGGAGTATCGCTGGAGGGAGCGACCGTGCTCATCGCAGGCGCAGGCGGCGGAGCGGGTGGGGCCATCGCCGTCCACTGCGCCCGCCGGAAAGCCGCGCGGCTCGTCCTCCTGAACCGCAGTCTGGACAAGATCGAGGAATTGGCGAGCCGCCTGCACCGGTTGCACGGGGAGATCGATATTGTCACGGCCACCTTGGACGACGCTGCGGTCGCGAAACTGGCAGCCGGCGCGGACCTGATTGTGAACACCTCGTCGCTGGGGCTGAAACCGGGGGACCCTTCCCCTGTCCTCGCTACCGTCTTTCACTCCGGCCACGCGGTGTACGATACCGTTTACCGCCCGGACACGGCTTTTCAGCGCGCCGCAGCCGCAGCCGGTGCCCGGGTAGGCACGGGCGAATCGATGCTACTTCACCAAGGAGTGAAAGCCTTCCAAATCTGGTTCCCGGGAACGGTTCCCGCCCGGGCAATGCGCGAAGGCTTGGCCACGCGCTAGGAAGCGGCACCTCACTCGCTTCTGATCGGTGGCTCGTCGAGCTCCAGCCAATGGACCGCCAGCAACTCCTCGATCCGGAAGTGCCGCTCCTCATCGTCACCGCGGCTGACACGCACGCGGAGGCGGATCATCCCGTCGGGGTCCTCGGTCACGGCCCTGCTTCCGAAGGCACCCGTTCCCCCCGCCTTGGCATCGAATGCCTCCTGGATTCGCTGGCCGATCGCCGAGGCCCTCTTCACCTTGATTTCGGGGGAAGGTGAAGTGGCTTCGTCCGGGTGGCCCGGTCGCGGAACTCCCAGCACGAGGCTGATGAATTCGTCGTCTTTGCCATTCGCTCCGATACGTTCGCGGGCGAGCACCCGGAACACCCCCTCCCCCGGGCCTTGGGCGCTCAGAAACAAGGGCCAAGGTTCGGAATTGTAGCGTGCGAACGCATCCCAATCGATTTTCCAATCTTCCCCCTCCTTGAAGAAAACGGCTTCGATCCGTTCCTCCTCGCCCACCGTCCAAGTCGTTTCAATCGCCGGGCCCGCGGGAGTGTGGAGAACATGCTGCAGCCGGAGACTTAGCT
>CBIHMP010000030.1:0-20609 GCA_966211015.1 uncultured Luteolibacter sp. | reverse complement strand
GATGCATTCGGCTCGACGCGGCGCTTTTTGAAGATGCCGTGAAGATCCCCGTCGCGCCGAGAATCTGCTTGTCAAACCGGAGACGACGGCGATCTTTCGGGCCATGGAAACCCACCGGATCCTCGCCGCTGCGCTCGCTACGGTCGTCATCAGTTCCCCGGCACGCGCGGACAATGCTTTGGCACTTTCTGCAAACCGGACCTATTATCAGTCGAACGCTTTCAACCTCCGCTTCGACGGCGGTTCGTTGAATTTGTATTTTTACGACGGAAATTACACGTACGACACGGGTTGTCCGTTGAACGGGGCGGCCATTGCCTTTCCTCCCTCCGATATTCCTCCTTGTGAACGGGGAGCGACCGGGTTCGTCGCTTCGGGCGACGCCAACGGAGACGGGGTGCGGGACGACAGCTCCTATTGGTCGATCATCACGATCGTTGATTCGGTGTTGGTGGAGCCATCCCGGCCGGAGCTCTGCGAGCTCTTCGCCGGCCCTCCGTCCGCAATGCCCCGCCCGCTTATCGGGTTTCAGGACGAGACCGACGTGGTTTTCTACAACATCCGGGCGGTGGATTCCCAGCAATACGACCTCACGGAATACACCTTGGACCGAAGCTACGGTGCCGGGACGGCCGAACTGAAGCGGATGAACGAGGAAATCGTTCCCGGGCAGTATGTTTTCACTTTTCCGCGCAAGGAGATGCCGGAAAGCACTCCGGTGGCTTTCAAGGTGACGATTGTCCCGACGCTTGAAGCCTTGGGCTCGAACACGCGGAACCGCCGTTCCGGGTTTCGTTTCACCAGCGGCTCCTGGTATCAGGAATATTACCAGATGGACCCGCGTTTGATCAACCGCGTCCGGTGGGTCGGCAACGATCGCACGGTCGTCCGGGCAGGTGACCAGTTGTATTTCTCGATCCTCGATTCCACCGAATCGATCATCGCCTTCCCGCCTACGGAAATCCAGTCCCCGGTGCGGCTCAATAATCCGACGGTCAAATCCTACAATCTGCCGCCCTTTTTCTTCGTGGTCGGGGATGAGGGGGTGATGAACCTCCAATACAACCGGCAGCTGGGAAGCAGCGCCGCCGCCTTCGATGCGTCCGGCCGCGATTTCCGCGCCAAGGTGCTGTTCGTGGATAGCTACAACGGTTATGCCCAAAGCATCTTCCCGCCCGGTACGGCAAGGCGTGATCGAGCGGTGAAAGGCGACTACGATCACGACGGAATGACCAACGCCGACGAGTACGCGTTCCAGTATCCCACTTTCGAGCACATCAATGCTTCGGCGAAAGCGCAATTCACCGGTGGCGGTGCGAACACGACTTATTACACGCTCGTCACCGACATTCCGGATCCGATCATCGATCCCGCTTTGAAGCCCGCCGGCCCGAGTGCGGTGACGCTGGACGACGAGAACCGCATCGTGTTCGAGGTTCCGGTCCGCCCGCGTGTGGGAAACACCGTGAAATATGAATTCCTGGAGATGGTTCCCGGGAAGAAAGGCAAGTTGAAGCCGCGCAAGCTCAAGCTGGGCGACACTTGGGAACTCACGACGCGCGTTGTAACCACGACCGAGCCCTTCACGATCAGAACCCGCACGGTTGACCCCGTCTTCGGTGCCGTGACCTTCGACGAGGATGAAATGGATGTCACCCACGAGCAGGAGATCCTGGTGTTGCGCAGCATTCAGCCCGTCGATCCGGCGGATCCCCTTCCTCAGCTCTCGGTTAGAGCGAATGTCGTCGCCTTGAAGTGAATCGCGGTTCCCATCCGTGAGAATGCGGGATTTTGAATTCGACAAAGGCTCCGGAGTCCGCAATCAGGGCTCTGGAGCTTTGCCTTTCGCCTGAAACAGGCTCCCCCCGGGTCATGTCATCGCTTCCTTTGGTAAACGACACGCAAGGTCTCGTTTCGTTGCTTTCACGCCCCGATGCGGATGCCGTCTGCGCGATCGACACCGAGGCCGACAGTTTGCACCGCTACCGCGAGTCGCTTTGCCTGGTGCAGTATTCCTGCGCCGGCGAGGACGTCCTGATCGACCCTTTGGCCATCGAGGATCTCTCGCCCTTGGGGGATTTTCTCGGAACCCGGGCGGTGTGGATGCACGGGGCGGATTACGACATGACGATGCTCCGGCGGAGCTTCGCGACGCTGCCCCCGGTGGTTTACGACACCCAGATCGGCGCGCGCCTGCTGGGAGTGCGCCGCTTCGGCTTGGCCGATCTGGTGGAGCTGTATTTCGGGGTGAGCCTCTCGAAATCGTCCCAGAAAGCCGATTGGGGGAAGCGCCCTCTTTCGGCGAAAATGATGGAGTACGCGCTCAACGATGTGCGGTACTTGCTGCCGATGGGAGAGAAGATCGGGGCGCTCCTGAAGGAGAAGGGGCGGTTCGAATGGTTTGTGGAGAGTTGCGAGGCCGCGCGCCTGAAGGTTTTGGAGCGCGACGAGGCTCGCGGGGAGCCATGGCGAATCCAAGGTTCGGGCCGGCTGGACCGCTCAGGCCTCAATTTCCTCAAGGCCCTTTGGGAATGGCGCGATGCCGAGGCTTCGTCGTGGGACCGGCCGTCGTTCATGGTGGTGACCAACCGCCAGCTTTTGGATTGGAGCCAAGCGCTCGCCGGAGGCAAGAGGATCGAAATCCCGCCGCATTACCGGCCCGACCGCCGCAAGCGCCTCACCGACGTGCTCGACGCTGCACGGGCCCGTCCCGCGGAGGAATGGCCGGAGAAGCCGCGCGGGCTGCGCCGCCGACGGGACTCCGACTTCGATGCGAAGGTGGGTCGCCTGATTTCCATCCGGGACGCAAAGGCGGCCGAACTGGACATCGATTCGTCGCTTATCGCGCCGCGATCGGTGATCGAGTCAATCGCGGATGGCGAGTGTGAACCGGCGGATGTGCTGCTTCGTTGGCAGTTATCTTGCCTGTCGCTCGATGGCGGGGGAGTCGAATAAGCACAAGCTGTTTGGAATCAAGCGATTGAAGATTCCAGCCGGGACGAGGAAATGTGCGGATTTTTGACAATCGGCCTTGTGTCCAAGGCATGCATTTCAGACCCTCCGCAGGTCCATGTCCGAAGACCATCAGGAGCCTGAAAAAGCGGAAACGAACGTCAGCGGCGATCAGCAGTACGGAGCCGCGCAAATCGACAAATTGGAAGGGCTCGAGGCCGTCCGCAAACGGCCGGGGATGTACATCGGCGATCCCGACGAGCGGGGCCTGCATCACTGCGTTTTTGAAGTTCTCGACAACTCGATCGACGAGCACCTCGCGGGGTACTGCGACCGGATCAAGGTATCGATCCATGTGGACGGGTCGATTTCCGTGGCGGACAACGGACGCGGCATCCCGGTGGATACCCACCCGAAATTCGGCATGCCGGCGGTCGAGCTGGTCCTGACGAATCTTCACGCGGGCGGCAAATTCGGACAAGGTGCCTATAAGTACTCCGGCGGCTTGCACGGGGTGGGGGCGAAGTGCGTGAACGCGCTATCCGATTGGTTCAAGGCGGAGGTGTTCCGCGAGGGGAAGGTGCACGCGATCGCTTTCGAACGCGGCAAGACCACCCAACCTCTCCATGTGGTGGGAGAGGTGGATCCGAAGCGGACCGGCACCACCATTACCTTTTTTCCGGACGCGACGATCTTCGTCGATACGATCGAGTTCAAGTTCGACCGCCTCGCGACCCGGCTGCGGGAACTCGCGTTCCTGAATCCGGGGCTGACGATCGACCTTGAAGACGAGCGCCCGGAATCGGCGAAGAAGGCCTCGTTCTACTACGCGGAAGGCATCATCGAATTCGTCCGCCAATTGGGCGAGAACAAGACGCTCGTGCATGAGGAGCCGGTGACCCTGAACGGCAAGCGCCAGATCGATATCGATTATGACGGCAAGCAGTCGCAGGAGGATGTCTTCGCCGATGTCGTTTTCCAATACAACGACTCCTACAACGACCAGATTCTCTGCTTCGCGAACTCGATTCCCAATGCGGACGGCGGCACCCACCTCACGGGCTTCCGGACGGCGCTCACACGCGGGATCAACCAGTATGCGAAAGCGAACAAGATTCTCAAAGATAAGGACCCGGCGCTCTCGGGCGATGACGTTCGCGAGGGGCTGGTTTGCGTGATCTCGGTGAAAATGCCGAGCCCGCGCTTCTCTTCCCAGACGAAGGGGAAGCTGGTGAATTCGGAGATCGAAGGGGTTGTTTCGTCCATCGTTTACGAAGGCCTGGTGCAGTTTTTCGAGGAGAACCCGGCGATCGCCCGGCGGATCATCGAGAAATCCGTGAATGCGGCGCGCGCGCGCGAGGCGGCCCGCAAGGCCCGCGAGACGGTGCGCAAGTCGGCGCTTTCCGGCGGAGGTCTCCCGGGCAAGCTGGCGGACTGCTCGGAGCGGGACCCGGCGAAGTCCGAGCTTTATATTGTCGAAGGTGACTCGGCGGGCGGCTCCGCGAAACAAGGGCGCGACCGGCGCACCCAGGCGATCCTCCCGCTGCGGGGCAAGCTGATCAACGTCGAGAAATCCCGTCTTCACCGCGCGCTCCAGAACAAGGAGATCCAATCCATGATCACCGCGATCGGCGCGGGCATCGGCGACGGCGACCAGGAGGGCTCATTCAACGTGGAGAAGGTCCGCTATCACAAGATCGTGATCATGACCGATGCCGATGTGGACGGTTCCCACATCCGCACGCTGTTGCTGACTTTCTTCTGCCGCCACATGCCGGAGCTCGTGAAGCGCGGCTATCTCTACATCGCGCAGCCACCGCTGTATCTCGTGTCGCGGAAGAAGCGGCACGAGTATGTGCAGGATAACGACGCCTTGAATCGGATCCTGATCGATCTCGGGGCCGGCGACGTGATCCTGCGTCTGCCGGACGGCTCGCGCAGCTTCGATTCCGACGAATTGAAGGCCATTTTGGAGTCGCTTTCCTCGCTTTCCCGCTATTCCGGATCCATCGAGGGCAACGGCGGATCGTTCCGGGACTATCTGGATGCGCGCGTGGACGGACATCTGCCGGAGCACATGATCCGGGTGCGGGTAGGAAACGTGGAATCAATCCACTATTTCGCCAACGATAATGCCTTGCGGGACTTCGCCGCCGAAAACCGCGATCTCCGGCTTTTCGCTGAAGATGCCGACGAGGACGGGGTGATCGCGGAGGGGCCTTCCCGCCGGGCGGTCCGGTATGACCTCCACGAGTCCCATCCGATCCAGAAGATCATCGCTCGGATCGAGGAGATCGGGTTGCCGACGGAGAAATTTTTCGACGACGACAAGGCGTTGTTCGAACTCGTCGAGGGGGAAGGGGAGAAGCAGACGGTGTCGCCGGTGTTCTCAATTCCCGAAATTCTCGGCCGGGTTCTGGAGATCGGTCGCCGCGGCGTGCAGATCAAGCGGTTCAAGGGCCTCGGTGAAATGAACGCCAAGGAACTTTTCTCGACCACCATGGACCCTGAGACCCGCCAGTTCCTGCGGGTCCGTTTGGACGAGGACAATGCGGTCGAAGCCGACCGGATGTTCGATATCCTCATGGGCGATATCGTCGAGCCTCGGAAACGTTTCATCGAGGATAACGCCTTGAACGTCCGGAATCTCGACGTCTGATTTCCCCGGCTGTCCTCGTGACAATTGCCGACTCCTGATCCCCGATCACTGGCCACTTCCGTTTCCATGTCTGCCAACGACCCTGTCAAGCCGATCAACGTCGCCGAAGAGCTCTCGAAGTCCTTCCTCGACTACTCGATGTCGGTCATCATTTCGCGTGCGCTCCCGGATGTGCGCGACGGCCTGAAGCCTTCCCAGCGCCGGATCCTGTATGCGATGCGGGAGCTGAACCTGGCGCCCGGCAAGCAGCACATCAAGTGCGCGAAGATCTGCGGCGACACTTCCGGCAACTATCACCCCCATGGTGAGGCGGTGATTTACCCCACGCTCGTGAACATGGGCCAACCGTGGTCGATGCGGGAGCGCCTGATCGACGGGCAAGGGAACTTCGGCTCGGTGGAAGGCGATCCGCCGGCAGCCATGCGATATACCGAGGCGCGCCTGACGCACCTGGGCCTGGCGATGATGGAGGATCTCGACAAGGAGACCGTCGATTTTGTCCCCAACTACGACGAGCGGCTTACGGAGCCCACGGTGCTTCCTTCGGCATTCCCGAACCTGCTGGTAAACGGCGGTACGGGCATCGCCGTCGGTATGGCGACGAACCTGCCGCCTCATAATCTTTGCGAAATCGTCGACGCGATCTGCGCGCAGATCGACAACCCGGCGATCACCCTGCCGGAGATCATGCACTACGTGAAGGGCCCGGATTTCCCGGTCTCGTGCGAGATCCGCGGTCTCCGGGGAATCGAGGAGTACTTCCGGACCGGCCGCGGCTCGATCCGCATGCGCGGTCGCGTGGAGGTGATGGAAAGCGACTCTGGCAAGTCCATCATCACGATCCGGGAGGTGCCTTACGGGGTGAACCGGGCCACACTCCAGCAACGCATCGCGGAGCTGGTGAACGAGAAGACGCTGACCGGTATTTCCGGCATGCGGGATCTCTCCGACGAGGAAACGCGCATCGAGATCGAGCTGAAGCGCGATGCCCGGCCGCAGGTCATCGTCAACCAACTCTTCAAGCTCACGGCGCTGGAGACCTCCTTCAGCGTGAACATGCTGGCGATCCACCAGCGCCGACCGAAGCTGCTCTCCCTCAAGGAGGCGATCGACTGCTACATCGAGCACCGGCGGGAGGTCATAATCCGGCGAACCCGCTATTTGCTCGGAAAGGCGGAGGAACGGGCGGAGCTGCTGGAGGCTTACCTGCTCGCGCTCGGCCACATCGACGACTTTATTGAAATCATCCGTTCTTCGAAGAACCGGGATGAAGCCCGGGAGCGTTTGGGTGCTTATACCTTCGCGGCATCCACGGCAGCGGGACTGGGCATCCTGATCCGCGCGCAGGCGGCGATCCAAGGGGACCGCTACGTTTTCACCGAGCGCCAGGTGAATGCGATCCTGGAGCTCCGCCTCTATCAACTCACCGCCTTGGAGGGCGACAAGATCAAAGGAGAATACGACAACGTGCTCGCCGAGATCACCGACCTCATGGACATCCTTGCCCGCGAGGAACGCGTGCTCGCGATCATCAAGGACGAGCTCATGGCAATCCGCCAGAAGCACGGCAGTCCGCGCAAGTGCGAGATCCTTCCGGAGGAGGGTGAGATCGCCATGGAAGATCTCATCGCGAACGATGCGATGATCGTCACAATTTCCCATCGCGGCTATATCAAGCGCGTGCCGGCCAGCGAATTCCGGGTGCAGAACCGTGGCGGCAAGGGCTTGCGCGGGATGGAAACGCGCACCGCGAATAACGAGGAGGATGACTTCGTCGAGCAGCTTTTCAGCGCCCAAGCGCACGATTACCTGATGTTCTTTACGAACACCGGGCGGGCTTATGTGGAGCGTGTCTATGAGCTGCCCGAGGGCTCGCGGACGGCGAAGGGCCGTAGCATCCGCAACGTGCTCAATTTGAAGACGGAGGAGTCGATCGCCGCCGTACTGCGCTTGGAGCGCGCTACTGACGAAGCCGGCAACGACATCACCTTCCGCGAGGATGCGGGATTCGTTTTCTTTGCGACGCGCAGCGGCAAGGTCAAGAAGACGCCGCTCAACGATTTCCGGAACTACCGGAAGGACGGGATCATCGCCATCAACCTGGAGGAGGGCAACGTCCTCATCGGCGTTCGGCTCACCACCGGGAAGGACGAAGTCATCCTCGTGACCCGCCAAGGGATGAGCTTGCGCTTCAACGAGGAGCAAGCGCGTCCGCTAGGTCGGGCCACGGCCGGTGTCACCGGTATCCGCCCGGAGGAGGACGACTACCTCGTCAGCCTCGCGATCGTCACGCAAGGTGCCACGCTGCTGGTGGCGTCGGAGAACGGCATCGGCAAGCGCACGCCTTTCGATGACTACCGCGTCCAATCGCGGGGCGGGAAGGGGATCATCACCATGAAGGTGGGAGAGAAGACCGGCGAAGTGGTCGGCGCGCTTACCGTCCGCGAAGATGAAGAGCTCATGCTAATGACGTCCGGTGGCCAGAGCATCCGGATCCGCGTTTCGGAAGTCCGCGAGGCCGGCCGTAATACCATGGGGGTCAAACTTCTCACTCTCAAGGAGAGCGAAAAGCTGCAGGATATCGCGTTGGTGATTCCCGACGGCGAAGACGCCGGGGGTGAACTTGGAGAAGAAGGAGTTGCCGATATATCCGGGGAAGCCAGCGAGTAGGTTGCGGATGAGCAATTTGAAGGGAGTCGGGATCGCCATGATCTTCATGACGTCGGCACTTCATGCCGCGGAGCGACCGAACGTGCTCTTCATTGCGGTAGATGACTTGCGTCCTTGGTTGGGCTGCTATGACCCGGCTCTGAACGTATCGCCCAATATCGATCGGCTCGCGCAGGGCAGCCGCTTGTTCAAGCGCCACTACGTGCAGGTCCCCACCTGCGGTGCTTCTCGCTGCTCCTTAATGTATGGCAGATATCCGGCACGTCTGCCCGACGACATGGGTAATGAAGCTATTGCCAAGTCCGCAGTCAAACAGCCTCACGCTTCACTGCCCGCACTCTTCCGTCAGAACGGATACCGCACGATTTCGGTCGGGAAAATCACCCACCACCCCGGCGGGAACGGTGGTAGGGGCTGGAAGAATGGCCCGGAAGAACTACCGGGCGCGTGGGACGTCAGCATCATGCCTACCGGGCCTTGGAAGGTGCCCGAGGCGGCGATGCACGGATACGCGAACGGAGTGCCCAGAAAGCGTGGTGGAGGCAGAAGCCCGGTTACCGAGTTTGCAGAAGGTGACGACAAGACCTACCCGGACGGCTGGATCACAGAGGAGGTGATCTCGCGCTTGAAGAATGTCTCGGAATCGGGAAAGCCGTTCTTCCTGGCTGCAGGCTTCATCAAGCCCCACTTGCCATTCGCCGCGCCCGCGCGCTATCGCAACGGTGAGCGCTCCTTTACCTTGCCTGCTCCGCCGGAGGGTAAGCAACCGGCTTATCCGACCACTTGGCATCCGAGCCTTGAATTCCGTTCCTACGGCTTGGATCGTGGCGACCCTTTCAAGTCGGCTGAATCGGCCGAGAGCTACCGGCGCGCCTACATGGCCTGCATCCGCTACACAGATACCCAAATCGGCAAGGTTCTCACCGTTCTCGCCGAATCTCCCGCCGCCCGCAACACCGTGGTAGTGTTGTGGGGAGATCACGGATGGTTGCATGGCGAGCACGGAATATGGGGAAAGCATTGCCTCTTTGAAGAGGCATTGCATTCACCTCTCATCATTCGGATTCCGGACCAGAAGCATCCGGGAATGAAATCGAACGAGATCGTGGAGACCGTCGATATCTATCCAACTTTGGCGGAACTTGCGGGTATCGATCTTCCCTCGACGCTGGATGGTAGGTCCCTCGGCCCGCAACTCGTAGATGCGGGTGCTCTTGGTGACGCCGCGGCTTTCGGCGCATGGCAGGACAAGCGAACGGTCCGGGATGATCGGTATCGGCTCATTGTGTCCGTTTCAGATCCACATTACGCGGAGCTCTACGATCACCAGAGAGATCCCGGAGAGTTGTCCAATCTTGCCCTCTTGCAGCCCGAGCAGGCGGCTCGGTTGCGGGAACTGATCCCGGAGCACTTCAAGGTGCAGAAACACTAGGCGCATCCGCAGGGTGAATGCCGAGGCAGAGCCTGAATGCCGAGGCAGAGCCGGCTCCGGTTTCACCTCCCCCATGGCCGGGCACTCCGGGGCGGGCGCGGCGAGATCGGCGATTCAAAGCGGCCTCACGGATCCATTACCTTGATCCGCATTCAAGGCGCGGAGCCCGAAGGTGTGCTGATGGTGATCGGAAAGGACGAGATTTGCGGGGGTGGAAGAATGAGACCCGCCTTGATCGACGTGGGAAGCCGTCCAGGAAAATGGCTTCGAGAGCGGAGCGTTCCGGAAAACCTCCTAGGGATGTAGTAGAAGAACCGGCCGACGCGTTCCCTCATGCTTGCCTCTTAAGGCAGGGTGCCGCGCTTCTTCCGGCGTCCACCACCGAACCGCTCCCCGAGGCCTCTGTCAGGTTCCGGGACGCTCGGCATGCGACGTTTCATTCCATTCAACGGACGCCATGAGCGAAATGCATGGCATACGGAATTGTCACTTCTCTCGTAATGAATCCGCCAATCGGGCACGTATGTTGCTCCCGTAGCGGCGACCTCACCCGATATCCCCATGAGCACACGACACGAGTCAACGCCCTTCCCTGACTCAACTTCGGTCGCACCTGAACTGGAGTTCGAAAACACATGGGACGTGGAAGCCGTCTCGGCCCTGATCCGCTCCAAGTGCGATCATGGCGAGACGCCTGCGTTCCTTTTCATCGGCCGGAAAGAAGCCGGACTGCTGCGCGAGCACCTCGCGGAAGTATTCGGCATCGAGTCGGTTTCCACCCTTCACGATACCTACTACATGGGTCTGGAGGTCGTGGAGATCGAATGCGATAGCTTCGTCTTCGCGGGCGGACGGAAGGCCGTGCGAACCTTGCAAGATCCCATTTCACGGCGCCCGGAGTGGCGCGACCGACAGACGGAAGCGCTCTGGCAATTCCGGATCTAATTTCCCCTCCCTTATGGGCGGCCAGCGCCCCACCCGTCTGCAAGGCGGGCGGGGCGACGGCGGCCCGATCCGGAAAGCGGCGGATCCGACGATTTGCAGCGTCCGGGTGGCGGATTCCGGTCAAATCTGCGGAGATACTGCTCATTTCAGCCGATTGAATTGCCCCGCGCACTCCGGATGCTTTTGATAGCACTGAAATGAGTGCTTCCGTTCGCCACGCCGAACTCCTCGCCTGGGTTGAGGAGATGACCACCCTCTGCCAGCCCGATGCCGTCGAATGGTGCGACGGCACCAAGGAGGAGTGGGATCGTCTCTGCCAGCTTCTCGTGGAGAAGGGGACATTCACCGCCCTCGCACCCGGAAAGCGGCCGAACTCGTTCCTGGCGCGCTCCGCTCCCTCCGACGTCGCGCGGGTAGAGGACCGCACTTTCATCTGCTCGCGTCGCAAGGATCTAGCCGGGCCGACCAACAATTGGATGGCTCCGGCGGAGATGAAAAACCTCCTCGGGGCGAAATTTGCCGGCTCGATGAAGGGCCGGACGATGTATGTCGTCCCTTTCTGCATGGGGCCCCTGGACTCCCCGCTCGCGAAGATCGGGGTGCAGGTGACGGACAGCGCCTACGTGGTGGTAAATACGCGCATCATGGCGCACATGGGCCGTCACGTGCTCGAAAGGCTGGAAGCGGAAGCAAACGGGCAGATCGCCGCGAAGCGTGATGGCTACGGCCGCTTCATCCCCTGCCTCCACTCTGTCGGCGCTCCCTTGGAGGAGGGTCGGGCAGACGTGCCGTGGCCCTGTAACGAAGAGAAATATATCGTTCATTTCCCGGAGACCCGGGAAATCTGGTCGTACGGCTCCGGTTACGGGGGAAATGCGTTGCTCGGGAAGAAGTGCCTGGCCTTGCGCATCGCCAGCAATATCGCCCGCGAACACAATTGGATGGCGGAGCACATGCTCATCCTGGGCATCGAGTCGCCGACGGGGGAAAAGACCTACGTCACGGCGGCGTTTCCTTCCGCATGCGGGAAGACGAACCTGGCGATGATCGTACCGCCGAAGATTTACGCCGAGGCGGGATGGAAGACGACGATCGTGGGGGACGATATCGCATGGCTATGGCCCCATGAGGACGGCCGTCTCCACGCGATCAATCCGGAAACGGGATATTTCGGAGTGGCCCCGGGCACCTCTTACGAGACCAATCCCATCGCGATGGAATCGATGAAGGAGAACACGATCTTCACGAACGTCGCGTTGACCGATGACGGCGACGTCTGGTGGGAGGGACTTACGAAAGAGCCGCCTGCGCACCTGATCGATTGGCAAGGTCAAGATTGGGCGCCTGACTGCGGTCGTCCGGCGGCCCATGCGAATGCCCGTTTCACCGCCCCGGCCAGCCAGTGCCCTACCATTGACCGGGATTGGCAGAATCCGGAAGGGGTACCGGTCTCAGCGATCATCTTCGGCGGTCGCCGCCCGAACACCATGCCGCTTGTCTATCAGGCCTTCAACTGGTCACACGGCGTGTACGTGGGGGCCACGATGGGTTCGGAGGTGACGGCCGCAGCGATCGGGCTGAAGGCGGGAGTGCGCCGGGATCCCATGGCAATGCTGCCCTTCACGGGCTACAACATGGCGGATTACTTCCACCACTGGCTCGACATGAGGCGAAAGGTCACACATCTCCCCCGCTTCTTTCACGTGAATTGGTTCCGCAAGGATGCCGACGGCAAATTCCTCTGGCCCGGCTTCGGAGAAAACATGCGCGTACTGGAGTGGATCGTGAACCGTTGCCGCGGCCGCATTCCGGGCCACGAGACGCAGATCGGCTGGACGCCGGACTGGAGCGATTTCAATACCGAGGGCCTCGATGGCTTCGATGAAGGCCGTTTCGATCAGTGCATGGCTTTCGACGCGGAGGAGTGGAAGCAGGAGATCCTTTCGCAAGGCGAACTTTTCCTCAAACTCTACGACTATCTGCCGAAGGAGGTGGTCTTCCAGCGGGAGCTTCTCGCGGCACGATTGAGCTGAGCCGGGCAAAAAGAGCGCCGGCCCTTGCGGACGGCGCTCTTCCGGAAAACCGGCCTGATTACTTATTCGGCACCATCGAATACATCGCCATCGTCATGCAGAAGGCTTCGTCGGCGCGCATGCTCTTCTTCTCGTGGCCTTGGCCCCAGGAATCGGTGTAGTAGATTTTGTGATCCTCCGTGTTCGGCGAATCGAAATTGTAGCCGATGATGAGGCGCATGTGACCGCCGAAAGTCTGGGGGATCCCTTTTTCCTTGAACATGCCGAGGTAGAGCGTCCAGCAGAGGGGGATACCCTGATCGACGTATTCCTTAATCTTCCGCTCGAAGTGGGCATAGGTCGTTTGACCGCGCTTCATTTCCCGGAAGGCGTCCTTGTTCACCGACTGCCAGAAGTAGCGCGGATCGATCATGAACTCGTCCGGATCCTCGTCGAAGGTCTTGACGTTCTTTTGTTTAGCGATCCGGTTGTAACCGCGGATGTCTTTCTCCATCTGGCGCATGTCGAACTCGATATGCCTCAGGGTGCGCAGGTGCACCTTGCCGGTGACGCGCTGGAATGCCTTTTCCATCTCGTCGCCGCGGGTGCCGTGATCGCCGGTATTCGCGAGCTGGGCCATTTCATGCTGGTCCATGTCCGCGCCGAAGTAACGGGTCACTCTCTCGATGGAGGCGACGACGCAGTAGCCCTTTTCGCCTTGGTCGACCATGGGCACCCCATCGATCCAGGTGAAACCGTTGTCATCCTTCTTCACGTTTGCCGCGAAGGTGCCGCGCCGGGCCATCCGGCGGGGTTCCGCCTTGGCGGCGCTAAGGGATAAGACCCGCAAGCGGATGAACTCGACGCGCTTCTCGGAGCGGTTGACGCTTCCCTCCAGAGCCACGCCGGTATCGTTCTTTTTCCAAGTCCATCCTTGGATCGCCACGGCACCCTGCTGGATACGGGAGTCGGCGCGGGTTTGGAGCTTCGCGTCCAGCTTGCTTTTCCACTCGCTCATCTTCTTCTCGAATTCGGAAGAGGAAATCTCACCGTCATCGCCGCGGTTGTAGAGAGAGAGGGTGGCTTCGACAGGCTTGCCCTCGCGACCGCGGATCACCACCTCGCCCACCTCCTGATCGAGCAGCTTGAATTCCCCGGGATTGGCGCGCAGCCCATTCTTTTCGCCGGAGAGCCAGGAAAAGCCGCCGGAGCGCATCCTCATGGTGATGCCTTTCTCCTTCAGCTTGTTCTGGATCTCGATCTCACCCTTGCTGAGCTCCGGCTCCGGCCCCTTCAACTCTTCCAAGTTCTTCGACCACAATCCCTCATCGAAAAGGACGAGGTCCAAGGAGGGGCGTTCCTCTTTCTCCTGCTTCTCCGCCGCCAAGGAGGGAACAACCAGCAATACGGCAGTAAGTGCTGAAAGGGTTTTCATCTGCTGAGTTGATAATATAGAGGGAGGGTAACTGTCCAACCCTTGTTCCCCTAAAAACGGTTAAGGTTTATGGAATATAAACGCTTAAAGCAGAGGAAACGGATTGTCATTTTCGAACCGGCAGCTAGTTCCACGGGAACACTATTTCCCATGACCCAGGCTTCCCGTCAGGCATTGATCGAATTGCTCTTCCTCGCCCTTTATCTGGACGATCATCTTTCGCTCGCGGAGGACGAGGTGCTTACCGATGCCCTCAACCATCTCGGCTGGGACACGCGGCGGCCCCGCGAGACGTTTATCTTCCAAGCTTTTGCAACAGCACGCGAGGCGGCTGGCGATGCGGCTAAGATCGATGAGTTCCTCGCCGCGCGTTCCGCGGTGATCAAGGCCGACGGAGCGGCCCCGCAGGCGATCACCTGGCTCACGAAGGTGCTGGGGGCGGATGGGATTTCACCTTCCGAAGAGCGATTTCTTCACCGCTTGGAGAAGAGCTTGTTCGCCTGAGGCTTTCTTCGAAGGCGGGAACGCATCGTTTTCATTCCTCAGCCGGTTTTCCGGCGGAACATCAAGGCTGCGGCGGTGAGATTGATGGCACCGATCAGAACCAGCGGCCAGATGAGCGAGAAAACCCGCTCGAAGGACGCGTCCTTAAGGAAAACGCCCTTCACGATTTCGACGAAATGCCGGACCGGGTTCGGCCAGGTCGCGATTTGCAGCCAACGCGGCATGTTCTCCACCGGTGCCGCAAAGCCCGACAGCATTACAGCCGGCATCATGAAGGAGAATGCTCCTAGAAAGGCCTGCTGCTGGGTATTGCAGAGCGAGGAGATAAAGAGACCCACGCCTACCAGCGAGAGAGCGTAGAAGAACATTCCCGCGTAGAGGAAGAAGAGGCTACCGCGGAAGGGGACATCGTAGATAAAAACCGCGGCGCAGAGAATGAGGGTAGCTTGGAAGAATGCGACGATCATGGCGGGCACGGCTTTCCCGATCATGATCATTTCCGGGGTGAGGGGCGAGACCAGCAATTGGTCGAAGGTGCCCTGCTCCCGCTCCCTCGAGACGGAAAGCGCCGTGAGGATAAGCGAGCCGATCGTGGTGATGATGGCCACCAGGTTCGGCAGGATGAAGTTCTTGTAGTCCAGGTTCGGGTTAAACCAGAAGCGCGTGACGACTTCCGACGGCATGGCCCGGCCGGCGGCCGCCAGACGATCTTTCATGTAATCCTCGGTGATTCCTTGGAGGTAGCCGAAGGCGATCTGGGCGCCGTTCGAGCGCCGCCCGTCCAGCAGCACCTGTACCGGTGCGGTTTCCCCTGCTGCCAGCTTGCGGGAAAAGTCTTCGGGGATGCTAACGGTGAGCATCGCCTGCCGGGATTCGATCGCTTCCTCCATTTCGTCCTGTCCGTGAAAAGGAATGATTTCGGAGAATGCGGCGGATTGCGCGAACCGCTGGACCAGCTCCTGCGCCGGAGCGCCGGTGTCCCTGTTATAAATGCCCAGGGAGGCATTTTTCACCTCCAGCGTGGCGGCAAAAGGAAAGAGCAGGGTCTGGAGGATCACCGGCATGATCAGCAGGGTCCGGCTGGAGGGACTGCCGAAGACCGACTGCAGCTCCTTCACGACCAAAGCGTGGATGCGGGGAAGAAATCTCATGTCGGGAAAGGGAGGAGTTCATTCCATCCTGCGCTTCGTAAGCTTGGCGGTGATGCCGAGGAAGAAGGCAGCGGAGGCCATCAGCAGCAGGATATCCGGCATCAGGTGCTTCCAGTCGGTGGGTAGTTGGAAGAGGGTCTGGATGGCCGAGACGAAATAGCGTGCAGGGACGATGTGCGTCACGCCTCTGAGGAAGGAGGGCATGCTGGAGATTTCGTAGATAAAGCCGGACAGCATGGTGGCAGGCAGGAAGGCGGCGTTGAGTGCCGCCTGCGCCGCGTTGAACTGGTTGCGGGTGGCCGTAGAGATCGCGAGGCCGATCCCCAGCACACTCAGCAGGAAAAACGTTCCCACCACGCAGAGGGCGAGCACCGAACCGCGGAAGGGGACGCCCAGGAGCCACCGCGCGGACGCCACGCAGAGCAACAGCGAGAGCATGCCGAGCGCGTAGTAGGGGAGGATCTTGCTCAGCAGGAGCTCGGCCCGCGTGACGGGGGATGCAAGCAAGGCTTCCATGGTGCCGCGTTCCCACTCGCGGGCCACGACCAGTGAGGTGAGGAGCGCTCCGATGACGGTCATGATGACCGTAATCGACCCGGGAATGAGGAAGTTCCGGCTCTTTGCGGAGGGATTGAACCAATAACGTGGCTCCAGCGCGATCTCGCGGTCCATTTCCTCCCCGCGGTCTTCCGCCCGCTGCATCATCCAAACTTGCCACACCCCGCCGACATGCGAGCTCACGAATTGCGCGGTATTCGGTTCCGAGCCATCCGCCACTACCTGAATCGGCGCGGTGTCCGCTTTCGCCTTCATCCTCCGCGAAAAGTCCGCGGGAATCACGATAAAGCCCCGGATTTTGGAATCCGTCATGTCCCGTGCCATTGCCTCGCGCGATTGGTAGCGCGCGATGTCCAGCGAGGGCGTCCCGGAGAGGGCTGCCGCAAATCCATCCGCCTCCGTCCCCGAAGCCTCGGTGTACAGACCGATCTTCAGCGTCGGCGTGTCGAGATTGATTCCGAACCCGAAAACGAACATCAGCAGCATCGGAAGAGCGAAGGCGATCAGGTTGCTGCTCGGGTCGCGGAACATCTGCAGCGTTTCTTTCCAGCAGAGCGCCCTCAGCCGACGGAAGGAAAGGTGCTTCACGGCGGGTCCTCCTTTCGCGTGACGAGCCGGATGAAGGCATCCTCCATCGTCGGGTCCGGATTCTCAGCGGTGGCCACGCTTTCCTTCAACTCGTCGGGAGTCCCGTTCGCGATCAGGCTCCCCCGGAATACCAGGCCGATCCGGTCGCAGTACTCGGCTTCGTCCATGAAGTGCGTGGTGACCATCACAGTCACGCCGCGGTCCACCAGCCCGTTGATATGAGTCCAGAATTCGCGGCGGGTCACCGGGTCCACACCCGATGTCGGCTCGTCCAGGAAGAGGATGTCCGGCTCGTGCATCACGGAGCAAGCCAGTGCGAGCCGTTGCTTGTAGCCCAGCGAGAGGGAATCGGTCTTTGAACTCAGGAAGGGATGGAGGTGGAAGATATGGGCCATCTCCTCCGTGCGCTCCTGCTGCTTGTTTGCCCTGAGGCCGTAGATTCCGGAGAAGAAGGACAGGTTCTGGAGAACGGTCAGATTGCCATAGAGGGAGAACTTCTGCGCCATGTAGCCGAGGCGCTGGCGCGCCTTGCCGCCGCTTTTCCGTAGATCCAGCCCGACCACCTTCGCGGTGCCCGAAGTCGGCACCAGAAGGCCGCACATCATCTTGAAGGTCGTCGATTTCCCCGCGCCGTTCGGTCCCAAGAGCCCGTAGATCTCCCCCCGCTTCACCTCGAAGGTCACGTCGTCCGTCGCCTTGAAGTCGCCGAACTGCTTTGTCAGGTGCTGTGCCTCGATGACGGTTTCGCCGTCGCGCGGGATCTGCACGGTATGCTTTGCCAGAATCGATTCGCCGGGAGGCCCGCCCCCGAGGAGATCGATGAAGGCGTCCTCGAACCGGGGCTTCGCCGGTGCCCACTCCGCCTCCGGAGCGGCCCCAATCTCCCGCGGAGGAAATCGGCTGCTTCCCGTCCGCAAGGTGAGCCGCAAGCTGTGCCCCTGGATCGTGCCATCGCTCACTTCGGGCCGTGAGAGGGCGTGGGTGAGGATCTTCCGCTTGTTCTCTCCCGGCTCCCGCAGATTGAAGACCCGGCCTTCCAAGGGCCCGGCGATCTCGCGAGGCGTGCCGTCGAAGAGCAGCTTGCCTTCGTTTAGCACGAGAGTCGTCCCGCACAATTCCGCTTCGTCCAGGTACGCCGTGCTCCATACGACGGCGATCCCTTGGTCCACGAGGTCTTCCACCATTCCCCACAGCTCGCGCCGGGAGATGGGATCCACGCCGACGCCCGGCTCGTCCAGCAGGAGCAGGCGCGGCTTTCCCAGGAGCGCACAAGCCAGCCCGAGTTTCTGTTTCATCCCGCCGGAGAGCTTTCCTGCGAATCGTCCGGTGAACCGCTTCAGGTCGGTGAAGTCCAGGAGCCGGTCGAAAGCGGCGTCGCGTTCTTTCCCCGTGACATGCCGTAGGTCGGCCTGGAGCTTCAGGTTCTCCATCACGGTGAGGTCCTCATAGAGGCCGAACTTCTGAGGCATGTAGCCCACCTCCCCGCGTATCGCGGCCGCGTCCCGGATCGGATCGTGACCCAGAGTGAGGATGGTCCCCCGGTCCGGGCTCATGAGGCCGGCGATCAGGCGTAGCAGCGTTGTCTTGCCCGCTCCATCCGGCCCCGCGAGGCCTGTGATCACCCCGGTGCGCACCTCTCCCGAGACTCCGTCCAAGGCCGGGGGCTTCATTCCCTCGAAGGACTTGGTCACCTCCTGAAAGCTGATGACTAGCTCGCCGTGGTCAGGGCGGTTCCGCCCGGCCTGCGCCGGAAGACTGATCCTGTCGTCGCTCATTACTCGCCGGGGTTCCCAGTCAGCGAGACCGTCACGGGCATCCCCTGCCGCAGGGATCCGTCCGAATCTTCCACGACGATCCGAAGGCGATATACGAGCGACGTGCGAAGTTCCTCGGTCTCGACGGACTTAGGCGTGAACTCGGCCCGCGGCGAGACGAAGCCGACGGTGCCGTGGAAAACGTGATCCGGATTTCCATCGGTGCGGAGGGTGACCCGCGTGCCGGGAGGGAATTTGCCCAATTGCGGTTCGTGGACATAGGCGCGCACCCACACGGGTTCTTCCAGCGAGAGCGTCATCACCGTCGGTCCGGCTTGGATGATCGACCCCGGCTCCAAGGCGCGGGTGATCACGATACCGTCCGAAGGGCTCTTCAGATCCGTGTCGGCGAGCCGGATCTCGGCGGTCTTCACGGCGGCGTCCGCCTGTCGCACCGCTGCCTCGGAAGCTCCCACGCCGGCCTCTGCCGCACCGGCCGCCGCTTCCGCTGCGGCGATCTCCTCGCTACGGAAGCCGGCTTCCAACTGCGCCAGATTCGCCTCGACGACCTTCGTCCGCTGCTCCGCTTCGTGATAAGCGGCCCCGGCGTTCTCGAAATTCTGCCGCGAGACGCCGTTGGATTTCACGAGTTGAGACTGCCGCGCGTAAACACGCTCCGCATTCTCCTCCGTTACCCGCGCCTGTGCCAGCGAGGCCCGGGCTTGTTCGATCTCCTCCTTGCGATAGCCCGCCTGTTTCAGATCCGCCTCCGCTCTCGCCTGTCCCAAGCTCGCCTTGGCCTGCACCACCGTTGCTTTCGCTTGTGCCAGGGCGGCCCTCGCCTGTTCCAGCTCACGCAGGTAAGGCTCCCTGTCGATGCGGGCCAGCGTCTCGCCTGCCTTCACGGCATCCCCTTCGTCTTTTAGTACCTCCGCGATGCGGCCGGGCACCCGGAAGCCGAGATCGACTCCACGGATGTCCACGTTTCCGTATAGCAGGACTGGCAGGCGGTTAGTACTATATTTATGGTAGAAGTACCACCCGGTCGCCGCGAGGGCAGCAAACAGGAGGATCACCGGTATTACCTTCTTCATCGTCCTATTCCTTTCGTTCCGAGACCTTCGCAAATCAGGTCCACGTGCTCGTCGAGGATCGCCGCGATCTGCATGGTGTGATGGGGCTCCAGTTTCTTGATTCCCAGCCGCCGCAGGATGGTTGCGCGGGCCAGGGTGAAAGAGAGCACTTGGCCGAACAGCGCGTGGGTGCGGAGGATCGCTTTCTCCGATGCCGGATCGTCTCCGGTCGCAATTCCCACGGCGCGGGCGAAAAGCTCGTGCAGGGGACGTAGTGTCCTGCTGTAGAGCAGCTCGAAATTTTCGCTCGGAGCGGCTTGCTCCCTCAGCATTACCAGGCGGATCTTCTCGAATTCGCTGCCTTCAAGCTGTTCGCCCAGCAGCGTGCGCATCATCCGCTTGATGATTCCGGCTGCACTCCCTGTGTCGGGCGAGCCTTCTTGCAGGCGTTCCCTTGAATCCTCCGCGACCTTGCTGAAGACCGCTCTCAAATAGTCGCCGATTCCCTCCAGGACTCCTGCGTAGAGCTTTTCCTTGTTCCCGAAGTAATAGGCGATTGCCGCCACGTTCTGGCCGGCTTCCTCCGCGATCTCGCGCACCGAGGCATTCTCGTAGCCCTTCTCCCCGAATTTCTTTAGCGCCGCCAGCAGCAGCTTTCGCCGCGCCTGCTCCCCCTTCTTCGGGCTAATGGAAAAGAGTTCCTGCTGCACAACACGGAATTTAGACAATCGCGTAATAAAGGCAAACGATCGTCCAATAATTTCGCTGGCGAGGTTAAATGCCTTGTGGGCTAACGGCAGCGAGGGCCAGGGAATCGGGTTGACCGAGCCCATGAGGCCCCGAGAGGCATCTTTCTATTTACGATGAACCTAGTAG
>CBIHMP010000029.1:0-20909 GCA_966211015.1 uncultured Luteolibacter sp. | reverse complement strand
CTGCCTCTCCGGTCGCCAGACGATCCTTGGACCGGAGCAGAAATAGCACGAGGACCAGCACGCAGCCTCCTGCTGCCAGATATCTTCGCGCGCTTTTCCGGTTCATCGCGTCCTGTTATCAACAGCGTGCCCGTTTTGGCAAGCGGGCTCTGCGGCGGGCCGTTCGGGAGGCACTTCCGGGGGGGGCGGTTCCCGTCCAGCGGGCGGCAGGCCCCGGGTGGCGCTTGTGAAAAATTTCACAAACGGCTTGAGAGCGGGCGGGGGGAGGGGCATCGTCCCGCCGCACGACCATGGTCAGCGATTCCCTTCAGACCACCCACGCGGCCTACGATTCTAAAATCGAAGGCAACATCATCTTCACGCGCGTGGATGCCGCGATGAACTGGATGCGCAAGAACTCCATGTGGCCGATGCCGATGGGGCTGGCCTGCTGCGCGATCGAGATGATGGCCGCCGCATGCAGCCGCTTCGACCTCAGCCGCTTCGGCGCGGAGGTGATGCGCTTTTCCCCGCGCCAGGCGGACGTGATGATCGTGGCCGGCACGGTGACCTACAAGATGGCGCTGGCCGTGAAACGGATCTGGGACCAGATGCCGGAGCCGAAGTGGTGCATCGCCATGGGCGCCTGTGC
The DNA here is from genome assembly GCA_966211015.1 of uncultured Luteolibacter sp. GTDB lineage: Bacteria > Verrucomicrobiota > Verrucomicrobiia > Verrucomicrobiales > Akkermansiaceae > Haloferula. Next base: position 20,278 of record CBIHMP010000029.1, on the reverse strand, counting down.
TTCTTCCGGCGGGATGTACCGCTCCTACGCGGTGCTGCAGGGGATCGACCGCCTGATTCCCGTGGACGTTTACATTTCCGGCTGCCCGCCGCGGCCCGAGGCCCTGATCGAGGGGCTGATGAAGCTGCAGGCGAAGATCGAGGGCGAGCCCGCCCTCCAGAACCAGAAGAAGGAGTTCCTGGAAGACCTCGCCTGATTTCCCCATGTCCGCGGCGCAAGATATCGAGAAGCTTTCCGCCAAATTCGGCGAGAACGTGGTAGGAACCAAGGAGTTCCGCGGTGAGCACACGATCAACGTGAAGCTCGGCGTGCTGCACGAGGTGCTGGCCGCGGCGAAGAAGGAAATGGGCTACGAGATGATCATCGACATCTCCAGCCTGGACCACTTCGGCGAGGATCCGCGCTTCGAGATGGTTTACGAACTGGCGAGCCTGGACGATTCCAAGCACCTGCGGGTGAAAGCGAAGGTCTCCGAGGAGGAAGAAGTCCCCACCGCGACCGACATCTGGCTGGGTGCCGATTGGCATGAGCGCGAGGTTTACGACATGATGGGCATCCGCTTCAGCGGGCACCCGGATCTCCGCCGCATCCTGATGTGGGAGGGCTATCCCTTCTACCCGCTGCGGAAGGATTTCCCGCTGGCCGGGCGTCCCAGCGAAATGCCCGATGTGGCCTTCACGGGGATCGCGCCGCTGGAGGGCGGCCCATTCGTGACCTCTCCGGGCACGCAGGATTCGGTGAAGCGCGAGCCGCGGGCCCGCGTGGTGAAGTAAGCGGGCGCGCGCATTTTCGGCTCTTTCCTCCCCGGCACCCCCATGCATGCTCCGCCCGTGAAACAAGGGGGCGGCGACCGCTGGCGCTGGATGATGCAGGATCTGCTGGCCGCAAAGGCGAGCTGGCTGCTGGTCCTCTGCATGCTCCTGGTGCACGCTCTGGTGCAGTCCCGCCCGGACGCGGAGCAGGCGTGGCTATTCTCCACCTTCGGCCTGTCCCGCGAGGGGCTGCTGGCGGGCAAGGCTTGGCAGTTGCTCACCCACGGGATTTTCCACGGCAACGGGATCCACCTGTTCATCAATTCGCTGGGGCTGCTCCTGATCGGCTCGCGGGTGGAGCGGATCTACGGATCGGCCGCATTGGGCAGGGTCTTCCTGGCCGGGGTGCTGGCCGGGGGCGTGGCGCAGGTGCTTCTCGCCCCGCCTTCGCAGCGGGACTTCCATCTGGTGGGGGCGTCGGGTGGCCTCATCGCCCTTTTGCTGTGGCTGACGACGGTCTCACCCGATTCCCGGATGCGCCCGGTACCGGTCTCAGGGAAGAATCTCGGCCGGGGAATCCTGCTGGCGGAGGCGGGTTTTCTGCTGGCCTCGTGGCTCGCGCCGGAGTCCGGCGTGCAGGTGATCTCGCACGGCTGCCATCTGGGCGGAGGCATGGCCGGCTGGTTGCTGGGAAGGCACCTGCTGCGGCCGGCGGTGACCCTGCAGGAGCTCAGAAAGGACCGCGCCCGCCGGGAAGGCGCGGAGGAGCCGGGCGGGATGGCGTGATCCCGTGCGGCCGCGGGAAACAGGCGGCGGAAGCGAGGGAAGGGGATCAGGACGCGGACTCCGGCACCGCCACCGGGGCGGCCGGCAATTCCAGCGTGAAGGTGGCACCGGTTCCCGGGCCATCGCTCATGGCAGTGAGGCGTCCGCCCATTTCCCCCGCCGCCACGGCACAACTGTGAAGGCCGAAGCCGTGACCTTGCGGCTTGGTAGTGAAACCGTGCGCGAAAATCTGGGTCAGGTTCTCGCGGGGGATACCCACGCCATTGTCGATGACGGAGATCCGGACGCATCCCTCGCCGGGAGCCACCTCGACCGTCACCTGCCGGTCGGGCCGCCCGGAATCCTCGCAGGCGTGTTTGGCATTCTGAATCAGATTCACGAGGATCTGCAGCACCTTGTGTTTCTCGATGGAGGTGAGCGGCACCTCCGAGTATTCACGGACCACTTTCACGCCGTGGCGTGCCAGCGAGTCTTCGTTCAGCCGCAGGCTGCTCTCCACCAGATCGGTCACGTCCACGATTTCCATGACTCCGGAGATCCGGGCGTAGTTCTGCTGCATGCCCACGATCACCTTGATGTGGTCGATATTCCTGCCGAGCGCTTCCAGTTCATTGAGCACTTCCGCCTGTTCCTCCGAGAGCCGCTCGGCCAGCCTGCCGAGGAATTCCGGCAGCTTCTGCCCCGTGGGATCGGTGGTGAGAAACGCGGGGAGATCGGCGGCATGTTCCCGCAGCAGGCCGGCGGTCTTGGCAACGCTGCCGATGCGGGATTTCGCCACTTTCTGCGCGACCACCGAGCAGGAGATGTTCACGCTGTTGAGGACGTTACCGACATTGTGGAGCACGCTGGTGGCGACTTCCGCCATGCCCGCCCGGCGGGAGACCTCCAGCAGTTCCTTGTTGATCTTTTCTAGCCGGACTTCGGTCTCCCTGCGCTCGGTGATGTCGATCCAGACGCCGACCGTTTCCATCGGCGCGCCGGAGGGGTCGCGGAGCAGGCGCTGGTTATCCTCGATCCAGCGGTAGCTGCCGTTCTTGTGGAGGAAGCGGTATTCGCTGCGGAGCGTGCCCTGCCGGAACAACTCCTCCATGCCCCCGAATGCGCGCTCGCGATCCTCCGGGTGGATATGCCCCGTCCACCATCCCGGATCAGCCGCTTCGGCCGGGGTGTAGCCGAGGAGCGGCTCGATATTATCGCTCAGCCCGACCGGGACGAGGCGCTCGCCTTCCACCTTGAGGCGGAAGATCACCCCGGGATTGTGGGTGAGCATCTGCTCGATCTGGGACAGGGCGCGGCGCAATTCATCCGCCACCCGCTGGTGCTCGGAGGTTTCCAGGGCGAGCGAGACGCGGTTTGCCACGGCGATCGCGAAAGTCTCCTCGTCCGCCGTCCACCGGCGCAGGGGGCCGATGTGCTCGTGACAGAGCACTCCCTCCGCGGCTCCCCCGAGATGAATGGGTGCATCCAGCATCGAGTTGATACCCAGGGGCCGGAGGTAATTCTCGGAGAACTCTGAGGTCCGGGGATCACTGTGCGCATCGTGCGCTGCGATTACGTCCATTCCTTTGAGGGCTTGAAAATAGACCGGATAACTCTCGGCCGGCAGCTCGATGCCGGCGCTGTGGCGGTCCGCCTCCAACTCGTAGAGATCCACGCAGCGGATGGAGGTGCGCTCGGGATTGTAACGCCAAACGCTGACCCGGGCGACACCAAGGGTCCGCGCGTCGGTCTCCGTGAGGTTCCGGATCGTGGCCACCACGTCTTCACCGATCTGGGATTCGCTTGTGAAAGCGATCAGGGCATCCCGCTGCCGGAGAGTGAGTTCCTCCTCTGCGCGATGCTTCTCCTCTGCTTCTTTCCGGAAGGTGATGTCCTGGATATGGGCGATGAAGTAGAGCGGCCGGGCGTGGTTGTCGCGGGCGAGCGACACATTCAGCAAAATAGGAACGAAGTGCCCGTCCGCATGGATGTAGCGCTTTTCCAAGTGATAGGAGAAGATCTCCCCGTCGATCATCCGGCGGACCATCTGAAGATCGGGATCGAGGTCCTCGGGATGGGTGATGTCCTGGAAGGTGCATTCCAGCAGCTCCTCCTTCGAATAGCCCACGAGATCGCACAGGGCCCGGTTGACTTTGAGCCATTTGCCACTGAGCGAGACCAAGGCGATGCCGATGGGCGCATGCTCGAAGGCTTCGGAAAAGCGCTGCTCGCTTTGCTCCAAGCGATGGCTCTGCGCCTCGATTTCAAGGGTCTTCCGCGCGACCGCCTGCTGGAGCACGGCGTTCTCCTCCATCACTCCCAAGGCCGGATGAACGCTCCCGCTGCGGCCCTCCAGATGGATGATGAGGTCGCGGATGGTCTTGTCCCGCTCGGCCAGCTCCCGCTCCGCCGCTTCCAAGCGGGCGGCCAAACCGGCGGTGGTTTCGGCCGGTGCCGCTGGTTCAGGACCTTGCATGCGTTCTTACGATGGCGATTCCCGTTGAGCTCTGATTCATGTGCACGCCGTCGTATGGTTCCCGTAGCTGCTGGAAGCGCCGGCCCTTCGTTACGGAGGAATTAACATTCCACGAGAAGCCGACAGTTCAAGCGATAATGTGGTCCCGGGAAGGACGAGGGGTGCGCATTTTTCAGACTCTCAAGGAGCCGCGGAAACCGCGTGCGGCGTAGTAGGACTGCGCGCCATTGTGGTAGATGAAGACATGGCCGAAACGGCGGTCGCCGAAGAGGGCGCCGCCGAGCTTCCGGATATCGGCGGGTGCCTTCACCCAGCTCGATGTCTTGGTGTCGAACTCGCCGAGCTCCTGCAACTCCCGGTACTGTTCTTCCGTCAGGAGCTCGATGCCCATGGCCGTGGCCATGTCCATGGCGCTGTTTGCCGGTTTGTGCTCTTTCCTCGAATCCAGTGCTTCACGGTCGTAGCAGACGCTCGTGCGGCCCTTCGGGCTTTCCGGAGAACAGTCGAAGAAGAGGTACTCGCCGGTCTTTTTGTCCAGACCGACCACATCGGGTTCGCCGCCGGTACTCTCCATCTCGTGAAGCGAGCGGAGCTTTCCGGGAGCGGCTTCCAGCTTTGCTGCCACCTTCGTCCAATCGAGACCCTTGTGGCGGTGCATGTTTTTGTCGAACCGGGCCTGCAAGGTTTTGAGCAGCTCGTCCCGTCGGGCGGGTGAGAGATTTTTCGGGGTTTCAGCGCCTTTCATATCCGTTTCTCTAGGAGTGTATGGGAACGCTCTTTTTTGAAGCATGCGAAGAGAGGCGGAGCAAGAAGATCGCCCGATCCAGGATGCGCGTAGCGGTGCTCAGGCACTGCAGCGGGCGGATTCTTTACCCGGCTACTTCGTCCCACGGACCTTCCCGATCACCCACATCACGAAGAGGATGATGGCCACGACCCAGAGCAAATGCAGGAACACTCCGGTGATCTTCAACGCCACCCACAGGACCACCCACAATACGAGAAGGAAGATCGCGATACCGAGGAGTTTGCTCATGGGCCAAGATGGCGTAAGGCGGCCGGACCGCAAACATTCTTCGGCCGGAAGGTCCGGCCTTCCACGCTTTCTAACAAGAATATCGGATATGCCGAACCCTTTGACTCACGGCCGTCCCTCGCGATCTTCCAGCTCCCGCACCGATGACTTTCTTCGAGAAACTCCACGCCTTCGACGGCTACAATCTCGCGCTCGTCGTGCTGGGGATCGCCATCATCGCCTCCGCCTTTCTTCCCCGCTTCCTCTGGCGGCGGATGCTATCCGCGCCCATCGTCCTGCTCATCATGGGCTATGCCGCCTTCGCGCTGCCTCTCGGCCTGACGCCGCCGGATCCCGCCCGGCACGGTCTGCTCGCCGAGCATCTCACCGAGATCGTGGTCATCATTTCCCTCATGGGGGCCGGTCTGAAAATCGACCGTCCGATCGGTTGGAAAAGCTGGCGGGGCACCTGGCGTCTGCTGGGCATCACCATGGTCCTGTCCATCGCTCTCGCCTCATGGGTCGGCTGGTGGGTGGTCGGCTTCGCTCCCGCGACCGCCCTTTTGTTAGGCGCGATCATCGCACCGACCGATCCCGTGCTTGCCTCCGAAATCCAAGTAGGATCTCCCCAGCACGGGTCCGACAATGCAGAGATCGATACCGCGGAAGGATCCGGGGACACCGAAGAAGACGAGTTCAGGTTCACCCTCACTTCCGAAGCCGGCCTCAACGACGGCCTTGCCTTTCCCTTCACCCATGCCGCCATCGCCGTGGCGCTCGCCGGACTTGAGTTCGACCGCTGGTTCGGTGACTGGCTGCTCCTCCACGTGCTTTATAAAACCGCCGCCGGAATCGCGGCGGGATATCTGCTGGGCCGTCTGCTGGCATGGCTAATCCTCTCTATCCCCGGGAAAACCGAGACGGCAAAAGCCCTGGTAGGCCCCTCCGCCCTCGCCGCGACGCTCATCATCTATGGTGTCACGGAGTACCTCGGCGGCTACGGCTTCATCGCCGTCTTCATCGGTGCCCTCACCATCCGTGGCAACCACCGGGAGCACGCATACCATGAATCGCTCCACCGTTTTACGGAAATGACCGAGCGCCTGCTGACCGCCGTCTTTTTGGTCGCTTTCGGCGGAGCCATCGCCGGCGGACTCCTCGAGCCCCTCAACGGAAGACTGGTCGCCGCCGCCGTCCTCATCGTCCTTCTCGTCCGTCCGCTCTCGGGCATCGTCGGCCTCATCGGCTTCCGCACCGCCTCTTGGCGCGAAAGATTCGCCATTGGCTTCTTCGGCATCCGCGGCGTCGGGTCGTTCTATTACCTCGCCTATGCCCTCAACGAGGCCGACTTCCCTCGCTCGCGGGAGCTCTACGCGCTGACGGGGCTGGTGGTGGTGCTATCGATTTTCATTCACGGCATCGCCGCTACCCCGGTCTCACAGACCTTGGATGAAATACGGAAGACGCCGGCGTGAGTATGGCTGCTTTCGCCATCGGATTTCGAGGTAGTATAAGCGGTCGCTTATGTGGATCGCGGGGGGCTCCGGATCTTGGGCGGCTTGGAGGACCTGCGAAGGCGTTTGAGAAACCGCGGGGCGCAGCCTGCATCATTGCCGTGATCCACGGCGGGTCTGATTTGGGCCGTGCTTTCCGAAGCGCCCTTGGGGAGGCGACGGGATACCGAGGTGCCCATCCAGAGTGGCGGACCGGGAGGGATTCGAACCCTCGGTGCCCTTGTGAGGCACGCACCTTTAGCAAAGGTGTGCTTTCGACCACTCAGCCACCGATCCTCGGAACTCGCGTCGCGCGGAGGTTGAACACAGCGGGCGAGGGTCGTCAACCATCGGCGGAAGGAATTCCGCACATCCGCCCCGGAATGCTTGAATGCGGGGCGCGGGCGTGACGCTATGCTTTCATGCGCATGCTCCTCATCCCCCTGGCGGCCTTGCTTCCTGCCTGCTCGCTTTTCGAGAAAGAGAAGGAAATGCCGGAGGAAGATCCGACGAAGCCGCGGCTGGTCGGGCGGGTGGCGCAGATCCCTTCGGGCGGGGGCTTCGTGCTCGTGGAGAGCTACGGGTCTTGGAAAGTGCCGGATGGCGGGCTGCTTTCCGGGCTGGGGACGGAAGGCCGCACCTCCAATCTCGTGGCCACGGGGGAGAAGCTCGGCCAATTTGCTGCGGCCGACATTCGTTCAGGGGTGGCGAAGATCGGGGATCCGGTATATTATAGACCTGTTGCAGATTCCGGCAACACGGCTATGATCGGCGATTCCGCTTCGAAGGGGGAAAAGTCCACCGAGCTTGAAACACAAAAAGAATCCGGCGAGATGCCTGCAAAACCATGAATTTCAAAATGATCGGCCTGAATCCAAGGTGTTAGGCGAGAAATTTGAAATTTGGTCTTGCTTACAGTCCGGCATCCTTGTTAGGTTCCGCCTCGCAAAGGCTGTGCTCCCTTACATGTCCCGAAAGATGAATACTACAACCAGCCATGAAACTGAGCACCTCGGGCGCTTCAAGCGCCTCATTGCATGCCGATGCAGATCGCCTCGCTGACTTCGTCCTGTTCACGCAGCGTAGCTGTATCCTGAACCTGTCAAACGAACTCAACAAAGGCAACGTGTCGTTCCCCCAGTTCTTCCTCCTGGCCTACCTTTCTAGCGAAGAATATCTGACGATGTCGGATATCGCGAAGAAGATGGGTCATTCGACAGCCGCGGCCACTGGCCTCGTCGACCGATTGGAAAAGCTCGGGTACGTCGAGCGCGTCCACGCCGCGGAAGACCGCCGCAAAATCATGGTCCGCATCACCAACAAGGGTGTGGAACTCGTGAGCAAAATGCGGAAGGAAATTGCCGCGGACCTCGCAGGAATTCTGTCCGAAATGGACGAAGACCAGGCAGAGGCCGTCGAGCACACGAAGCGTGCCATTCGGGCGCGCGCTATCGCGTGAGCGACGAGGCCGCCGATTACCCCTTGGCGGATCGATCGCGCCTCCGTTACGGTTTGTGCCCGTGACGGAGGCGCTCTCTTTTCTGAATCCGATCAATGGCCTGCCCGGCTTCCGGGCGGGCTGGATCGGTCGTGCGGACGGCATTGAAACGACGACGGACCGCGATGAAACGCTGGCCCGCCTGCGGCCCGTGCACGAGGCACTCGTGCGCCGGGATTTCGGCAGGGAGCGCTGGTGGCGGGCGGAGCAGGTCCACGGGAAAGGCGTGGCGGTGGTGCCCGGCGCGGAAACGCGGATGGCGGGCGATGGCCTGCCGGTGGTGCCGGGGACGGATGGCCTGGTGACGGCGGCTCCCGGCGAGGTATTGGGGATTTACGTCGCGGACTGCGGGGCCATCTGGCTCGCGGACCGCGGCACCGGGGCGGTAGGACTGCTGCATTCCGGGAAAAAGGGCTCCGAGCTGGGGATTTTGACGGAGGCGATCGGCCTGATGGGGGAGCGCTTCGGCACCCGGCCGCAGGATCTGGTGGCGGTGCTCGGCCCCTGCATCCGGCCACCGCATTACGAGATCGATTTCGCCGCGGAGATCGCCCGCCAAGCCCGGGAGGCGGGGGTGGGGGAATTCTACGATCGGGGCGAGGACACGGCCGCGGATCTGGAGCAGCACTACAGCTACCGCATGGAGAAAGGCAACACGGGCCGGATGCTGGCCCTCATCGCCCGGGAGGAGGTAGCTCCATGAGCGGGTCCCTCGTCCTCGAAGCTCCGGCGAAGCTGAATCTCTCCCTCCGCGTGCTGGGGAAGCGGGAGGACGGTTTCCACGAGATCGATAGCCTCATGGTGCGGCTCCCCGGCCTCTGCGACCGGCTCTCCTTTGCCGAGGCCGAGGAGGACATTTTCACGTGCGACGACCCCGGCGTGCCCTCGGATGGCTCGAATCTGGTGTTAAAGGCCCTCGCCGCCTACCGCGCTGCGGCAGGATTGGCTCGACCGCTTGCCATCCATCTCGAAAAGCGGGTCCCTCACGGTGCCGGGCTCGGTGGCGGCAGCAGCGATGCCGCGGCTACCCTGCGAGCGCTGGACCGCCTGAACGGCGATGCGCTGGGGACGGAGCGGCTGATGGAAATCGCCGCCACCCTGGGCTCGGACATTCCCTTTTTCCTAGGACCGCCGGCCGCGCGTGCGAGCGGGCGGGGAGAGCGGATCGAAGCTGCCGGGGATCCGCCGGATCTGAACGTGGTCCTGTTGAAGCCGGATTTCGGCGTGGCGACGCCCGATGCCTACAAGCGCTGGACCGCCTCCCGGGAGCTGCCCGGCATCCCTTATGGGCCTCAAAACTTTCCTTGGGGAGAGCTGGTGAACGACCTGGAGCGGCCGGTGTTTCAGAAGCACCTGTTCCTGGCGGAGATGAAGGCCTGGCTGCTGCGCCGGCCGGAGGTGGCCGGGGCACTGATGAGCGGCTCCGGATCGACGATGTTCGCGGTGCTGGAAGCGGCTGCCGATGGTGCCCCCCTGATCGAGGCCGCCCGGGCGGAGCTGGATCCCACCCTGTGGGCGTGGCAGGGGCGGGTCGGTTGAAGGGAAGCGTACGCAGGGCGAAACCTTGCGCTACTTGCTGGCAAGCTCCCCCGCAGCCGTAATAGGCTCCGTGGCATGATGTTCCCGCGATTATCGGCGATCCTCCTTCTCACGGGCAGCGCGCTCGCCCAGAAGAAGCCGGAGGCCATGCCGCCGCCGGCGGATGTCGCCAAGAACCTGGAGACGCTGGAAGGCATGGTGCCGGCGGTGCAGACGGCGGAGAAGGAGCTTGCGGTATTGCGGGCGGAGCTCGTGAAGGCGGACACCGAGGAGGCGAAAAAGGAGATTACCGAGCGGGTGGATGCCCAGCGCGAGCGCCTGCGCCAGCTCCGCGAGAATTTCAGGATCGTGGCGACCGGGGTGGAGGACAAGGCCTACCTGAGCGCGGCGGAAAAGGAGGCGAGCTTCGACAACGAATTCAAGGACCTGCTGAAGCCGCTTTTCAACGGCTTGCGGGAGGCGACGGCGAAGCCGCGGGAGATGGAGGAGCTGCGCTCGGAGCTCCGGGTCTGGCAGGAGCGGGAAAAGGTGGCGCGCGCCGCGCTGGGCCGGGTGCAAGCCGCGCTGGGACCGGTGGACGACGCCGGGGTGAAAAAGGAGCTCGAGAGCGCCCGCAAGCTCTGGACCAGCCGCGTGGACGAAGCTGCCAGCCAGACGGATACCCTCACCCGCCAGATCGAGGAGCGGGAGCGGAATACCCCCTCCGCATGGGAAGCGGTCTCCGGCATGTTCTCGGACTTCTGGCGCAGCCGCGGGCTGAATCTCCTGATGGCGTTCGGCCTCGCGCTGGGGGTCTATCTTCTCACCCGGAGGATCTACGTCGCGGTCCGGAAATTCAGCCCGCTCCACCGGAAGAAGGGCGGGGGCGGCCTCGTCGCGCGCTCCGCGGATCTCATCGTGGCGGGTGCCTCGGTGGTGCTGGCCTTCTTTACTGCCACGCTGGTTTTCTATCTGAAGGGCGACTGGCTCATGCTGGCCATCGCGATCATTTTCATCCTGGGAGTGCTGTGGGCTTCGAAGCGGGCGCTGCCGCCTTACATCGATCAGATCAAGGTGATCCTGAACCTCGGCTCCGTCCGTCAGGGAGAGCGGCTGATTTACGACGGCATCCCGTGGCGGGTGGACGCGCTGAATATGTACTGCGATTTCAGTAATCCCGATCTGACCGGCGGTACCATGCGCCTGCCGGTGAAGGAGTTGCTCCCTCTCCATTCCCGGCCGTCCGATCCGAAGGAGCCGTGGTTCCCGACCAAGGAGAACGACTGGACGCGCTTGAACGACGGCTGTTTCGGCAAGGTGATCCAGCAGACGCCGGATCAGGTGGTGGTCCTGCGCCTGGGCGGCAGCCTGAAGACCTATCCCACGCCCGATTTCCTCGAGCAGTGTCCGGAAAACCTCTCACGCGGCTTCCGCGTCACCAGCACCTTCGGCATCGGCTACGGCCACCGCGCGATCGCCACTTCCACGGTGACCGAGATTCTCAAGGAAGCCGTTCACAAGCACCTGGTGGAAGCCCTCGGACGCGAGCACGTGCGCTCCGTGAAGGCGGAGTTCAAGGGGGCAGCCGCGAGCTCGCTGGACTACTTGATCCTCGCCGACTTCGACGGGGAAGCTGCCCCGAAATATGCGGCCCTCGAACGGATGATCCAGCAGGCTTGCCTGGAGGCCTGCAACGAGCACGGCTGGGAAATTCCCTTCCCGCAGATGGTCGTGCACCGCGGTGAGGCCGTTGCAGGGGCTTCCTAGCCTCCGGAAACTGCTACCGCTTCAGTCCTTCGCCGCCTTGGGGTCCAGCGCATCCCGCAGGCCGTCCCCCAGGAAATTGAGCGCGAAAAGGGTGCTCGAGAAGAAGAAGGCGGGATAGATCAGCAGCCCCATGTCGGTCTCCATGCGGTCGGCACCTTCCTTGATCAAGATCCCCCACGAACTGTTCGGCGGCTGCACTCCCAGGCCCAGGAAAGAAAGCACGCTCTCCAGGAGCATGATGCCCGGCACCGCCAGCGTGGTATAGACGATGATGGGGCCCACCACGTTCGGCAGGATGTGGCGGAAGAGAATGCGGAGGTGACCCAGACCGAGAGAGCGGGCCGCCTCCACGAATTCCTGCTGCTTGTAGGTGATGACCTGGGCCCGCACGATCCGTGCGATGGTCAGCCAGCCGATCGCACCGATGGCGATGAAAAGGGGGATGAGCGTGGTGATGGGGGCCACCTTGTCCCGGCTCCAGCCCGTCGTGCGGATCACCCATTCGGTGAAGTCGGAAGCGGGCTTATCGACCACCAGCGAGAAGAGGATCACCAGCACCAGGAATGGCAGCGCGAAAAGGATATCCACGATGCGCATCATCAGGTCGTCCACCTTGCCGCCGAAATACCCCGATACGGCTCCGTAAACCAGGCCGATGAGCACGGCCACGGCGGTGGCCACGAATCCCACCAGCAGGGAGATCTGGCCGCCATAGAGCACCCGGGACATCACGTCCCGGCCGAGTTGATCGGTGCCCAGCCAGTGCTCGGCATCCGGGGCGGCTCCGGCGCTGTCCAGGTTGATCGCCGTCGGGCTCTTGATAAAGGGCATCAGGGGGCCCAGGAAGCAGAGCAGGACGATCAGCACGAGGAACCACAAGCCGAGCATCGCCGCCTTGTTGCGGGACAGCCGGTGCCACGCATCCTGCCACATGGAGGAACCCTTTTCGATCGGTTGAGACATGGGAGAGTGAAGGATCAGGCTGCGGCGCGCAGGCGCGGGTTGAGGGCGATCTGGGCCAGGTCCGACAGCAGGTTCGCACCCACGATCAGGAAGCCGTAGAAGAGCACGAGGCCCTGGATCAGGAAATACTCGCGGTCGGTGGTGGCATTCACGAAATGCTGCCCCATTCCCGGGACCTGGAAGATGGTCTCGATCACGAAGGATCCGGAAATCATGCCCGCGAAAGCGGGGCCCACGAAGGCCACCGCCGGAATCAAGCCGCCGCGCATGGCATGCCGGGTGACGATCCTGAATCCCGGCACGCCCTTCGCCCGCGCGGTGCGGATGTAGTCCTGGTTGAGCACATCGAGCATACCGCCGCGGGTGAGGCGGGCGATGTAGGCGGCATTCACCATCCCCAGCGTCAAGGCGGGCATGATCCAGTCCGTGGGGCTGTTCCAGCCGGCCACGTTCAGCCACTTCAGCCCGAGGCCCGCGGAAACCGCGAGCAAGGGACCGATCACGAAGCTCGGGAGGCAGATCCCGGTCATGGCGGCGGCCAGACAGGCATAGTCGAGCGGCCCGTTCTTCTTCACCGCGGCGATCACCCCGGCGGGAAGCCCCACGAGCAGCGCGATGCCGATCGAGAGCACCCCGAGGAATGCGGAGACGGGGAAGGATTGGTTGATGATTTCAGACACCTTCACGCCCTCCCGCTTCAGGAGGATCCCCAGGTCCTGCTCCACGATGAGGTTTTTCAAGTAGTTGAAGTACTGGACCGGCAGCGGCTGGTCCAAGCCCACGTAAGACTTCAGTTGTTCGAGAATGTGCTTCGGCAGCGCCTTCTCGTCGGTGTAGGGGCTTCCCGGCATCATGCGCACGAGGAAGAAGGTGATCGTGACCAGGATGAACAAGGTCACGAAGCCTTGGAACAGGCGGCTGAGGATGATGCGGGTCATGGCAGGGGATCACTTGGAGCGCAGGTGCAGCACGTCGTAAGGGTGATTGTCGAGCAAGAGGGGGTGCCAGCCTTCCACGGAAGGGGCCATCAGGTAGTTGCGGGCGTACCAGGCGATCAGCAGGGTGGGGGATTCGGCGGTCATGATCGTCTCCGCCTCGCGCAGCAGGCTGTAGCGCTTGGCTGCGTCGGGCTCCTGGTGGGACTTCTGGAGAAGCTCCTCGTAGGGCTTGCTGGACCAGCCCGTCAGGTTGTTCCCGTTCCCGCCCGTCCACATTTCCAGGAAGGTGAGGGGATCCAGGTAGTCGCCGATCCACCCGGAGGATGCGAGATCGTAGTCGAATTCCTGCATGGCCGCGAGATAGGCCGTCCATTCCTTGTTCTCGATCTCCACCTCGATTCCGAGTTCCTTGCGCCACATCGCCTGCACGGCCTGGGCCACGGTGGCGGCGGTTTCCCGGCTCGCGATGAGGATCTTCAGCCGCGGGAAGCCCTTCCCGCCGGGAAAGCCCGCCTCCGCCAGCAGGCGCCGGGCGGTCTCCGGATCGTAGCTAATGGCGCGGGGGGTATCGTAGCCCGCCATCGGCGGGGTCATCCCGTAGGCCGGCTTGTAGCCCCGCAGGATCTTGCTGCAGATTTCCTGCTGGTTGTAAGCGAGGTTCAGGGCCCGCCGCACCCGCTGGTCGTCCAGCGGCTTGCGCTTCGTATTGCAACGGAAGAAAAGCGTGCCGACGTAGGGCTCCTGCCGGAGCACCGAAGGATTCTCCTTTTTCATCAGGTCCACGATTTCGGGGGGTGCCGTGTAGGTCACGTGCATCAGCCCGTCGCGGAACATGCGCGCCTCCGTGTAGGAATTGTTGATCGGCAGGAAGCGCACCCCGTTCAGGGTCACCTTGTCCGCGCCCCAATATTGCGGGTTGCGCTCCACTTCGAGGTGATCGTTGCGACGCCAGGATTTGAGCCGGTAAGGGCCGTTGGAAACGATGTTCCCGAGCTTCGACCAGGCGTTACCCTTCTGGGTCATCGTGCCATGTCTCAGCACGACATGCTGCGGCACCGGATTCCAGGTGTAATGTTTCAGGATCTGCGGGAAGTAAGGAGTGGGCCCGCGGAGGGTCAGGCGCAGCGTGAGATCATCGACGACCTCCACTCCCACTTCCTTGAAATCCGTGGTCTCGCCCTTGTTGAAACGGTCCGCGCCTTTCAAGAAATAAAGCATCTCCGCATACTTCGCCGCGAATTCCGGCGAAAGGATACGCTGGTAGGAAAAGGCATAGTCGTGCGCCGTCACCGGCATTCCGTCCGACCACTTCCCATTCGGGCGCAGCTTGGCGGTCCAGACCGTGGCCGTTTCATCGGGTTCCAGGACCTCGGCTCCCGCGGGCAGCACGGTCGCATCCTCGCTGGGATGGTCGGACACCAAGCCCTCGAAAAGCGCGCGCAGGATGTTGCTTTCCAATACCCCGGTCACGACCTGGGGATCCAGTCCCTTGGGCTCGTTGGAGTTGCCCATGATCAGGACTCCTTCGCGGTTCGCCTTCTCGACCAGGGTTTCCCCCGAACCGAGCTGTTCTTCCCTGTTGCAGCCGGTCAGGCAGAGGAGGGCGGCAAGAAGGAAAGGGGCGACTCGAATCATGCGTGGCCGAGCACTAGCGTGTCCCGCGCCGGGATTGCAGGGAAATTTTGAACCAATCGGCTGCTTTGGCGGGTTTGGCGGCTTTCGCGGGGAATTCTGTCAAAGCGGCGGCTTTCGCCCGAGGGAACTTGCAAGGCGGGGGAGGTTCGCTAGAACCGCCGGAGCCGTCCCCGAAAAGCCAGCATTTGAAAGCCTATTTCCTGCGCCGCCTCCTGCTGATCCCGCTGACCTTGCTGGGGATCACGGCACTGGTCTTCGCGGTGAACCGGCTGGCACCGGGCGGTCCTCTCGAGCAGAGCCTCGCTTCCCTGATGGGCGGGGACTCGAAGGCGAAGCGGTCCCGCGCGGAGTCCGGCTTTTCCCTCACCGCCGCCCAGGTGCTGGAGCTGGAGGAAAAATTCAACCGGGACAAGAGCGTACCGCGCGCCTATGCGGAATGGCTCGGCATCGTGCCCCGGGATTTCGAGAATACGAAAGCGGGCAAGGAGTTTCCCGCCGGAGAGAAGCAGGTGAAGATCCCCGTGCCGGGTACCGTGCATCTGGCCACCGTGGAGCGCGACGACGAGGGGAACGTGAAAATCGTCCCCGACGACAAATTCGACGCGACCGGCTGGAACGTGCGCCTGCGCACGCCCGAGGAACAGGCCAAGCGCTGGAGCAAGTGGGTCAAAGGGGTGGAGCTCCCGAAAATGCCCGGGCATCGCGCGGTGATTTTCAAATCCGATTACGACGGCCTCCTGCAAGGGAGCCTCGGCGCTTCCTCGAAGTATCAGGATCCGGTGTGGTCCATGATCCTCCAGCGGATGCCGGTTTCCATTTTCTACGGCGTCGCCAGCATGATCGCCATCTATGGCCTCTGCCTGCCGCTGGGGATCCTGAAAGCGATCCGCCACCGCACCTGGTTGGACAACGTCTCGTCGATCGCCGTCTTCGCGGGCTATGCCGTGCCCGGCTACGCCCTCGGATCGATCATGATCGTCTATTTCGGCGCGAAGCTGGGCTGGTTCCCCTTGCGCGGGTTCATCGGGGATGACTTCGAGACCCTCTCCGCCGCAGGCAAGGTAAAGGACGTGCTGCATCACGCCTTCATGCCCCTGATCTGCTACCTCATCGGCAGCTTCGCCTTCATGACCATGCTCATGAAGAACAATCTGATGGACAATCTGGCCGCGGACTACGTGCGCACCGCGGCGGCGAAAGGCGTGTCCTTCCCCCGCGCGGTCTTCCGCCACGCCTTCCGGAACTCGATTATCCCGATCGCCACCACCTTCGGAAACAACGTGGCGCTGCTGGTGACAGGCTCAATCCTGATTGAAAAGGTTTTCGACATCAACGGCTTCGGTCTTCTCCAGTTCAGCGCGATCCTGGAGCGCGACGAACCCCTCATCATGGGCGTCGTTTTCTTTTCATCGGTACTGATGCTCATCGGCAATGTCTTGTCGGACCTCTCCGTGGCCGTGGTGGATCCGAGGGTCAGCTACAAGTGACATGACCTTTCCCCGAAAAGCCGGTCTTCTGCTCCTGCTCGTGGCGATCCTTGCCGCGGCCTCCCACTATCACGGCCTCGCGCTGCCATCGCTGCGCTGGTTTTTCTCCTTCACGGCCACGCCGGACCAGATCTTCGAGGCACCGGAAAAGGGCCACCTGGTGGACGGCATCGCAAACCTGCGCCTGATCCCCGCGAACCTGCGCTGGCTGCGGGAGAACCAAGGCGACATCGTCGGCTACTCGCTCTGCGGCCTGTCGATCCTCGCCGGGCTGCTGCTGATGGTCTTCGGCGGGAAGTTCCAGTGGAATCCACTGACGCTCCGCCGCCTCGGGCGCTTCCGCTCGATCGGCCGCGGCTGGACGTCTTTCCAGCTCCTCATGTTGCTGGTGCTGCTGGCGATGCTCGATCAGGCGCTGGTCGGCAAGCGCGCGCTCGCCCTCAAATACGATGGCACCTGGTATTTCCCGGCGTTCCGGGAGGAAGGCTATAGCGACAAGTACTTCGGGGGAACCGGGGACCAGGAAGCGAACTACCGGGATCTGCGGACCAAATTCCAGGAGCAGAAGTCGGGGAACCTCGTCGTCCTCGCGCCGATCCCTTGGGACCCCACCTTCGATTCGGACGAGGTGGTGCGCCGGACCCTCGTGGAAATTGACGGCAAATTGCACCGGCCCGGCGATCGCGAGCCCTACGACGGCCAAGCCAGCCAATTCCGGGAGGACGATTCCACCGTGATCGTGCGCTCCGCCCGTTTCCGGAAGGGCCTCCGCGACGGCACGACTTCCGTTTATGACGAGAAAGGGGACTTCGCCGGCCGGGAGGAGTGGAGGGCAGGGTCGTTGGCCGAATCCGGGGTCACCGGCGATGCCGGGCAGGTCCCCGCCGGTTCGTGGATCGAATTGATCTACTCGCCCGCGCCCCCCTCGTTCGGAGAGTGGGAGACCACGCACCTGCTCGGCACCGATTCCAAGGGCTGGGACATCGCCGCGCAGATCTACGGCGGCATGCAGCTCATTTTCAAGGCGGCCGTCCTCTACGTCGTGCTCACCTATGGCATCGGCATCCTCATCGGCTGTCTCCAGGGTTACTACGGCGGCTGGTTCGACCTTGTCGCCCAGCGGGTGGAAGAGGTGCTGAGCAACGTGCCCTTCCTGCTGATCGTCATGATCCTCACCGCAAATATCGGCCTCGACAAGGTGACGCTGATCCGGGTCCTGCTGATCTTCTGCATCTTCTCCTGGATCGGCGTCTCGATCTACCTGCGCACCACCACCTACCGGGAAAAGGCGCGGGACTACGTGGCCGCGGCGCGCGTACAGGGAGCAAGTACCGCGCGGGTGATCTTCCGCCACATCCTGCCGAATTCCATCGCCACCCTGGTGACCCTGCTGCCCTTCAGCATCGCGGGTCTGGCCACGCTTTTGACGGCGCTCGATTTTCTCGGCTTCGGTTTGCCGGAAAAATATCCGAGCTGGGGACGCTTGCTGGATGACGGCACCTCGAATCTTTCCTCGCCATGGATCGTCAGCTCCGTCTTCGGGATGATGGTCTTCGTGCTGCTCCTCATCACTTTCGTGGGCGAAGCGATCCGCGAGGCCTACGATCCCAAGAAATTCACCACCTACCAATGACGCGCCTCCTCATGCCAGCCATCGCGGCCCTGGTGTGGGCCGCCGCCCCCTCCTGCAAGAAGGCCGTCGAGGTCCAACCCTTCGACAACACCGCCGAGCGCGAAGCCTTCTACGAGCGCTACAACGCCGGGGTCGCGGAAGCCATGGCCAAGCGCAGGGTAGAGCTGGAGAAGGAAATGGCGGGGGATCTGCCGGACACCAGCCGCGCCGATAAACAGCGCGAGCTCGACGACATCCTCCGGCGCCAGCAGCGGCCGGACTACTTTGAATTCTTCACCGAGGAGGACCTGCCGGAGGACCTCCAGTGGACCTCGAATCTCGACGAGCCCGAGCTGGGCTCCCCGCAGGCGAAGAAGGGCGGCACCTTCCACAGCTACATCCCCGGCGGCGGCTATCCGCCGACCATCCGCTCCTGCGGGCGCGAGGCGAACAATTCCTTCCGCAGCTACCATTGGGACGACATCGAACTCGCCCTCACGAGCTTCCATCCGGAAACGGGGAACGTCATCCCGAACCTCGCCGACCGCTGGTCGGTGGCTGCGGACGGCCAGACGGTTTACTTCCATATCGACGACGACGCGAAGTGGTCGGACGGCCGCGAGGTGACCTCCGGCGACTGGATGATGACCTTCTACGTTTATCTCTCGCCCTACCTCACCGAGCCTTTCTACCGCGCCTACTACGGCGAGCAGTACTGGGGCATCGCCAGCTACGGAAAGGATTACCTCTGCATCCGCCTGGCCACGCCGAAGCCGCTGGCAGAGGGATTCGCCGGCTTCATCGCGCCGTTCCAGGAGGAGTTCTACCGCGAGTTCGGGCCGGATTTCGAATCCCGCTACGCCTGGCGTCCGCGCCCGACCACCGGTGCCTACCGCATCCGCGAGGAAGACATTCTGAAAGGCCGCTCCATCGCCCTGACCCGGGTCCAAGACTGGTGGGCGAAGGACAAGAAATACTTCAAACACCGCTTCAATCCCGACCGCATCGAGTACCTCCAGGTGCGCGACGATTCGAAGGTCTTCCAGCTCTTCCTGCGCGGGGACATCGACGTCTATCTCATCGGCGACTCGAACCAGTGGTATGAGAAGACGGAGGTGGACAAGGTCTTCAACGGCTACGTCGAGAAGGCCACCTTCTACAACGAGTACCCCGCCGTTTCCCGCGGCTTGTATTTCAACCTCAGCCGCCCGCCGCTGGACAATCTGGACGTGAGGATCGGCCTCCAGCATGCCTCCAACTGGCAGAAGGTGATCGACCTCGATTTCCGGGGGGACGGGCAGCGCCTGAATCTCCTGAACGAGGGGTACGGCGAGATGTCGCACCCGACGCTCAAGACCCGGCCCTACTCGGTGAAGCTGGCGCGCGAGGCCTTTGCCCGCGCGGGCTACACGGAGCAGGGACCGGACGGCGTGCTGCGGGATTCGCAGGGCCGGCGCCTGTCGTTCACAATCAGCTTCCCGCGGGTGCCGGTGTGGATCCCGGTGCTGCTCCGCCTCAAGGAGGAGGCACTGCGCGCGGGGGTGGAATTCAAGCTCGAGGCAATGGACCCCACCGCTTCTTTCCAAAAGGTATCGAGGAAGGAGCACGAGATCGCCTTCACCGGTTTCCAGAACCAGTTGCCCTTTCCGGACTACTACCAGGGCTTCCATTCGAAGGACGCCTACGAGCCGGGCACCCGCAAGCCGCGGCCGATGACGAACAACATCAGCGTTTTCGCCGACCCGGAAGTGGACAAGCTGCTTGAGGAAAACCGCAACGCCCGCAGCCTGGAGGTGATCCGCGAGACCAGCTACAAGCTGGAGGAGATCTTCCACGAGCGTGCGGTCTGGGTGCCTTCCATCCGCCGCCCCTTCTACCGCGTCGGCTATTGGCGTTGGGTCCGCTGGCCGGAGAACTTCAACGTCCGCCTGGGCAACGAGCCCGAGATGAACCACGTCCACTGGATCGATCCGGAGGTCCAGAAGGACACCCTGGAGGCGATGACGAGCGGCAGGACCTTCCCGGAGAGAAACCTGATCTTCGACCAGCACCGGAAGATGAACGCGACTCCTCCTCCCGCCGAAAACTGAGCCGATGTCCGAACCCTTGCTCCAGGTCCGCGATCTGATCACCGCCTTCGATACGGAGGGCGGGCTGATCCGCGCCGTCGATCAGGTTTCCTTCGAGGTGGAGCGGGGCAAGACGCTCGGCATCGTGGGTGAGTCCGGCTGCGGCAAGAGCGTCACGGCGATGTCCCTGATCCGCCTGCTCCCGCAACCCGCCGGCAAGATCCTGCAAGGGGAGGTGCTTTTCAAAGGCCGCGACCTGACGCGCCTGAAGCCGGAGGAGATGCGCAAGG
>CBIHMP010000028.1:0-21020 GCA_966211015.1 uncultured Luteolibacter sp. | reverse complement strand
GTCCAGGAGAGTCCCTGCGAAAGTGGCGCGAAGAATCCCGGTGAAGCTGCCGCCTTTCCCAAGCAGCCCCGACACCAGATCCTGCGGCAATCGCCCGATCACGCCCACGGCGACGATTCCCGCCAGCAGACCCCACCAGGCTTTCGACATGAACTCCGCCGTGCCGTGGGAAAAGATGTGCCACCACCCGGGCCCTGCTCCGATGAAATGCCCGGCGATCCCTGCGGCTACAAGCGCGAGGGATCCCCAAAGCAGCCAATCGAGTTTCTTCTCTCCGGGCGTGCAGCAGGATGCGGCTGCCTCCTCATGGCCACCGCAGCACGAAGGCTTGGCCTCCTTCACGGGAGCACAGCAAGACGGCCGGCTTTCCGGCTTTGCGGGATCGGTATGGCAAGATTTCATGGTAAGATTCGGATTGGGTGGTCCCCGGGCACGAGGCGTTCACGCAAGGCGGCGCTTGTAGAGATCGATCAGCTCCTCCATCCGGCGGTCGAGCTGCTTCGGATCGGCAGCAGCCTCGGTGACGCAGTGACGGACGTGATCTTCCAGCAGCTTCGCTTCCAGTCCCCGGAGGGCCGAATGCACGGCGGAAATGGTGTGCAGGATTTCGGGACAATCCCGGTTCTCCTCGATCATCCGGCCGATCCCCTGCACCTGGCCCGAAATCCGGTTCACCCGGCTCATCAAGGGTTTGTGTTCATGGCACTCGCGCTGCATGGATATACTTATAGGGGGTATGGGTATATTTGCAAGGGAGAAAAACGCCCCGGATCGAAATCAGGCCCTTCGCGCACCCCTATTTCTTCGCCGTCTTCACCTTCTCGAAGGTTTCGGTAACCCTCTCGACCTTCTTCGGCTCGAAGCCCGATTTCTTGATGAATTCGGTAATCTCCTTGTCGCTGATCGAAGCCCCCTTCTTCTCTTCCAGCAGGACGAGCTTGCGCGTGAGATCCACGTACACGTTCGAGACGGCCGGATGTTTTTTGAAGTGGGCGACGATGCCCTGGGCGCAGAAGGAGCAGACCATGCCGTCCACGGTGGTCTTTACGGTCATGGTGCGGTCGGTGGCGGCGCGGGCGGTTCCGGAAAGGAAGAGCCAGACACCGAGCAAACTGAGGATGATGGAATGGTTCACGGGAATAGTTTTTGTTAGAAGTGGATCATGAAATTCACGAGCGGGTCGCCGTCGAGCGAGCACCCGAGTTCGAGGAAATAAGGCCCCTTGAAGAGGCGGATCTTGGGAATGACGTCGAGATCGTCCTCCATGCCGCTGACGTGCTCGAATTGCACGATCAGCCAGGTGTTCAGCTCCTCGAACTCCGCCTTGTAAGGGGCGACCCCGAAGGAGGCGCTGGTGACCGCCCGGGAGACGTCCTCGGAGCCGACGAACTTCGATTCGAAGGCGGTGTAGATCCGCCGCGTTTCGTAATCGGCCCGGAAGAATCCGAGACCGGCGGGAGCGGCGGAATTGCCGTCCTCCTTCGCGAATCCGGCCCCGAGGCCGAGGTAAACATTGGCCTGGGCCTCCGGCAGGTTCCACCGGTGCAGGAGCCAATTATGCTGGAGTGCGGCGAAATGGTCGTCGTCGCGTTCGTCCTCGAAACGCATCGCATGGAAGCCGAAGGCGGCCTTCGGGGTGTAGGAACGGTAGAGCTCCACGTTTTGGACGGAATCGGTGGAGCCGAGCATGAACTGCCAGGCACCCTCGAAGGAAACCGGATGAGCTCCCGCCGTGGTGACGGCACAGGTGAGGAAAATAGGGAAAATCTTCATGGAAAGGACAGGTCTGGTAACAAGGGGAAGGCCCTGCAGGCGCGAAGAGCACCGCAAGGGACATCAGGTGCGCGGCAGAAAGGAGCCGCACCCGCCCTTGTCACAAAATCCTGCTAACCAATAGAGCACGCCGCACGCCCGGCGGCGCGTGCCACGGGACGGAAGGCTGCCAGCGCGGGCGCAGGCCGATCCCGCTTTCCGCCGCCACCGGCAGCCAGACGGCCGCAGGCTGCAGCGCGACCGCCATTCCCGCGCCGGAAGGCGGCAGGGCAGCGTCCGGAAGTTCCCGCGGGGCATCGCTTGCACACAGGCACGCGTGATCGGGAGATTTCTTCTCCTCCCCCTCCCCGCAGCAGCAGCAGGAGGCCGACTGCTCCCTCTCCACGAGGTCACCCGCACAACAACACAGCGGGCTGGCGACCAGAAGGGCCAGCAGGCAAGTGAAGATGGATGCGAGACGGGACATCGGACGTGGGAGATGAAAGCTCTCGTGGAATTCCATTCAATCCTTGGAAGAGATGGGAGGCAAGCTGCGAAGCTGCCCCTTGAACGCTTGAATCCTTTCGGAAAGGCCTCATCCTCACGACGGTGAAGGCGGTTCCCCCTCTGCTCAGTTTCCTGCTGGCTCTTGCCACTGCCCTACCCGCGGCACTCGGTGAAAATCCTCCACCGGCAGACCCCGACAAGGAATCTTCCGAAGACTCTTGGAAAGCACCGAAAGATCGTCCGGATTACCGGATTGCGAGTGACGAGTGGTTCCGGGAGATGGAGGCTCTGGCAAAGACGCGTCCCGCTTTTGCACCGGGGACGGGCATCGGCGATGGCGGGGGCGGCTTCTTCGCCCATGTAGTGATCGAGCCCGTTAACAAAGCAAGCGGCACTGCTTACGAAATCAGCATCTCGTATAGCAGCAACGGGCTTCGCCGGGAACAGGGGCGGCCCGTCTGGACGATAAAACGCTTCGATCTCACGGAGCGGATCACGACGCCGGAACTGATTGTTCGACGCCGATTGGGTCTCTTCACCTCTGCCACCGTGCTCGACAAGCTAGTGCGGGAAGTTGTCCGGCAATCCCATGAGATCCGGGTGCCACCGGTGGAGAAGTTACCCGATGGCCGGTGGCACATCGAAAACACCACCTGCAACGAGTACGTAGTTGCAAACAAGTCACTCTACCTAAAGCTGCAAGAGCTCGCAACCAAGGCAATTGAACCGGGTGAGCCCGCGCCCGCCCTAGCTTTAGCGAGCCTCGTGGTTCACGAGGCCCAGCTAGCCCCCGCATCAAGAAAAGAGGGTGCCGCGGAAGCTTATCAGGTTTCAATTCACCGGCACGGCAGAATGTTCGTCGCCCGGGTGTCGGAGAACGGGACGCAAATCGCGATTCGCCCGATCGGCTGGATTGACGCTCCGGACCTGCGGGGCGAACTGCAAGGAATGATCGAACGCCGCTCGCAAGATTAGGAACGGCGCAAACCGCTCATCCTCCTCCTTGACTCGCCCCGCCTGCGTCCCCACCTTCCCGCCACCTTATGGCCGAACCCCAAACCGCCGACCTCCTGGCGCTGGATACGGACGCTCTGAAGAGCCGTCTGACCCAGCTCGGGAGGTATCTTTGACGTCCCGACCCTGGAACGGGAGATCGGATCGCTCGAGGCCGCCATGGGCGACCCGGATTTCTGGAACAATCAGGAAAAGGCCCGCGCGACGAACACGCGCATCGCCGGCCTGAAGAAGAAGCTGGGGGCCTTCGAGAAGCTGAACGGCCGCTACGCCGACCTGATGGCGGCGATCGAGCTGGCCAAGGAATTCGACGACGACGATGCCGCCGCCGAAGCGGTCGCGGCAGCCGCCGATCTGGACAAGGACATTTCCTCCTTCGAGCTGCTGACGCTGCTCGACCGGCCGAACGACGCGTCCTCCTGCTATCTGGTAATCCAGGCGGGGGCCGGCGGTACCGAGGCTTGCGATTGGGCGCAGATGCTCTTCCGGATGTACACCCGCTGGGCGGAACGGAAGGGCTTCACCTGCGAGACGATCTACTGGGAAGACGGCGACGAGGCCGGCCTGCGCGGCGCCTCGATCAAGGTGACGGGCGACTACGCCTACGGCTACCTGAAGAACGAGCGCGGGGTGCACCGCCTGGTGCGCATTTCGCCCTTCGACTCCGCCGGCAAACGCCACACCTCCTTCGCCTCCGTCGATGCCACGCCGGAGATCAACGACGAGATCAAGATCGAGATCAACGACAAGGACATCGAGATCACCACCATGCGATCCGGCGGCAAGGGCGGCCAGAACGTGAACAAGGTGGAGACCGGCGTGCTTCTGCGCCACTTGCCAACCGGCATCCTGATCCGCTCCACCAACGCCCGCTCGCAGGGTGCCAACAAGGAACTCGCCTACGAGATCCTGAAGGCCAAGCTCTTCCAGATCGAGGAAGACAAGCGCAGGGCGGAGTCCGACCGCGCCTACAGCGAGAAAGGCGACATCGCCTGGGGCAACCAGATCCGCTCCTATGTTTTCCAGCCGTACCAGAAGGTGCTCGACCTGCGCACGGGCCATGAAAGCGGGAACATCCAGCACGTCATGGACGGCGATATCGACGCCTTCATCGAGGCGAAGCTGCGTGGCAAGGTGCGCGTGAAGGGGGCCAAGGACGAGGAGGACTAGGAAGGACGCGCCCGGCGGCCGGAGAATCCTCATTGCGCGGTGTTAGAAGGGCTGCTTCCATGGGAGCGAACTTTCCCTCTCGAACCATGCTCAAGGACTTCAAGGAATTCGCCTTCAAAGGCAATCTCATCGACATGGCCGTCGGCATCATCATCGGCGGTGCCTTCGGCACGGTGGTGAAGTCGCTGGTGGACAACCTTTTCATGCCCCCTCTCGGGATCCTGATCGCGGGGATCGACTTCAAGAAAATGAAGTTCGTGCTCAAGGACGCCGTCCCCGCCCGGATCGAGAACGGCAGGGAAGTAGCGGCCGCCGTCCCCGAATCGGCCATCAATTACGGCCAGTTCATCACCGATTTCATCTCCTTCGTATTGGTGGCATTCGCGGTTTACCTGGTGGTCAAGAAGGCCCTCGGCATTCTCAAGAAGGAACGGGAGGCACCCGCCGAACCTCCGGCCCCGAGCACCCAGGAAAAGCTCCTCATGGAGATCCGGGACGCGCTGAAGGAGCAGAAGAAGGCTTGATCCTTTCCCCGGGTCGGGTGGACTCCGCGACATGCCCCCGGATCGGGAAACCTTCGACCTGAGATCAGCCCTTCCTTTTCTGGAGGGCAAGGGATGGAGGGACGACCTGCGGCGAGCGCTGGACGGGCTCCTCGGCTTGCGCCAGGTGCGGTCCTTGTTCCACCGGGGAGCGGTCGCGCAGGGCGAGCCCTTTGCCGCGGCCGTGGCCGCATTCGGGCTGGAGATCCGGGCGGAAGGCTTCGGGGCGATTCCCGCGGAAGGTCCGGTGGTGGTGATGGCAAATCATCCCTTCGGCGGGGCGGATGCTTTGACGCTGGGGGCTCTCTGCAGGGCGCGGCGCCCCGATACGCTGCTAATGGCGAACGAGATGGCCGCCGGCCTCCCGGTCTTGGGAGACTTCATGCTGCCTCTCTCAATTCTGGGCGGAGAGGGAGCGGCCGGGAAGAACTCCGCATCCCTACGCCGCGCCTTGGCCCATCTTCGCGGCGGCGGGTTGCTTGCCGTCTTCCCCTCGGGCGAGGTTGCCCATTGGAACGATAGCGGCGTGGAGGAAAGCCCGTGGTCGCCCCACATCGCCGCGCTGGCCGGGAGATGCGGAGCGCAGGTGGTGCTGGCCCGG
Organism: uncultured Luteolibacter sp.; assembly: GCA_966211015.1. GTDB lineage: Bacteria > Verrucomicrobiota > Verrucomicrobiia > Verrucomicrobiales > Akkermansiaceae > Haloferula. Next base: position 15,434 of record CBIHMP010000028.1, on the reverse strand, counting down.
TTCTTCGGGAAGACGCCGCCGTGGTTCCACTTAGCCGGAGGCATTCATCCGCTGGTGCGTACGGCACTCTTGCCCCGGGTGCTGCTGGCCATGCGGGGACAAACCGTGATCTGCCGCGCGGAACCCGCCGGGCTTGACGGCTCCGGGCCGGAAGACGCCGCCGCGATCCTGCGGAAACGGGTAATGGCGATGGATGCCTGAAAACCCACCCCGGGCCCCCCGGCCGTGAAGCGGGGCACTCTCTCGTGTGACGACAATGTCGGCGAGGCGGATTCGACCCCTACCCGGATTTAATGGCTCCTTCCTTGGAGTCGCTCCGGGAACTTCATCGGCTCAGCCGATGAACCGATGAAATTCTTCGATGCGACAGGAGGCAGCCGCCGAGGGCATGCTCGGTGCCAATCCCACCGCAGATGAACGCATCATTCCAAACCATCGCGGAGCCGGCCGATCCGGTGGAAGTGCTCGCCGAGATCTCGGACCTGAACCGCCGCGGTCCCCTCGCCTCCCAGGGCAAGCTCGACGTATTCCTCGCCGCCGCTTGGGAGATCCCCTGCGTGCTGCATGAAATCGGCCGCCTGCGGGAAGTATCCTTCCGCGCCGTCGGCGAGGGCACCGGGAAGCCGCTCGACCTTGATTCCTTCGATGCAAGCTACCTCCATCTCTTCCTCTGGGACCGGGAGGCCGGGAAAGTCGCGGGCGGCTATCGCCTCGGCTGCACGGACGTGCTGCTGGCAGCCGGCGGACCCACGGCCCTCTACACCTCCACCCTCTTCCGCTTCGAGCAGCCCTTTCTCGATTTCCTGAAGCCGGGGCTGGAGCTGGGACGTTCTTTCGTCGCTCCGGAGTATCAGAAATCGATTCACCCGCTGGCCCTGCTGTGGCGCGGGATCGGGCGGTTCGTGGCGGAACGCCCGCGCTACGCACGGCTTTTCGGCCCGGTCAGCATCTCGAGCGACTATTCGGCGGCATCCCAGGACCTGATCGTGCGCTTCCTGCGCGACCGGCGGCAGGATGATACAATGTCGCGCTGGGTGCACCCCTATCATCCCTACGGCCGACTGCCGGGGGAAAGCGGGATCAGCGCGCGCCTCCAATCGATCGAGGAGGTCTCCGCCGCCGTCGCCGCCACCGAGCCCGACCGGAAGGGCGTGCCGGTCCTCCTCCGCCAGTATCTCAAGCTCAACGCCACGCTGCTGGAGTTCAATGTGGATCCGGATTTCTCCGATGTCCTGGACGCGCTGGTGCTCGTGGACCTGCGGCAAGCCCCGGCGGCGGTACTGTCGCGCTACATGGGCGAGGAAGGCTACCGCTCCTTCCTCGGCGCCGCGATGCCGAAGGTGGCTTGATCGGAGGTGGATGGCATCATTTCTCCGGTGCCGCGGGAATCACCAGCGTCGGCACCACCGCCTTCCGCACCATCCCTTCCGCCACGCTGCCGAGCAGAAGCGCCGCCATGGCCCCGTGGCCGTGTGCGCCGACGACGACCAGGTCCCCGGAAGCCTTCTTCACATAGTCCAGCACGGCATGGAGGGGACTGCCCTCCGCGAGGTGCACCGTGGCATCCGTGACGCTGCTGGAAACTTGTCCGAGCAGTTCATCCAGTTTCTTCGTCGCCCGCTTCCTCGCCTCTTCCTGAAACAAGTGGATCGCCGGGAATTCGTCCGGCGTGAAACCGTAGGCCGTGTAGCTGGGCTCGGGCTCCAGGACGTGGAGGACGTGGAGGGAAGCGCCGAAGGCCTTCGCGAGTTCCACGGCGGAGGCGAGAACGCCTTGGGTGGCGTTTGAGAAATCGACGGCAGCAACGATGGTTTTCATGACTCCTCACCTTTATCATCGGCCGGCCGCAAACACCAGACCCGGAATGACCGCTGCGGCGACTTCGCAAATCCGTGCGCGATCCGCGGATGACAGATCGGGCCTGCGGGTCCATCGTCGGCGCGTCATGATCAGATTCCTCCACACCCGCATCCGCGTGGCCGACATGGATCGCTCCATCGATTTCTACAAGAAACTCGGCTATGTGGAGGCGCGCCGCCAGGATTCGCCTCAGGGGAACAAGCTCGCTTTCCTCGAGCTCCCCGGAAACGAAGTGTTCCTCGAACTCTGCTACTCCCCGGACTATACCGCGAAGTGCCCGGAAGACCTGATGCACACCTGCCTGGGCGTGCCGGATATCATCGGATATTGCGACGGGGTGGAAAAGGCGGGCATCGAAATCTGGCCGACCGGCTGGCGGGAGAAGTTTTCCTCGGGCGAGCGCAAGATGGCCTTCGTGACAGATCCCGATGGCTATGAAGTCGAGATTCTGGAGCGGGTTTGATCCATCATTTTTGCCAATGATGTTCTGAAAAAGATCGATTTAGCGAATCGAGCCGAGCGGCTACGCTCCGAGCCATGAAAGAAGACGAACAGATCCGCCTGCCCGACGACCGAGCCTTGGGCTACGCGGAGTACGGCGATCCGCAGGGGGAGGCCGTGCTGTTCTTCCACGGCTGGCCGAGCAGCCGCTATCAGGGGAAGCTGATGCATGATTTCGCGGCGGAGCGCGGCCTGCGGCTGCTTGCCCCGGATCGGCCCGGGATCGGTCTCTCCGATCCCCTGCCCGGCCGCAGCTTCGGGGCTTGGCCGCGGGATGTCGCCGGATTTGCGGATGCACTCGGCCTGGACCGTTTCCGGATTTGCGGTGTCTCGGGCGGCGGGCCCTACACCTTGGCCACCGCCGCCGCGCTGCCGGAACGTGTGATCGCTGCCGCGGTGATCTGCGGGGCCCCGCCTTTCGGCAATGCCGCGGATCAGGCGCACATGCACTGGGCCTACCGGACCCTCGCCGGGCTGAAGCGCCTGCGCCGCTCCGTCGCCCCCGCGGTCATCGGCAGCAGCCGCTGGATGATCTCCCGCGGGATCGACCGCGCCCCGATGTCCTGGATGATGAAATCCATCCCCGCCAGCGATCGCGAGGCAATCGCCGATTATGGCTGCTGGGAGAGCGTGACCCGCAGCTATCTGGAAGGCGTGCGCAAGGGCACCCTACCGGTCCTCACGGACGGGGAACTGTACCTAGCGCCGTGGGATTTCCCGCCGGAGGAGATCCGCGTCCCCGTTGCCTTCTGGCATGGCCTGGCGGACAAAAATCTGCCGGTGGGGGTGGCGCAGCGCCTCGCCGCCCGGATTCCCGGCGCGGCGGGCCATTGGATCGAAGGCGAGGGACACTACTCCCTGCCGCTCCGTTTCCGGGGAGAGGTGCTGGATTGGCTGAAGGAAGCTTCTTCCTGATCCCAGCTCACTCGCCCTGTTTGCGAGCGGCCTCCCGCCGCTCGGAATCATGGATGATTTCCAACGCGTGCTCCACCTCCTCCGTCGGATCCGGCAGATGGCTCGACTTCCGGAAGAGGCGGAAAGGGTAAAGGAGCACGAAGAAAACGGCCCCGAGGATCACGTCGTAAATCCGGATCGGCACCATCAGCATCCCGTTCACCGGCCGCAGCACGGCTTCGACCACGCTGCTCCTGGAATACCAGATGGAAATCGCGATGATTGCCACGATGCCCAGGAATTTCTGAAGTGTGGTGATGTCCACGTGGAAAGTCAGCTCGGTGACAAGCAGGAGCCCCACGAAACCGATAAGGAGGAAGGCGGTGTGCTCCAGCACCGGAAACCGCTCGATAAGCTTGATGCAACGGCCAGCCACGAAACGCAGGGCCAGGATACCGATGAAGACGCCCGTGCAGACGACCCACATCTTGTCGCTCAAGGCTACCGCCGCGACCACGTTGTCCACCCCGAGGCTCAGATCCATCAGCTCGATCGAAGCGACGGTGGCCCAGAATCCCCGCTGGGCCACCTTCGCCACCGCTTCGGCCCCGCTCTGGGCCACCTCCGCGGCCTTGTGGCGGGCCGCGAAGTGGTGGGCCATGAGGTGGATCAGATACGCGGCTCCGACCATCTTGACCCAAGGATTGTCGATAATCACCTGCGCCAGGAGCAACGCCAGGCCGCGGAAAACATAGGCACCGATGATGCCGACCCGCAGCGCCCAGAATTTCTGTTTGCCCGGCAGGTGGGATGCCATCGCGGCGATTGCCAGCGCATTGTCCACCGATAGCAGGCCCTCGATGATAATGAGGGAGATGATGACCGGCAAGGCGTCCAGGATACTGTTCCAGAGGTCGGGCGAAATGATCTCGGCAAGCATGGGCGGGCGGGACCATTCACCTTGCCCTGCTCTCTTGCAAGGCCGGGCAGCTTCTTCCGCGCCGCTCCCTGCACATTGGTGCTTGATGCCGGGCGCGGGGATCTGGCCATGTGTCGGCGTGCCGGGTGGCTTCGACGTCGCATCTTTCCTGGACGAGTTCGCCGGACTCGCCGGGCAAAAGGGCTTCACGCGGCGGATTCTCTGCGAAACTGCCGCCGGGCCTTTGCTCGCCTGGGAACGGCTGGACGGCGAGCCCCCCGCTTACGTCTCGGCGGGGATGCACGGCGATGAACCGGCCGGTCCGCTGGCCGCGCTGGAACTACTGCGCTCCGGGGCGCTGGACGAAGGATCCTGGCTCCTCTGCCCGGCACTCAATCCCGCGGGCCTCGCCGCAGGAACGCGCGAGAATCCGGAAGGGATCGATCTCAATCGCGACTACTTGAACCGTAGCAGCCTGGAGGTGCGCCACCACGCCGCCTGGATGGAAAATCTGCCCTGCCCCCGGCTTTTCGTTTCCCTGCACGAGGATTGGGAAAGCACCGGCTTCTACTTCTACGAAATCAATCTCGACGAGGACCGGCCGGAGCGCGCCGCTTCGATCCTGAAGGCGGTGGAGCCGTGGTTCCCGGCGGAGCCGGCAACCTTGATCGACGAACACGAAATCCGCTCCGCGGGGTGGATCTATCACGTCCCCGAGGCGGACATGCCGACCGACTGGCCGGAGGCGATCTTCCTGGCGAAGCGCGGTTGCCCCGTTTCCTTCACCTTCGAAACTCCCAGCGCGAATTGTCTCCATGACCGGACCGCAGCTCATGTGGCGGCAGTGAAGGCCGCGCTGGCCTTCCGCTGAAATCCGCGGGATTGATCCCGGCCTTGGTGCCGCTAGCCTGCGCGACATGAAATGCCTGTTCTTTGCGTGCGGCTTGGCGGGAACCGCGCTTGCGGCACCGACCGATGACTTCATTGCCGCCTCGAAGGCGAAACACGGTGGAGCGGGGGAGAAGGCGGCGACTTTCCTGGTGGAGAACATGCCGGCGCGGGATCGGGCTTCGCTCTCCGCGGAGTTTCTGAACGAGAATCTGGATCTCGCCTTCCGGGCGCGCGGGGAATTCCCGTGGGCGAAGCAGGTGCCGGAGGCGCTTTTCCTCAACGATGTGCTGCCCTACGCGGTTTTCGACGAGACGCGGGAGGCATGGCGCGGCGATTTTCTGGAGAAGGCCCGGCCGATCGTGAAGGACGCGAAGACGGCCAGCGAGGCGGCGCAGGCGCTCAACCGCGAGTTCTTCAATCTCATCCAGGTCCACTACAATACGGGCCGTAAGCAGCCTAATCAGAGCCCGGCCGAATCGATCGCGCTGGGCAAGGCGACCTGCACGGGACTCTCGATCATCCTGGTGGATGCCTGCCGTGCGGTCGGCATCCCGGCGCGCGCGGTCGGCACCCCTCTGTGGGCGAACGAACGGGGGAACCATACGTGGGTGGAGATCTGGGACGGCGGCTGGCATTTCACCGGTGCCGACGAGCATGACAAGGACGGGCTGAACCGCGGGTGGTTCACGAATGACGCCGCGCAGGCGAAGGCCGACGTGCCGAAGCATGCGATCTACGCCACCTCATGGAAGAGGGACGGGCTTTCCTTCCCCATGGTGTGGGCGGAAGGCAACAAGGAGGTGGCGGCGGTCAACGTGACGGACCGGTACGCAAAGGCCGCTGCACCGGCGGCGGAGCCTCTCTGCAAGCTCGGCGTCCGGCTCTTCGGCCAAGGGAACAGCGAGCGCATCGTGGGGAAGATCCGGGTCTTCGATTCATCGGGAGCTTTGCTGGGCGAAAGCGATACCAAGGCGGGAACAGCGGACATGAACGATATGCCCCGCATCCCGGTGAAGCCGGGCACGAGAGGCTGGCTGCGCTTCACGGTGGAAGGAATCACGCGTGAGCGCGCCTTCGGTCCGGCCGGGGAAGGGGAGGAGACGATCGATGCGCTGTGGAGCGAGCTACAGGAGGTCCCCGCACCCATCGTTGCGTTGGAAAGCTGGCTCGCGTCCGACGCTCCGACCGCCGATGCCCCCGCGCTGAAAATGCCGCTTTCCCGGGAGGAAGCCGCCCGCGCCGCGGCGCTTCTTGCGGCCAAGCTGCGCGGAAAACTCGCGGATGAACGGAAGGAGGAGCTGGAGCGGAAGTCGATCACGATGGACGGCAAAACGCTGCGCTGGGAGTCGAAAACCTTCGGCGGGACACCCGCGGGCGGGCGCAGCCTGTGGATCTCCATGCACGGCGGCGGCGGAGCCCCTGCCCGGGTAAATGACCAGCAATGGCAAAACCAGATCCACCTCTACGAGCCCGCGGAGGGCATCTACGTGGCTCCGCGCGCACCGACGGACACGTGGAACCTGTGGCACGAAGCCCACATCGATCCGATGTTCGAGCGGCTCATCGAGAGTCACGTGGCGGTAGAAGGGGTAAATCCGGACAAGGTCTATCTGATGGGCTATTCCGCGGGCGGAGACGGCGTCTGGCAGCTCGCGCCGCGGATGGCAGATCGCTTCGCGGCTGCGGCGATGATGGCGGGGCACCCGAACGAAGCCTCGCTGCTCGGCCTGCGGAACCTGCCCTTCGCGATTTTCATGGGCGGGAATGACAGGGCTTACGACCGCAACAAGATCGCCGCCGACCGCGCCGCGGAGTTGGACAAGCTGCAGCAGGCCGATCCGAGCGGCTACATCCACCTCTCCCGCATCTACGAGGGCTCGGGGCACTGGATGGATCGCAAGGATGCCGAGGCGCTGCCTTGGATGGCGAAGTTCACCCGCAATCCTTGGCCGCGAAAGATCGTGTGGGTACAGGACGATGTGACCCGGGACCGTTTCTACTGGCTGAGGATCCCGGACAAGGCGGCGGCGAAAGCCGGGGAGAAAATCACCGCCACGGCGGGAGAGGGGGAGATCCGCCTAGAGGGCACAATTCCGGCGGGAACCGAGATCCAGCTTTCGGACGCGCTGGTGAACCTCGACCAGCCGCTGCGCGTGATCGTGAACGGCAAGGAAGCGTGGCGGGGCAAGGCTCCACGGAGCGCCCGCGCGATCCTCAAGACCCTGGAAGAGCGGCTGGACCTGCCCGCGGCGGCAACGGCGATTGTTACGTTGCCGTAATGCGATCAGGACCGGGCGGCACGCCCTTTGGCGGTGTTTTTCTGCCGCGCGCGTTTGTCAGGCGGACCCGTTTTGGCGGGAAGCTTGACTTCCCGAACCAAGATAGCCGCCGGAATTCCAAGCCGTGCGTGGAGTCCGCGGATCATCGGCAGGCTTAGTGGACGCTTGCGGTTCAAGACCTCGGATACCTTGCTCTTGGGTCCGATGGCTTCCACCAGATCCTTTTGCAAGAGACCGAGCTGATCCATACGGAAGCGGATCGCCTCGATCGGGTCGGGATACTCGATGGGGAAGTGTTCTTTTTCGTACTGCTCCACCAAAAGGGACCAGAGCTCGAGCTCTTCCTCCTCCCGCGAACCCGGCGCAGCGTCCATAAGACATTCCACCCGGGCCAAGGCGGCTTCGTGCTCCTTCTCGGTCTTGATGATTTTCGGTTTCATGGCCGGTTCAAATGGTGGCGGCATCGATCTTGTCGTACTCCGCGTGGGTCCCCACGAAGCGGATGTAGATGATGCCGGTATTGCAGTGGATCTTCACGATGAGGCGGTAGCTGTTCCCTTTGATGTTGAACACCATCCGGTTGCCCGGAATGACGTCTGCGGAGGTGTAGCGGCGCTTGATTTCCGCGGGGTCTTTCCAGCGTTCCTCGCTGGCTTCCCGGTACCAGGCCTTCAGGGCTTGTTCCGCGTCGGCATTGCGTTCCCAGAATTCCCGCAAGGTTTTGACTGCGATGATTCTCATCCCACGGTGCCTTGGATTTCCGTAAGGGTCAAGCGGAGAGTTCCCAGATGGGGAACCCGAAGACGCCGGTTTTTTTGGCTCTCATGCGTCGGGATCCATCAGGTTGGCAGGGAGTGCTCCCTTCCAACAATGAACCCGGCTTCCTTCGGGGAAGCCGGGCCATGCAAATACTGGGAAACTGTCTTATCGGATCAGTTCACCGCCACCGCCGACGAACCGGTTTCGCCGGTGCGGATGCGGATGGCTTCTTCAACCGTGGAGATGAATACCTTGCCGTCACCGATCTTGCCGGTGTTGGCGCTCTTGACGATGGCCTCCGCCACGGAGCCCGCCTGAGCGTCGTCCACGACAATTTCGATCTTCACCTTGGGGAGGAAATCCACCGTGTATTCGGAGCCGCGATAGATCTCCGTATGGCCTTTCTGACGGCCGAATCCTTTCACTTCGGTAACGGTCATGCCCTGCACACCGACTTCGGCCAAGGCTTCCTTCACTTCCTCCAACTTGAACGGTTTGATAATCGCTTCGATTTTCTTCATGGTGCGGCGGATTGGTCAGAGACAGTAGAGCAAGCCCCATGCCAAAAGCGGCATGGAATTTTTTAAAACTCCCTGACGCTACTTACGGAACGGTTAGTTGGCGAGAGCAAAACCCGTCAACATGAAGACTTTCCGGCGTTTCAACGCCTCTGCTTCCGAAAGATGAGAAATCAGTGATCGCGGGCACTTGCGTGCTTTCGCGTATCGGGAAGCAGGCTAACATCGACTCCCGTTTTGCCGCGGACAACTTTCCGATCAAGCCATCGCAGGGGATGCGGATGCCTGGATCCAAGTGGAAAAGTCCCCGGATTGCAGGTTGATCCAAGGTGAAAGATCGCTCACTTTCCGGGCGTTCCAAAGAACCATCGAGCGTATGAAGAAATTGATTTTGTCCCTTGCCGCTGCCTCCCTCGTTTCTCCGGCCATCGCCCAGGAGAAGAAGATCGAACTGACGGGCAACGACCAGATGCAGTTCAACACCAAAACTGTCGAGGTAACCGCCGGCGAAAAGGTCTCCCTGACCTTCAAGCACATCGGCCAGCTGCCGAAAGCCGCGATGGGCCACAACGTGGTGGTGCTCAAGGCAGGCACCGCGGTACCCGCCTTCGCGACCAAGGCCATGCAAGCCGCGGCGACGGAATACATCCCGCAGGACGAGGAGTCGAAGAAGCTGATCGTGGCGAACACCAAGCTCCTCGGCGGCGGCGAGTCCCAGACCATCACTTTCACCGCACCTGCCGAAGCCGGTGACTATCCTTACATCTGCACCTTCCCCGGCCACTTCGCCCTCATGCAGGGTGTGCTGAAGGTGAAGGCGAAATAAACAGGCATTGCTTTCCTTTTTCATCCCCGTTCCGCAACCCGCGGACGGGGATTTTTCTTTGGGACCAGATTGCTCCCGCCGCAAACCGCCTACGGCTCGCAATCGCACTTCTTCTCCGTCCCGGGCACGGCCTTGGTGCTGGCCGCCGGAGCGGCGGTTGCTCCGTCTGCCGAGCGGGGCTCGATGCTTGCGAAGCTTGGTCCGCCCTTGCTGAGCGGGCGGCTGGAGACGAGGACTCCCGGAAGGGTGGATTTACCCTTCGGGCCATAAGGAGAGCGCGCGGCAATGATCTCGAAACCGGTGCCGTCCGGCGTTTTTTCCACCCGCTGGGGAGGATCCGAGGAGATTTGGCCGTCGGAGGAAAAGAAATAGATGTCTCCCGGCGGTAGGGCCCGATCATCGGCGGGGGTGAGGCGCACGCGGATCTCCGCGGCGTCCGGAGCGGACAGCAGCTCCGCCTTCCAGCCTTCGATCGGCCGGGGAAGCTCGGCGCGTGCGCTCGTGAAGGAGGCCGCCACCGCGGGGTCGGCTTTCGCTTCGGCTTCCACGGGAAGCTCCAAGACCAGTTCCTTCTTTCCCGGGTAACAACCGTCCGCGCAGGCCATCCAGGAGGCGGTGGCCTTCAGTTTCACCCGCGCGGGAAGCTCCGCGGGCGGCGTGACCTCCACCAGCAGCATTACATCGCGTTCAAAGCCATGCACGGGGTGGATCGCCATCATGCTCTTCTGCGGATACGGCCATTGGATCGCCCCGGCGGAAAAGCCGGCCGGCAATTGCCACTCGAGCTTTACCGGCACGCCGGCGATCCCCGGATTCCGCCAATAGGTGTGGAATCCTTCATAGTGGTGGATTTTCACGCCGACGGTGAACGGGACGCCTCTGGCGACGCTCGAATTTTCCGCCACCAGCGCGATGTCGATGCCCTTCACGGGCTTCTCCTCCGCCGCGCCAGGGAGGGCAGGAAGGAAGGCGAGCAAGAGGGCGGGTAGCAGCTTCATGGCTTGGCATGAACGTCACGGCGCGGGCCGGGCTGTCAAGAATGTCCGCCCGTCCCCGAAATGAGAGTCGCTCTCCGCCGCCGTTGCCGATCTTGCGAACATCGTGTATCTCCCGGCGGATGAGCGACCACGCGCTGCTGCGATATTGCCCCGACCTCCTGGCCTACAACCGGCGGAAAACCCGCGAGGTCATGGTCGGAAATGTCGGCGTCGGCGGCGGAAATCCGATCCGCGTGCAGTCGATGATCACCTCCGACACGCGCGACACTCCCGCCTGTGTGAGCGAGGTTCTCCAGCTTGCCGAAGCGGGCTGCGAGATCGTCCGCATCACCGCCCAGACCAAGATCTACGCGGCCAATCTGGAAAATATCGCCCGGGAGGTCCGCGCCGCCGGCTGCCAGGTGCCGCTGGTGGCGGATATCCATTTCAAACCCGATGCCGCGCTGGAAGCCGCGAAATGGGTGGAAAAAGTGCGCGTCAATCCCGGCAACTACGCCGACAAGAAGAAATTCGAAGTCCGCGAATACAGCGACGCCGAGTATGCGGAGGAACTCGGCCGCATCCGGGAGGAATTCGCCCCTCTGGTGGATCTCTGCAAATCGCTCGGCCGCGCCATGCGCATCGGCACGAACCACGGCTCCCTCTCCGATCGCATCATGAATCGCTACGGCGATTCCCCGCTCGGCATGGTGGAGAGTGCGCTGGAGTTCGCCCGCATCGCCCGGGAGATGGATTACCACAATTTCGTCTTCTCGATGAAGGCCTCGAATCCGAAGGTGATGATCGAGGCTTACCGCCTGCTCGTCGCTCGGCTCGACCGCGAGGGGCCCGATTGGAACTACCCCATTCACCTCGGCGTGACCGAGGCCGGAGACGGGGAGGATGGCCGTATCAAGAGCGCCATCGGCATCGGCTCCCTGCTCTCCGACGGCATCGGGGATACCATCCGCGTGTCGCTCACGGAGGATGCCGTCTTCGAAGTGCCGGTCGCGCAGGCCTTGGCGGCGCCTTTCCAAAACAAGACGGATCAACCTCCCGGCGCTGCGCTGGTGGCCTCCTACGACCCTTTCTCCTACGAACGCCGCAAGAGCGATGTCATGGAGGTGATGGGCTATCAGCTCGGGGGGGACAAAAGCGTCCGCGTCTTCACGACTCAGGAGAAGTGGAACGCGGTGGCCCACAAGATCGCCAGGATGGGCGACTTCAAGCCGGAGATCATCCTTGAGAAATCCGGAGTCGTCGCCATCGATCCCCGTGACGAAGCGGCCTTGTCGGCGCTCAATCATGGACCCGGTACCCGTCTTGTAACGGTGGCCGACGGCCTCGATCTCGATGTCATTCCGGCCTTCCGGATGCTTGCCTTCCGTTTGGACGCGCGGCATCCGATCCTCCTTAAGGACACCCTGCAACCCCCGAAGGAGAGCGGCGATTTCCTGGCGACCTTGCTCCTCGCCGCGCGCCACATCGGCTCCCTCCTCTGCGATGGCATCGGGGATGCGGTGCTGGTTCAGGGCGAGCCCGCCGCCGGACAATCGCTGCGCCTTTCCTACAACATCCTCCAAGCCGCCGGCACCCGCATCTTCAAGACGGACTATGTGGCCTGTCCGAGCTGCGGCCGCACCCTTTTCAATCTCCAGAACACCACCCAAAAGATCCGTGCTTCCACCGGGCATTTGAAAGGGGTTCGCATCGCCGTGATGGGCTGCATCGTCAACGGGCCGGGAGAGATGGCCGATGCCGATTTCGGCTATGTCGGCGGCGCACCCGGAAAGATCAATCTCTACGTGGGCAAACAGCCGGTGAAGTTCAATATTCCCGAAGCCGAAGCCGTCGAGCGCCTCATCGATCTCATCCGGGAGCACGGGAAATGGATCGACGCCCCCGCCGGCGAACCTGTCGAAGTCTGACCATGTCCGGTACCCTCACCCAGACGATCGAGGACGTTTCGCTGGATGTCCCTTGGAACGTGGTGGTTCACGATGATCCGGTGAACCTCATGACGTATGTCACCCTCGTACTGATGAAAATCTTCGGCTATCCGGAGAGCCGTGCCGCGGCGATGATGATGGAAGTCCACAAGAGGGGCCGCGCCATCGTATGGACGGGAGAGCGGGAGAAGGCGGAGTTTTACACCCAGCAGCTCCAAGCGCATCAATTGAAGACCTCGATGGAGAAGACGGAATGAAAGTGGCCCCCACGCTGAAAGGCGGGTTGCGCATCGATATCGAGACGCCGCTCGATTGGATGGTGCTGCGGTGCATCTCCTACGACGCCCGCGGCGGCGGGATCGACCTCGCCGACCGCGTCTCCGCTCCCATGGCCGGTGACGAGGCCGCCGGGGATTGGCAGGAATACGTGCTGCCCGAACTGCGGGAGAGCTTTACCGCCCAGCTCGACGCCATCGAGGCCGCTATCGCCCATGCGGGCGATGGCGAAGAACCCGGCGAGGTTTTTATTACCCGCGAGGATTCCGACCTCTGGTACGGGGGACTGAATCAAGCGCGGCTCGCCTTGGAGGAGCGCTACGGCTTTTCCTCCGCCACGTTGGAGGAGATGACTCCCGGCGAGAGATCCGCGTGGTTTCGCTCGCAGTTCTACCTCCACGTCCAGAGCGTGCTGCTGGATCACGTGCTCAAGTAGCCGCTGCTCCCGGCGGCCTTTTTACCCCGCCTGCTCGCTCTGGAGCGAAATAGACAGGCCCGGGACAAGCCGCAGCACCTCCGCGACCTCCAGCTCGTTCTGACAGCGCAGGTCCATCGGGCATTTGCTGGCGAAGCAGGGGGAGCACTCCACTTTCCGCCGCGCGATCCCATGCTGCCTGCCCAGCGGCCGCATCCACTCCGGCTCGCCGGGACCGAAAAGGACGAGACACCGCGTGCCTACATGGGCCGCCAGATGAGGCACGCTGCCGTCTGATGCAATGCAAAGGCCGTGCGAAGCCAACTCCTCCAGCGCAGGCGGCTCGAGGCGCACGCTCTCCGCGTTCTTTTCCAGAGCTTCCCCAAGCTTCTCTCCCAAGGGACCGGCAGAGCCGATCCGGATCGGCCGGCCTGTTTCCCACAGGCTTGCGGCCAGCTCCTTCCAGCGCTCTAGCGGCCACTCGAAATGCCTGCCGAGATCCGAATCCGGGACCAGCAGCACGCGCTCCATCACCCTCGGCACGCCCGGGGTCACCGGCACGAAATTCGCCGGGGTCATCGTCTCCGCCCCGAGCTTCTCCACCAGGCCCAGGTAAAATTGCACCCGGTGCCGCACGGGGCCCGGTTCTTCCACCACCCGGATCGCTTCCGTCAGGCGCTTCTCCAGACCTTTTGCCGGGGGCCCCAACCGCCGCGGGATCCCCGCTTTTGCGATCGCATCGGCTGCGTCTCCTGCTTCCCATGCCAGGGCCGTGCCGGTTCTTTCCAGCAGCGCGGCAATCTCCCGTACGGAAGCCTTTTCCCGATAGCGCCCGGCGGTTTCAAATCCGCTCGCCTGCCAAAATGCCGCCTGCCGCTCCGGGCACAAGACCCGTACGGCAGCTCCAATGCGCTTCAGCGCGCGCATCGCCGGCACGGAGAGACAAGCCTCCCGCCACGCCGCAGGAGCGGCGACGAGCAAGGCGTCGCCGGGTTGGATCAGCGGACCGTCAGGCATGCGCGGCGGAGCCTATGCGCGGCTTGGCAGACGGGGCAAGTCATGGTCACTCGCCGCTTTTCTCCAATTCGTCCGCCAACCGGCCTGGAAGGCCGGGTTCGAGCAGCAGCAGTATTTTCAACTGGGCGGGGTGCAAGCGCTTCACCAATTCCACGAGGCCGTCGTCATTGGCCGAAACCTGCGCCGGGATGAAAGGGAAAATCGCTTCGGCCTCCTGCTTCACGGTTTCCACGTCAAAGGCTGCTCTCCCTCCGCCCGCTGTCGTTGCGAAGGCCGCCGGCCGCAATGCGAACCAAGAGGGGATGGCGGGATCGGATCCGCTTTCCGAAGAGATGATATTCAATTGCTCCCTTACCACATCGCCGTGCCTGGTGATGCTAAGCTGGCTGCGAGTGAGCTCGCAGAGGCTCCATGGGGAATACCGTTCGTCCGCCAGCCATTCGCCCGCCGTGATGAGGCGGTCATGGAGGGGATCTCCCGTAATCCCTTGGAAAGGAATCCCGATCCCCCCTTTCCCGCTGTCGGCGCGCGATTGCTCCAGGTTCTCCCGCTCTTCCTGCTGGATTCGCGCGATCTTGCTCTTCATCTCCGAGCGTTGTTTCGCATCAAGCTGCAAGGCATCGGTCAATGCCGAGCAGTACCACGAGCGCTGCCGCGCTGCCAGTTGATCGATAAGACGTTCCAACTTTTCGGTCGCCCCCTCGCTCAAAGGAGCCCAGTGCGGAAACTGGTCGATGATAGATCCTATCCTTTCGATCAGGCTGCCCGGCCCTTCGTCCAGTTCCGCTCCCCGGAAGTCCTCGACCAGCCAGCGGATTTCCAAAGAGGTCATCCCTTTCCGGCAGCGTGCCGCGAATTCTTCCGCCACCTCTCCCGTATTCCGCGGTTCAGGAGCGGCAGGCCTGTCCCGCACCTTCGTCGGCTTCATCTTCACGGAGCTGGCGCGGTTGAGTCCCATCGTTCCCCGGGTTGCCTGAGCCGCCATCCAGAAGGCCACGCAGGAGACGATCACCGCCAGGGCGAACCACATGGCACCGCCGCCACGTTTTCTCCGCGGCTCCTCCGGCTCGCGGAATTGCTCGAGCAAAGCCTCCAGGTCCACCACCTCCTGGTCGCTGTCCGTGTCGTCCCGTGATTCTGACACCCGTGGATTCTATCCGTTTCCAGTGGGAGACGCAAGCCGCCTCCTACTTCGCATCCGCGAAGGCCACCCTCCCGAACTTGTCCGGCTGATGGAAATCGGGGTCGCCTCCGCCCAAATCCGCCGCGCTGAGGAAACGCTGCTCCGGCGAACCCAAGATGAATGCCACATTCATCCCCGAGCCCTCACCGAAACCCAGGCGCGCTTCCAGC
>CBIHMP010000027.1:0-21444 GCA_966211015.1 uncultured Luteolibacter sp. | reverse complement strand
GGGGCAGGGGCAGGGTCCGCCAAAGCAGCGGCAAGGTTTCGCGCGGGATCAGGGCTGACGATTTCCTGCCAGCACTTCGGGCATGGGCCCCGCACGCCGACGGCCGAGGCGGGCACTTTCAAGGTCACGCCGCAAGCCGGGCACTCGAACTGGAGGGATGACATGGGCTCGGCCTGACTCACCGCGGAAGGCTAATCGGGTGGAAATGCGGGTCAAGAAAGGGGATTTACCTCGAACGAGCCACAAGAGGGGTCCAATAGCCAAGAAATACGGGGCGGTTCCTTTTTAATTTGGATAAGTTAGATATAATGAAGAGCTAGCTAAGATATTCTTTTCTTGTCAAATATCTCTCCCCGAAGCTATTCGTAAATCACCCCCTGCTTCGCCTACCCAAGGCAAAGCGGTTCACCCATCCCCCCGATGAACACCCCCACCGCATCTCTTGTGCGGGTCCTGGCTCTCGCCGCCGCGACCAGCAGTGCTTTCGTCCAAGCCGGCGAAGAGCCCCAGTGCCCGGATATTTATCCCGACAACCGCCAGGCCACCTCCACGGCGGTGGGCAACAGCGTTCTCGGCGTGGCGTACGCTTCCACCCGCGATGTCAGCGGCCGGATGTATCGCAACCGCGCAGGCGTGCGACCCGGCACCGTTCTCGTGGATCAGGAAGTGGCGGCCGCTCCGGCTTACAGCTCGAAGGGCGGCATGAGCTCCGCCAAGGGCGGCGCGAAGGTCGCTTCCATCGCCGTGCCGTATCCCAAAAAATGGGAGATCTTCGGGTCCCTCTTCTACTACACCGAAGAACACGACGGCGATAGCTACAGCCGCCGCTCGAAAAAGAAGAAGGACGACAAGTACGACAAATACGGTACCTATGGTGCCTCGGTCATCGCGGCAGGTGCGGCAGAGACCTCGATGGACGTTTACGGCGGCAGCATCGGCGTGGAGCACCACCTGAACCGCGAGTGGAGCATCGGCGTAGGCGTCACCGCCGCCACCGGCGACCTCGACATGGGCAGCACCGGCAGCGCGGATATCGATTCTGTCTCGGTAATTCCTTACCTCTCCTACTACCGCACGGACGCCTTCGGCTCCGCCGACTTCTGGGCCGGCCTCTCGTATGCCTACGGCATGCATTCCTACGAAACCCGCCGCTTCACCGGCGGCGGCATCGCCACCGGGTCCCCGGATGCCGACACCCACCAGGTGGAGCTGACCGCGGGCGTAAATTTCGGCGAGGATGACGTGGTTCACGGCCCCTACGCGGGGATGCGCTACATCACCGGCACCATCGATTCATACACCGAAGTCGGCCCTGGAGCGACCTACTTCGGCGAACAGGACGTGGACTCGATGGTTTCGATCCTGGGCTATCAGATCTCTTGGAAAATGCGCGGCTCCGGCGGCATGTGGGTTCCGCAGATCCGCGCCGCGTGGGAGCACGAATTCGAGGACGGCAATGTCTCCGCCTTCGGCATTCCGATCGATTCACGCGATGAGGACATTGCGGTGCTCGGCGCGGGCCTGGGGTATTACTTCGACAACGGCTGGAACCTCGGCCTCGAGTATGAAGGTCGCTTCGGCAGCAATACCGAAGCCCACTACGGCGGCGTGAAGGCAGGGAAGGAGTTCTGATTCCGGTTCGCGAAACCTTTTCACAAACCTCGTTCGGCCCGTGCCGCGCGGGGTTTTTCTTGAACTGGAGCCTCCTTGAGGTTGGGTGGATCGCTCCGTCAGCTTCCGGGCGACGCACCAGTCGTCGTGACGCTCACACCCCCTTCACCGCTTCCCGCGAGACGCCCCGCATCTCGAAGATCCGGAAAATCGTGTCTTCGATGAGGTTGTTCGGGCAGGAAGCTCCGGCGGTGATGCCGATGACCACGGGCTTCTCTCCCAGCAGAATGCCGGGGTAGCTGCTCGCGATTTCGGATTTTTCATGCAGGTCAAAGTGGACGATCTGCTCCAGGGATTCGAGGCATTGGGCGTTCCGGATGAAGAAGGTTGGCAGCGATTGCTCGCCGATTTCGACGAGGTGCGTCGTGTTGGAACTATTGTAACCGCCGACCACGAAGAGGAGGTCCATCGGCCGGCGGAGCATCTCGAAGAGGGCATCCTGCCGTTCCTGCGTGGCTCCGCAGATGGTATCGAAGAAGATGAAGTTTTCCGCGGAGCCGTCGCGGGCTTCCACGGCCGCGCGGACCCGGCGCTGGATCTCCTCGGTCTCGCTTTTCAGCATCGTGGTTTGATTGGCGACTCCCACCTTGGCGAGGTGGAGATCGGGATCGAAACCTTGGGATGCGGCGCGGGCGAAGCGCTTGAGGAAGGCTTCCTTGTCGCCGCCCTCCCGGATGTAGCGGCAGACGGCATCCGTCTCATCCAAGGTGAGCACGATCAGGTAATGCCCCTTGCCGTCGTCACCCATCGCACGGGAGGCGGTGGCCTGGGTCTCCTCGTGGCCGGCCTTGCCGTGGATGATCGAGGTGATGCCGTCCTTCGCGTAGGTGCGGACCCGGCGCCAGACCTTCATCACGTCGCCACAGGTGGTGTCCACCACGTAGCAGCCGCGCTCCTCGATCTTTTCCATGAAGTTCGTGGGCGCGCCGAACGCGGGCACGATCACCACGTCCTCCGGGCTGAGCCGATCGTAGTCGTCGGTCAGCGTCTGCCAGGGCAGGGACACGATCCCCATGTCCACCAGTTGCCGGTTCACCTCCGGGTTGTGGATGATCTCGCCGATCAGGAAGATCCGCTGGTCGGGAAAGACGCGCCGGGCCGCGTAGGCCAGATCGATGGCGCGCTCCACGCCGTAGCAAAAGCCGAACTGCTGGGCGAGGCGCACCGTGGTATTTCCGATCGTGATTTCCCCGCCGTTCTCGCGGATCTTTTCAACGATGGACGAGCGATAGTGCCGCTCGACCTCGGCATTCACCTGGGTCATCACGTCCGGGCGGCGGACGTTCACGCGGGGGCGCTTTTGCTTGTCGGCGGCGGTTTCGCTCATGCGGGGGCGATATAACGCCGCTTTCCCCCGCGACCAAATCATTTCCCGGCCCGGGAAATCCGCGGATCACCCGGTTTTCCCGGGAATTTTGGCTTTCTCCAGCACGGGGATCGCCAGGAGGGAGAAAAGGACCGCTGCCAGCACCTGCATCCAGAGGAGGTAGAGCGGCCAAGGGCCCATGTGATCGAGCAGGCTGGGGTTCACCGGCTTCCGCGCGGCGAAGCCGAAATTCGTGCCGAGCCAGAAATTCACCACCATCGCGACTGCCAGATAGGCGTTGCCCCACAGCAGTGCTTGCAGCGGCGTCTTCCACCAAGGACGCGCCGCCCGCCAGCCGGTCACCATTGCCAGATAAAGCGCCGCGCCCACCACGGCGAAGTGGTGCACGAAAAACGCCAGGAAGGCGGGGTGGGGGAAGCCGACGGAGATGGCGGGGGTCGCCAAGGCTTGCACCGTTGCCGCCAGTCCCCAGAAGTAGGTCAGCGTCGCCAGCAGGCGCTTTCCTGTCAGCAAGGCGAAGCCGGCGATGAATGCCGCGATGTCGCACAGGTGCAGGGGCAGGGCGCTATTGAGATCGTGATCGCTCTGGATGGTGGACCAGGCCGCCTGCGTGTAGGCAAAGGCGGACAAGCAAAGAAACGCGAGGATGCTGCGGGCGATCCGTTCGTTCCTTTCGCCCGACTTCCCGAGACCGATGAGCGCCGCGACTCCGATCGCCCCTGCCACGACGGCCCAGCCATGAGCGGCGGAAAAGGGGGCGAAAGGTGGCGGCATAAGGAGAAAGAACCTCTGCGCGCCCGCCCGGGCAAGCTCAGGTTCCGGGCAAAAGGGGCTGCAATCGCATCCGTGCGCCCTTTAGGCGCGGCGTCGGCGCACTGCCATCAGGCCGAGGGCGGCGGTTAAAAGGACGCCGGAGGGTTCGGGAACGGCTCCTACCTCGATGCCTTGTCCCGGCGTGTCCTCGAATGCCCAATCCACCAGGGTGCCGAAGCCGCTATTGTCCGGAGAGAAGCGGAGCCAGCCGTAATAGGTATCGCCGGCGAGTTCCTCTTTGAACGAGAACCCGAAGAAGCCGTCTTCCCCGACAAGGAACTTGCCGGGTTCTGCCGCGATCTCCACGTGGAATTGCGATCCCCACGCGCTCTCCAGAAAAGGGCCGGAAGAATCAACGATCGTTCCTTCCTCCAGATTGAGGTAATAGTCGGTCTCCTGCTCGGGATCATAGGATTCACCCCCGCTGAGTCCCCAGGGTTTTACCAACTCGCTGTTGAAGATCCCATACCCGCCCAAGGTCAGATTGATCCAGGGAGCGTTGTCGAAGTCTTCGGGCCAGACAACCGCGGTCGCGCCGGTCGCGACATTGACATAGACGCCTTCCAAGTCGTCCCAAGCCACCGCCAGATTCTGCTCTCCGCTGTAAACCACGGTGGCGGAAAGCGGGAGCGGTGAGGCGAGGAGCAGGGCAAGGAACGGCGTCTTCACCCCGTGGATATCCTTTCATTCGATCTGCAAGTCAATCCATAGTGCAATTCGCAATTCATCTCCCGGACGGATTCCGTCTCTCATCCGTAACACATTCCGGATGCCTGCGATGTGTCCGGAAGTATCGGCGGCACGTGCGCGCTCTTCCCGGCGTTGACGGGGAGGGCTTTCCCCCCTGAAATGCGCGCCCCCGGCAGGATCCGGGCATGTATATGGACTATTCGCAGAAAATCGCCCGTCAGATCGCAGGCATTCCCCGCTCGGGAATCCGCGATTTCTTCGAGCTCGTCCAAGGCCGGGAGGGAGTGATCTCCCTCGGCGTCGGCGAGCCCGACTTCACGACTCCGTGGCATATTCGCGAGGCCGCCATCTACGCCTTGGAAAAAGGCCACACCAGCTACACTTCCAATCTCGGCCTGCCCGCTCTGCGCAAGGCTATCGCCCGCTACGTGGGGGATTTCTTCCATGTGGAATATGAGCCGCTGACCGAGGTGCTGGTCACCGTGGGGGTGTCGGAGGCCATCGACATCGCCCTCCGCGCGCTGATCAACCCCGGCGACGAGGTGATCTACCACGAGCCCTGCTACGTCTCCTACTCGCCCAGCATCGTGATGGCCTACGGTACCGCGGTGGGCGTGCACACGCGCAAGCGCGACGGCTTTTCGCTGAAGCCGGAGGAGCTGGCGAAGGCGATCACGCCGAAGAGCCGGGTGCTGATGCTGAATTTTCCGACCAATCCCACCGGCGCGACTGCGAATCGGGAGGACCTGGAAGGCATCGCCAAGCTCTGCATCGAGCACGATCTCTTCGTGCTAACTGACGAAATCTACAGCGAGCTCCGCTACGAGGGCGAAGCGCACGTTTCAATCGCCTCCCTTCCCGGCATGAAGGAGCGCACCATCCTGCTCCACGGGTTCTCGAAGGCTTTCGCCATGACGGGTTTCCGCCTGGGCTATGCCTGCGCGCCGCAACCGATCACGGAGGCGATGATGAAGATCCACCAGTACTCCATGCTCTGCGCTCCGATCATGAGCCAGATGGCGGCGATCGAGGCGCTCGAAAACGGGGCACCCGAAGTGGCGAAGATGAGGGATGCCTATCACCAGCGCCGCGATTTCCTGGTGAAGCGGCTCAATCAAATGGGGCTGAGCTGCCACTCCCCCGGCGGGGCTTTCTACGTCTTCCCGGACATCCGGGAGACCGGCCTTTCCAGCAAGGACTTCGCGATGCGCTTGCTCGAGGAGGAAGGGGTAGCCGCGGTGCCCGGTAGCGCCTTCGGTATTTCCGGCGAGGGCTTCCTGCGCTGCTGCTACGCCACCGGATTCGACGACCTGAAGCTGGCCATGGACAAGATGGAACGCTTCGTCGGAAGGCTCTGACCCTTTGTGGCGGCGGTCCCGCGACCGCCGCCGCCCCTACGCCGATGCACCGGGGACCCCAGGACGAATCCGATGCGCTCCGGTTAAGCCGGCCGGACGCATGGATCCGCGCTCAGGTGGTTCCCTTCGCCGTCTTCATGGCGTTCATGCTGCTGCTGCAGATCTTCGGCAGCTTCTTCACCTGGGAGCATCCCGCGGCACCCTGGTGGCGGCACTGGCCGGAGCAGTGGATGTATCCCCTGCAGACGCTGGTGACGCTCGGCCTGCTGATCCGCTTCTGGAAATACTACGAATTCCGGTGGTCGTGGAAGTGGTCCGCGGCGGGCGTTGTCTTCGGCATCGTCGGCATCGGGTTCTGGCTACTCCCGACGGTGATGTACGACCGCTTGGGCCTGACGGGCGAGACCAGCGGCTGGCAGAAGTGGCTCGGCCTCGCCGCGCGGACGAAGGGGTTCAATCCCGCCGAGGCTTTCGGCGACGGCACGCCCGCCTACTGGACAGCGCTCGGCCTGCGTTTCCTCCGCGCCGTGGTGGTTGTCGCCCTGGTGGAGGAGATCCTGTGGCGCTCTTTCATGATGCGCTTCGCAAGCGACTGGGAGGGTGATTACTGGAAGCGTCCCTTCGGTCAGGCGACGTGGAAATCCTACGTCATCGTCACCGCGCTTTTCATGCTCGCGCATTCCCCCACGGATTACGCGGGGGCGTTTGTCTATGGCTCGCTGACCTATCTGCTCTGCGTCTGGAGCAAGAACCTCGCCGCCTGCGTGGTGATGCACGGGACGGCGAACCTGCTGATGGGGCTCTACGCCGTGAATTACGGAAAATACGGGCTTTGGTAGTCCCGGACTTCCACAGGCCACCGGAACAGGCCGACTTCCCATGAGCCGGGATGCCACCCGGATGCGGGCCCGTGCTGTCGTGGAAATCTTTTTACAGCTCTCCTATCCTTCATTATATCTCGAAAAATGAAAGTGCTGCCTTCGGCTGGTTTCCTCATCATCGGTTTGGCTGTCGGGATTCTTGTGGGGAAGGGGCCGGCTTCTTCCGATGCGGGTTCCCCGAAAGCGGCGGATACCGTCTCCACGGGGAAACGGCCTTCCAAATCGGACCGATCGACCCGGACCCGCTCCTTGCATCCCGGTGTCCACACGATCCGCCAGGCAGATCCCGGCGAACTGGCGGCGCTCACCGAGCAGGCCGCCACGATGACCGATCCGGTCGAGATCCGGCGGCTTCTTTCCGAATGCCTCCTCCACATGACCGCCCAGAACTGGCGGGATGTCGTTGCGACCTTCGGCAAGATTTCAACAACCAGCGGGCGCGATCCCGCCGATGAATGGAAACTGGCACTCTTCCGGGCCGGCCAAGTCGCCGGTGACGAGGTGATGGACTCCTATCTCGACGATGATTTTGAAAAGCCGAACTTGCGTTCCTGGCAGACGCTCTACGGGTGGAGTTCGAAAGATCCTCGCGCCGCTCTCGACTGGCTCAAGAAGGTGGAGGGAGAGGGACGGAAGACGTCGAGCGACCAATACACCGCCATCATCTCGGGGGCGGCCCTGAGCGATCCGCAGGGCGCGCTGAAGCTTCTGGATGAGCTACCGGCTGACAAGAGGAAGGATTGCGCGGGCAACCTAGTCTGGAACGTCGTGCAAAACGGCGGCACCGAGGCCTTGGACCCGCTGCTTCAATATGCGTCCGCCTTGGACACCTCCGACTCCGCCAATGCGGAGCTGGCGAACGACCTTTTCCACGAGGTCACCCAGAAGCTTCTTTGGAAAGCCGACCATGCCCGGGACGTGCAACAGGCGTGCGAGGTGGTGATGAAACTCACCCAATATGGCCGCGATCCCAACGAGGTAACGCGGGCCGCGCTTGATAAATACCGCTGGTACTACATGCCGGAAAAGCTCGATATCCTGGCGACGGTGAGCGCCGGTCCCAAAGGCTCCGAGCTTCATCTTGCTTCACTGACCTCCGCGGTCATGAGCACCATGCACGGGGAGCAGGATCAGGCTGCTGTCCGCGAATGGATGCAACAGCACCCCGAGTCCGCGCTCGTGCCCCATCTCAGGCAGAGGGTCCCGGGGGAGTAGCCCGAAGCCCGCGGCAGCCTTAGCGAGTGCGGTTCCACAAGCCGCCGAAGGCCTTCCGCTCGACCCACAGCAGGTAGAGGGCGAGTGCGGCAATCCCCATCAGCATGGGGTCAAAGATCCCATCTCCGCCCATGATGAAGGCGTGGTAGGCGATGATATTCACGATGATCGGTCCCAGGATCAGCAGGCCGATATTCCGGGATTTCGGAATCGCCACCAGGATGCCTCCCGTCAGCTCGAGAACCTTGATGAAGGTCATGTAGCCGGTGGGCCCGAAGGCACCCATGAACATGCCCGCCGGGGTCTCCTTCGGGATCTCCGGCATGGGAACCAGCTTGAACAAGACCGTCACGGCGGCCATGATAAAGAGCAGGCCGAGGATGATGCCGGCGGCGATGGGAAAGAATTTTTTCATGATCTTCGCCAACCCTTGCCCTACTGGCGGGGGGATTTCAAGAGGTCAGAGCGGCATTGGAAGTTATACCCTCGTTTTGGACACCGCCGCGATCTCTCGGCGAGCGTCGCTTTCGCTTTGGAAGCGGGCGGGGCGACGCAGGTAACCTTGAGGTCCGGCGAAGACGGGAAGTCCTTGCTTTTATTCCCGCGGTTCGTGTTAGGGTGGGGTATGGAAAACCCCTATCAAGCTAGCTCCCGGGAGGCCTATCCGGCCGCTTCTCCGTCTGGTTCGCTGACCCCTTCGGTCCTGCAGTCCTTGGCCGGGACGAAGCCGTGGGTGCGCCTTTGTTCGGTCATGGGTTTCATCAGCGCGAGCTTCATGATCTTGGCTGGATTCGCCATGATAATGGGTGGCGCGGCCATGGGCATTTCCAGCCGGCAGACGGCCGGACTTGCCGGGATGCCCGTGGTGATGGGCCTGGTATATCTGGTGCTCTCCTTGCTCTACCTCATCCCTTCCATCAAGCTATGGAGATATGGCAGCGCCATCTACCGCTTGCTCTCGACGAACTCGATCGCGGATCTGGAGAACGCGATGGAGCAACAGCGAAGCTTCTGGAAGTTCGTCGGCATCATGATCATCATCATGCTGGCAATCATGGCCGTGACGTTCGTGGGCGGGGCTCTTTGGAGCCTTCAGCCCTCCCGGTAGTAGATTCCGTGCTCCGCGCTGATCTCCATGATCCGCGCCATGTCCGGGCCCCCCTCGCGGTGGAACTCGGCGGTGCAGCGGGCGAAGAAGGTATCGAAGCCTGCGGGAATCGCCTGCACCATTTGCTTGAGCGGGACGTCTCCTGCGTTCCGGAAGCCGTGGATGCTTCCGCGCGGCATGAAGACGGAGCTTCCCGCCGGCACTTCCGTCCATTCCCCGTCCTTCAGGAATTCCGCGCGGCCCTCCAGCACGTGGAAAATCTCATCCTCGTTCTCGTGCCAGTGCGGGGGCGGACCGCCGCCGGGCGGTGTCTCCACGCTGAAAACGGTGCATCGGCCGCCGGTCTGCTCGCCGGTCAGGTGGAAGGTGACCCGGTCGCCGAAGGCTTCGTGCACAATGGCGTCGTCCGGCAGGGTCAGGGCAGGGGGGAGGAGGGTTGACGTGCTCATTTCAACCGCGTTTTTTGCAGATTCCACCGTCCCCTGCAATACACCCTTCGGAGCACTCCGGCCACGGCGGGGACACTCTTTCTGGCGGCGGTGCACGGTTCCTGCTCTAACGGGGGCGGATGACGAGGGAACACGAACGCCTGGACGAGGATCTCGCCCGCGGAAAGAACTGGAAGCGCTGGGGGCCCTACCTCAGCGAGCGCCAGTGGGGAACCGTGCGGGAGGATTATTCGGAGTTCGGGAATAGCTGGGGGGAATTCCCCCACGATCACGCCCGCCGGCGCGCCTACCGCTGGGGTGAGGACGGCCTCCAGGGCTGGTGCGACCGCCAGTGCCGCCTCTGCTTCGCCCCGGCCCTGTGGAACGGCCAGGACAGCATTCTCAAGGAGCGGCTTTTCGGCCTGGGCGGGAACGAGGGCAACCACGGGGAAGATGTGAAGGAGTGCTACTACTACCTCGATTCCACACCCACCCACTCCTACACGAAGGCCCTCTACAAATATCCCCACGCGAAATTCCCCTACACCCGCATCCGCGAGGAGAATGCCCGGCGGAGCCGGGAAGATCCGGAGCTGGAGCTCGCCGACATGGGGATCTTCGACGACGGCCGCTATTTCGACGTGGTCCAGGAGGTGGCGAAGCGCTCGCCGGAAGACATCCTCTGGCGCATCACCGTGACGAACCACGGGCCGGAGGCCGCAGCCATCCACGTGCTGCCCTCCCTGTGGTTCCGCAACGTGTGGAAATGGGGCAGCGAGCGCGAGACCCCCTTGCGCAAGCCTTCCCTCGCCCTTCACGGTGATCATGTCTTCGCCTCCCACGAGACGCTGGGAGACTTTCTCTTCTACGCCGACTCTCCCGATTTGGATGACGAGGGGGAGTGGCTTTTCACCGAGAACGAGACGGACTACCAGGCCATCTACGGCATCGGAGGTCCCACGGAATACGTGAAGGACGCCTTCCACAAGTACCTCGTTCAGGGAAAGAAGGAGGCTGTTTCGCCCCTGCCGATCGGTACGAAAGCGGCACCGCATTTCCACTTCATGGTGGCGCCGGGCGCTTCCGTGACGGTGCGTTGCCGGCTGCACTCCACCGTCGCGAACAACGGGATCGCCGGGCTCGGGTCCTTTGAGGAGACCTTCGCAGAGCGCATCTCGGAGACGGATGAATTTTACCGCCAGGTGGTTCCGAAGGGCTTGTCACATGAGGAATACCTCATCTGCCGCCAAGGCTACGCCGGCCTGCTGTGGACGAAGCAATTCTACCATTATGTGATCGAGGACTGGCTGAAGGGCGATAGCGATGGCCCGGCGCCGCCGGAAGCGCGGATGCGCGGGCGGAATTCCGATTGGAACCACTTTTTCGCGCGGGATATCCTCTCGATGCCGGACAAGTGGGAATACCCGTGGTTTGCGGCCTGGGACTCCGCTTTTCACATGATCCCCTTTGCCTCGATCGATCCGGATTTCGCGAAGGATCAGCTCCTCTTGCTCCTGCGGGAATGGTACATGCACCCGAACGGCCAGCTCCCGGCCTACGAGTGGAATTTTTCCGACGTGAACCCGCCGGTGCACGCTTGGGCGGTATGGCGGGTTTACAAAATCGCCGGTCCGAAAGGCCACCGGGATCTCCTGTTCCTCGAACGCGCCTTCCAGAAGCTGCTGATGAACTTCACCTGGTGGGTGAACCGGAAGGACGTGGAGGGCCGCCACGTTTTCGGCGGCGGCTTCCTCGGGCTGGATAACATCGGCGTCTTCGACCGCTCCCACGCGCTGCCGGATGGAGCGAGGCTGCACCAGGCCGATGGCACCGCCTGGATGGCTTCCTATTGCCTGCTGATGCTCGCGATGGCCTTGGAGCTCGCCGCGCAGAAGCCTGCCTACGAGGATATCGCCTCGAAGTTCTTCGAGCACTTCGTCAATATCACGGACGCCATCAATTCCCTGGGCGGCACCGGCCTGTGGGACGATACGGACGGCTTCTACTACGATCAGCTCATCATCAATCACGAGGAGCCCCTGCCGCTGCGCATCCGCTCGCTTGTCGGCCTGCTCCCGATGTGTGCCGTCACCGTGCTGAAGCAGACCACCATCGAGTCCTTGTCCGGCTTCCGGAAGCGGATGGACTGGTTCCTCAGCAGCCGCCCGGAGCTGCTGAAATACATCAACGTGCGTCGCAACACCGGGGATAAGAAGTCGGCCCTATGTCTGCTCGCCATTCCCTCCGAAGCGCAGCTCCGCAAGACGCTGGCGCGCATGCTCGACCCGGACGAATTCCTGTCCGATTTCGGCATCCGTTCGCTGAGCAAGGCACACGGGCAGGAACCCTTCGTCTTTGAACACGGCGGGAAGAAGAACGAGGTGCGATACACGCCCGGGGAATCGAACACCGATATGTTCGGGGGCAACTCGAACTGGCGCGGGCCGATCTGGTTCCCCACGAACTTCCTCATCGTGGAGGCTCTGGAACGCTACCACCACTTCTACGGCGACTCCTTCAAGATCGAATACCCCACCGGCTCCGGCGAGGAAAAGACGCTCAAGGAAGTGGCGATCGATATCTGCGATCGCCTGATCTCGCTCTTCACCCCCGATGAGAAGGGCTACCGGCCCTGCTTTGGCGAGGCCCACCGCTACACCGAGGTGCCCCACTGGCAGGACCTGCTCCTTTTCCACGAGTATTTCCACGCCGAAACCGGCGAAGGCCTCGGGGCCTCCCACCAGACGGGATGGACCTCCCTGGTGGTGCGCCTGGTGCGGGAGCGCCGGGAGAAATTGTGCCACCAGACCCTGTGATCCCCACGGCCCGCGGCAAGGGAGCGGCGCAGCCGCCTTGGACTGCGGCAGCCTGCTGCCGCTTTTAGCAAGGCCAGCCTGCTGGCCGGGAAGGGACCGGAGGATGAATGGCAGATCCTCCAAGCTACCGCAGAGCCACGGAG
The DNA here is from genome assembly GCA_966211015.1 of uncultured Luteolibacter sp. Classification (GTDB taxonomy): domain Bacteria; phylum Verrucomicrobiota; class Verrucomicrobiia; order Verrucomicrobiales; family Akkermansiaceae; genus Haloferula. The sequence continues at coordinate 8,994 of CBIHMP010000027.1, read as the reverse complement.
ATCGCGGAGGAACGCAAAGAGCCTTACGGATTCAAACTCTGCGGCCCTCCGCGGCCTCTGCGGCTTTGCGATTCCAGAAGGGCGGCGACGAACCACCACCCCAGACCCCGCAGCAGGCTGCGGGGAAGAAAAAGCGGCAGCGGGCTGCCGCAGTCCATGACGGCTGCGCCGCTCCCGGTGAGGTCCGCCTTTTATGGACGAGAGCTCCGGCCCACCGCGGCTGGCACCGCTACAGGTTCGCGATGTCCCGGATCACGTGCTGCGACCAGCTTTCCAGATACGGGAAAAGCGGACCCTGCAACTCAGCCAGCTCGTTGAACTCCAGATTCGCCAGCGCATCCTCACGGGCGGTCACGCGGGTGTTCTCCAGATCGATCACGTGCACGATTCCCAGGTGCACGCGGCCCACCTCGTTGCTGTCGTCGTTCAGCAGCGCGGCGATGCGGTTGGTATGGGTGGTGTCGAAGATCAGCTCTTCATCCAGCTCCCGCTCCACGGCGGCCAGATAGGCGTCCTTGCCGGTCCGGCCGTTCCCCGTGTCCACGGGATTGATGTGGCCGCCCACGCCCACCGAGCGCAGCGCGTGGAGCCGGTCCTCGCCGCCGGATTTCCCGCGCGTGTAGCTCAGGATCGAGCTGCCGCAGCGGATCAGGCAGTAGGGGATCAGCTGCTTGTGCGTCGGATCGGCCTCGGCCTCGGCGCGGTCCATGAAAAAGTGGTTTTCGGGATCCAGCAGCCGGTCCATCGCCTCGTGCAGATCGTGCGTGCGGATGCCCTGGAAGGCGCCGATGGCTTCAAACAGGGGACGGGGGACCACGAGGACTTGCTCACCGGCATACTTCGACATGCCGGAGCGTGGAACGGACCGGACCGGCGTGCCAAGTTCCAAGGTCGTCCTTCGCGTGCAGGACGGCAGCAGCCTTTAGCTGAACATGCCCTTCACCTTGTCCAGCAGACCGCCGCCCAGGGACGAAAGGTCGGGGCTCTCGCCCGCCATCAAGGTGTCCACCATGCCCTGGTAATCGGCAGGCAGCTTCGACTTCACGAAATCACCGACGGTCCGCAGCACGGCATCGACTTGTTCCGCACTCAGGCCGAGCGCCATCAGCTTTTCTTTGAGCTCGTTCATAGATGCAATGGAGAGATACCGGGAACAGGACTCGAACCTGCACGCCTTTCGGTGCCTGAACCTAAATCAGGTGCGTCTACCAATTCCGCCATCCCGGCCGGTTGTCGTGTCTTCTTGCACCCTCGAAACGACCTATCTCCATGGATCAAAGTCTGCCGCGGATGCTCGGGCACACTCATAGCCCATGCGGATGCCGGGGAAAGCGAAATCACCCGCCGGGGGACGTGGTTCCGGCACTATCGATCCGGCATGGCGTCCTTCCACGCGGCCCGCAGGTCGCGTAGCTTCATCGTTTCAGCTTCGAGATCCAGCTCCAGTTTGGCGATCTCCTCCGGACCGGTGTCGGGCGGGATTTCCGCCATCTCCATCTGCTTCGCTGCCACGGCGGTCTTTTGATCGGCGTAGGCGAGGTAAGCTGCCGCGGCAGTATCCTCGGGAAACTGGCTCAGATGGTTCCGCACGGCATCGAGAGCCTCGGCGTGGGCGAGCGCCGCTTTCTCCGCCTCGGCGGTGGCTTCGGCCACTTTCGTCTGGGCGCCTTCGAGGGTCGGCGCGTCGTTCAGCGTCGCGATGAGGGCTGCTTCCTGAGTCACCCCTGCCAACGTGGCGGTCGCCCTCTGCCGCGCCTCCCCGGTCTTCTCGGCGGCCTCGATCAGGCCCTTGGAATTGAAATCCATAGCGGCACCACGCGGTCCTTCAGCGGGGTCGGCTCCCGTCTCCTGCCCGGCGGCACGACGGGAAGATTTCGTGGCGGCAGGGGAATCCGGACCGGTCCCGGTGTTCCCGGCGGCTTCCTTTTTGCAAGCGCAAGGGAGCAGCGCCAGAACGCAGGCGAGCATGAGGGAAGGCTTCACGCCCTTAAGGGAACATTGCCCCGCCCCCGGCGTCCAATGGTTTCCGCAGGGCTCGCGGCGATGGTCCCCGGCAGGGGAATGCCTCCTACTTCTGGACCCGGTCGCCCTTCTCGATCGCTTTCTTCCTCTCGGCGTCGAGTTCCTGCACGGTCAGGCCGGTCCACTCTTTCCAGAGCTTCTCCTCGTATTTGCCTTCGCGGGCGGCGGCGTTGAGCTTGCGGAGCAGCTCCTTGTCCTTCTTGTCGGCGACCCAATCCAGGAAGTTCGCGGTGGTGCGGTAGCTGTCGGAATAATTCGCACGCCGCCCGGGCGCGATGCCCGCACCCTTGCTCTCGGGTTCGTAGAGGAACCAGCGGATGTAATCGCAGATGCCTTCCGTCACCCAGCCCGGGGTCTCCTTCGGGTTGCGATTCGTCTGGCGGGCGCGCCAGTAGTTCTGCACCACGTGACCCATCTCGTGGACCACGCAGCCTTTGGCCTCGTTCGTGAGTTGTCCGGGGAACCAGGTCGCGCTGAGGGAAATCTTGTTTCCCGCGGCATAGGCGGGGGTGCCGCCCATGTCGGTCCTGAATTCGAAGCTCACCTGGTCCGGTGCGCGGTAGCCGTCGCTCGGAAGCATCTCGACCAGCTTCGGATACCACTTCTCCACCACCGGCATCAGTTCCTTCTCGCACCATTCCGTGAGCTGCGGGGCCTTGGTGGTGTTGAGGATATAGGTGAACTTGCCGTCTTTGGATTTGAAGCTTTTGACGATCTTCTCCGCCGGTTTCAGGCGCTCCAGGGTGGGGCCATCCGCATCGACGATGTCGATCTCGCTGAAGAAGGTATTGCCGTGGGGATCGCCCTTCACGGGCCGCTCGACGTCGAAAAGCAGGTGGCGGTAGTTGCCCAGAGGGCGAGAGCCCTTGTTGGCGATTTCCACCCCGTGCTGGCCACCGCCGCGGCCGCTCTTCGGGCGGGTGTCCACTTCGGCCACCAGCTCCCAGCCGCAGGATTTCGGGTCGGTCCCACGTTTCGGTGCCGCGTTGAAATCCTTCGCCGCGCCGCTGGCGGCATAAAGCTTGTAAACCTGCGGGCCCCGGCCACCGCCGTGCCAGGAGTAGGTTCCGACGCTTTTCACCGCGATCGCTTTGCCGAGATCCACGCCGATCCGACCGCCATCGGTGCCGGTACCGAAGAAGAAATTCGAGCCCGGCTGGTCCTCGCCCGAGGGAACCTTGCCGTCGGCCAGAATGGCCAGTTCGCCGCTGCTGCCGTCCTTTTCGCCGTCGATGATTGTAAAGGTCGCCTTCGCGGCAGCGTCGTTGCTGGCAGGTGCCGGCACGGGATCGAGCTGGAAACCCTGGTCGGTCTCGCCGTGGCCTTTTGCCACACTTGCGGCGGCTTGGATGGAAGGCGCGGCCGCCAGCGCGGCGGCGGCGATGAGGGCGGCGGGAGTGAAGGTCGAGTGCATGCCAGTTACGTCGTAATACGCATCAGGTTTAGTCCCTCGGATCAGTTTCTTCGGGCGATCCCGGGTGATCGGTGGAAAGGGGACGGGTTTTCTGCTTCACCGGGGCTCCCGGGCGCGGCTTGCTTCGCTCATGCCGACCCTCACCGAAACCCATGTCGATTTGGAAACCACCCGCGGGATCATGCGCGTGCATGTCTTCGCGCCGGTGACGACGGGGCCGGTCCCCGCGGTGATCTTCTACTCGGAGATCTTCCAAGCCACCGGCCCCATCCGCCGGATGGCGGCGGCGCTGGCGGGGGAGGGTTACCTGGTGGCGGTGCCCGAGGTTTACCATGAATTCGAGGCTCCCGGCACCGTGCTGGCCTACGATCAGGCGGGCTCCGACCGCGGCAATGAACTGAAATACGCCAAGGAGCTCGCATCCTATGACGAGGACGTGGACGTCCTGGTCATCTGGCTGCGCGGCCATGAGTCCTGCACCGGGAAGATCGCCAGCTACGGCGTCTGCCTCGGCGGTCATCTGGCCTTGCGTGCGGGTTACCACGCCGGGATCTCCGCGGTGGCCGCGTTTTATCCCACGGATGTCCATTCGGCGACGCTCGGGGCGGGGCAATCCGACGACACCCTGAAACGCATCGCGGATCTGGATGCCGCGCTGCTTTTCGTCTGGGGGAGGCAGGACCCGCATATTCCGAAAGAGGGCCGCGAGAAGATCCACCGCGCACTCGAAGACACGGGCGCGGATTTCGAGTGGCACGAGTTCAATGCCGCGCATGCCTTCCTCCGCGATGAAGGCGCGCGCTACAATCCGGCATTGGCGCGGGTATGCACGGGCCTCCTGCTGAGGTTCCTCGGCGAGAAACTCGGATCTTGATCCGCGGCTTCGCGGCCGCGGGCGATTACTCCTGCACCAGCGAGCTGATTTTCCCGCGCTTCTCCAGCCGCCGCTTCCAGATCATTGCCGGTCCGCGGAGCTGCTTCAGACGGGTGGGAGACATCCGGGAAATCGTGCGGATCATCTTCGCGTGACCGGGCACGGCCACCTGGACTTTGCGCGTTCTTTTCCGCTTTTTGCGCTTCTTCTTTTTAGCGGCTTTGGCGGCAGGGGCTTTTTCCTTCGCGGCGGGAGCACCCTGAGGGGCGCGGCGGCGCGGGAGGACGAGCGTGTCGTCGGCGAAAAGCAGCACGTGGCCCTGCGTCAGGAGCCAGAAGAGATCGGCCAGCCATTCCTTGCCCGGCTCGGTTTGTCCTTCGGGGAGCACGCCTGTCCAAAGCTGGGCGAGCTTCTTGTCGGGATTTTCCTCCAGCCATTTCACCATCGCGGCGGGGCGCTCGGCGAGGATGGCGTCCGTAGTCAGCGGATGCGGGCGGGCGGGACCCGTGAAGAGCTTGCTCTCGCGCTTGAAGACCGAGAGATGCTCGTTTTCCAGCAAGCGGCAGATTGCAGGAATGAGGATAGCCGGGTGCTTGCGTGCGTGCGATCCGGCGATGCGGACGCAGGCGAGCAAGCCGGGGGAGAGGTTCTTCGCCGGGATGTCCCCGGCCACCTCCGCGCTGCGGACCTCCTGGAAGATCTCCGGGAAAAGCCGCGTGGCGAAATCCCGCTCGATCTCGCTGCGATCGAAGCGCCATGCGGAGTCGTCGCCGCCTTTCGGCCGCCAGCGCACGCGCTTGCGCATCGTGTCCAGCCACGCGTTCACCGCTTCCTCGCCCCGCTCGGTGCGTACGCGGGAAGCATAGACCTCGAAGGGCAGGTTGGAGAAACGCTCCCGGTGGAGCCGGCGCAGGGTGGTCTGGTAAGAGTGGAAGTTCGGCGGCCCCAGCCATTCGCCGCTCATGCCGCAGCGGGCGACGACCTGGAAATTGCCGGCCGGCGGCTCGGTCTCGGTTTCCTCGGACTCGTAGTATTCCTCCGCCGCTTCCGATTGCCAGAAATGGGCGAGCGCCTCTTCCTTCGTCAGCCACAGGGACTGATCCTTGAGCGATACGAAGATCGGCGGCACCTTCTCCGAAACCGTGAACTGCAAGTGGTAGCGGTTGCGCCCGGCGAGCAGGATCTGCGCGACATCGAACAATGAATAAACCCTGGCGACGTGGTGGATCTCGCGCACGACCAGATGCACGGCCTCCGCTGCGGGAATCAAGGTGACGCGTACGCCTTCCGCCGGCTGTGGCAATTCCCGCGGGCCGAAATCGCGGCCTCCGCCCTGGCGCCGGTCACGATCGCGATCGCCTCCGCCGCGCTGCTGCCTGAAATCGCCGCGTCCATCCCCGCGTCCGCCGCCTCTCCCGTCCCTGCGGTCGCCATCGCGCCGGTCGAAGTCGCGCCGCCCGCGTTCCCCGCCGTCGCGCCGCCCGCGCGGTGCTTCATCTTCGCGGAACTCGGGAGTTTTTTTAGCCGGTGCATCGCCCCGGGCCCAGGAAGGGCCCAGATCGAATGCGGACAGCAGGCGCTTGGCCAGCTCATCGGAGGGATCACTCACGGCGCGAAGATTAGCGGACGTTCCGGAAATGACAAACCCGCCTTGCAACATTCTGAGGGCGCTTTTTTCCCGCTTCCGGACCTAACAAAAGCGGCATCGGGCAGGGAAAGGAGAGGCCGCTCGCATCGCGTTCTCACGAACGCGCCTACAAAAGCAAGGAAGCCCGACGCGGTTACGGAAAAAGGCCTTTATCCCATTCATGCTATCCATCCCGGCCCAAAAAAGCAGGCCACGGATTTCCCGCGGCCTCGCTCTTGGAAAAGCAGACGATTCCGATCCGCATGGCGACCGATGCCGTTAGCGCCACCGGCCTCCTCAATTTTCACTATTCATTCCCCCCGGGTTCAAGAGCTCCAGGATCCTTTCCGTCGCGCCGGAATGCACCGCCAGCACGCGCTCCGCGGCATCGCACATGTGCTCGGCGCGCCCGGGCTCCTCCAGAAGATCGTGTACGGACTTCAGCAGCGCGGCGGGATCATGAAATCGGACTGCGCCGCCTGCCGCTACCAGAGAGGAAGCCAGCGGCTCGAAGTTCTCCATGTGCGGGCCGAAGAGCAGCGGACGGCGCGCCAGGATCGCTTCTGCGGGATTCTGCCCGCCGCGGCCGAGGATGCTCTTTCCGATGACGACCGCCGTGGCGTGGGCGGTCCAATCGCGGAGTTCTCCGGTGCTGTCGATGACGAGACAGGCCCGGGCCGGATCGCGCGGGGAATGGAATGCGGAGCGTAGCACGACCTCGTAACCTCCGCATTCGAGCGCCGCTTTCACTTCCGCACGACGTTCCGCATGACGCGGCACCACGGCGTAGAGCGTGCCGGTGTCCCGCAGCGTTCTCCCGATCCACGCTTCTTCGCCCCCGTGGGTGCTTGCCGCGAGGACGACCGGGCGGCTCGCGCCGAAAGCTTCCAGCATGGCGGTGAATTCCGCGCGCTGCACCGGCCGTACCGCCGCGCCGGGATCGAATTTCGAGCTACCCGTGACCGCGATCTTTTCACGGGCCACCCCGAGCGCTTCCCACCTCGCCACGTCGCCGGGCTCTTGCGCGGCCACCGCATCCAGCATGCCGAAGACCGGCCGCACCCATGAAGCGAGCTTCCGGTAACGCGCCTCGGAGCGCCGGGAGAGCCGTGCATTCACCAGGCGCACGGGAATTCCACGGTCCCGGCAGGCGAGCAGCAGGTGCGGCCACGCCTCGCCCTCCACCAGCACGATCTGCGCGGGCTCGAAACGATCCAGATAACGTCTCACGCAGAGCGGGAAATCCACCGGTGCGTAAGTCACCCGCAGGTCGGGGATCCCTGCCCCGGCCGCGACCGCATGTCCGGTCGCGGTCCCCACCGCCAGGACGAATTGCCTCCCCGGCTCCCGCGCCTGCCACGCGCGGATCAGCTTCAGGGCGATCATCGCCTCGCCCACGCTCACGGCATGCAGATGCACCTGCCCGCAAGGCTCGGATTCTTCCGCCCGCGGATAAATGGAAAACCTTTCCCGCAAGCCGCTGCCGAAGCCGCCGCGCTTGCCCATCCTCACCAGCCAGCCCGGAAGCGCGATCAGCAGGAAGAGCGGCAGCAACAGGCGGTAGAGCCCGAGGACAAGGCGGAACGGCATCGCGCGCAGGCTAGGAAGGAGCCGCCGCAGCGTAAAGCAGGATGGCGCTGCCGCCATATTCGCGGCGATCCTCCAGGATCCAGCCCTCCGCTTCCGGGCTGCGGGAGGAAGCGGCGCATTCCGCGATGAACCAGCCGTTCTCCGCCAGCCGTTCTCGCAGCGCGGGCTTCGCCATCAGCTCCTTCAGGTGGTCGCGGTCGCCGTATTGTTTCGCATAGGGCGGATCGGCGAAAATAAGATCATAGCGGCCGGGGTCGCGCGCCAGCCAGGCGTGCACGTCCGCGCGCACCACCCGTCCGCCTTGCAGCCGGGATTTTTCCAGGTTCTCGCGGATCACCGTTTCCGCCTGGCGATGCTCGTCCACGAAAACACATGAGGTCGCACCGCGGCTCAAGGCCTCCAAGCCGATCGCGCCGGACCCGGCGAAAAGATCGAGCACGGTCGCCGATTCCACCTTCGGGCCCAGAATTGAAAAGATCGCCTGCCGGACGAAATCGGTGGTCGGGCGCGCGACCGCCTTGGGGACCTTGATGGCGAGTCGTCCGGCGGTTCCTGCAATGATGCGCACGGCGGGGAAATGGCAGTATCGGCGGGATTCGGCAAGCGGCCCGGGGCGGCTGCGCCGCCATCCGGGACTACTTCTTCTTCGGCGCGGGCTTGGCAGCCCCGACCGGACCCTTCGGCTTGATCAGGCCGGCCGCCCCGAGCGGGAAGCGCACGACCATGCCGCGGTCGAGAAGCCGCGTGCCTTGGGCGGAGACTTCCTGCAGGCGGTAAACCACGAGGCCGTATTTCTTGTCGCCGGTCTTGCCGATCGCGAAATTTTCCTTGGTGGTGCCGAGACCGGTTTCTTCCTCGTACTTCCACTCGTGGCCGGTCCACGCCCCCAGCGTGCTGTTGGCATCCGCATTCACGTCCTCGATCCGCTTGAGCTCCCCGTTCGGCGAGCGGAAGACGTCGGCTTTCGCATCGTAGCGGAGCGTCGAGACCGATTGGGCTCCGCCCGTCATGTTGATATTCCAGCGGCCTTCCTTGTCGCTTTTCAATTGGATCGCGACCGCCTCCACGGGCTTGAACTCGCGCTTCGACCAGAATTTCAGGTAATCGTCGTACTCCTCCTTGGTGAGCCCCAGGCGCTCGTCGAAGGGCAGGGGCACGCCGGGTTTGCCGGTCTTCGCGTGCTGGCGGAACCATTCGGCATTTTCCGGGGACTTGCGGGCGGTCTCTTCCACCTTCGCGATGTACTTATCCAACTCCGGCGGCGGCACGATGACCACGATCTCGCCCTTGATCGGTGTGTCTGCCGGAAGATATTCGGTCAGGATTTTCGGGGCCTCGGCCGCGAAGGCCGCGGAGCACGCGAAAGCGAAAAGCGGGGACAGGAAAAATTTCATGAAGCGGGTCGTTTGCCGGAGGAGCGCGCGAGCATTTCCGCTCCGGGCGGAAACTCAAGCGGCAATCCTGCAC
>CBIHMP010000026.1:0-21613 GCA_966211015.1 uncultured Luteolibacter sp. | reverse complement strand
CTCCCTCCCTCAGCCATGAAAACCCGCCTTTCCAAACAAAGCCGGGAGGCGAAGCCCGCCCGCTCCTCGGCCAAGCCTCGCAAGCGCAAACCCGTCACTCCCGCTCCCCGCGACGAGCTTTTCGACTCCCTCCGCTCCGAGCTCGGCTTGTAGGAATGCGTCATCGGGACCGGCACCATGCCATGTTTCCTTCTGGCGTCCGCCCTATCGCTTCTGGTTTCTGGATGGCATGTTCCTCGGCCTCGATTCCTCGACCCAGTCGCTTTCCGCCATCGTCATCGATCCCTCCAGCGGCACCGTGGTGCGCGAGGTCTCGGTGAATTTCGGTGCCGCCCTGCCCGCTTACAAGTCTCCCAGCGGCTTCCTGCCCGGAGGGAAGAACGGCGAGGTCCATGCCGACCCGCGGATGTGGATGGAGGCGCTGGATCTCGTGTTCGAGAAGCTCGCGGATGGCTTCGATCTCGGGCGAATCGAAGCGGTGGCATGCTCCGGCCAGCAGCACGGCTCGGTCTATTTCGACGGGACGCTCGAGAAGCGCCTGAACTCGCTCTCCGCGGCGGAATCGCTGGAAGGGCAGCTCGCGGAAGCCCTCACGCGGGCGACAGCGCCCATCTGGATGGACACTTCCACCGGAGCGGAGTGCAGGGAAATCGCGGCCGCTCTCGGTGGAGCCGGCGAAGTCTGCAGACGCTCGGGATCAATCCCCATCGAACGTTTCACCGGCCCGCAGATCCGCCGCTTTTTCAAAGAGGACCCGGGGGCTTATGACCGCACCGCCACGATCCATCTGGTCAGCTCCTTCATTGGCTCGATCCTCGCCGGGAAAACCCTCGCCATCGACTACGGCGACGGCGCGGGGATGAACCTGCTCGATCTGGAAGCGCTCGATTGGGACCAAGGGCTGCTGGATGCCACCGCTCCCGGCCTGCGCGCGAAGCTGCCGCCGGTGGCCCCCTCGTCCAATGTCGCCGGCCCCGTGTCGCCCTATTTTGTGGAGAAATACGGCATCTCGCCCGGCTGTCTCGTTGTGCTTTCGACCGGCGACAATCCCTCGTCCCTGGTGGGCATGGGTGCGAGCTCCCCGGGCACCATCGTCATCTCGCTGGGCACCTCGGACACTTTCTTTGCGGCGATGGAGAGGCCGGTGACCGACCCGCAGGGTTTCGGCCATGTCTTCGGGAACCCGGCCGGTGGCTTCATGTCCCTGATCTGCTTCCGCAACGGTTCCTTGGCCCGCGAGGCCCTCCGGGACGCGCTGGAGGCGGATTGGTCCGCCTTCGATGCGGAAGGCCTGGCGAAAACCCCGCCCGGAAACGACGGTAAGGTCATGCTGCCTTTCTTCGGGCCCGAGATCACGCCGCGCCGCGATTTCGACGGGCCGGTGCGGAATTTCCCGGAGAGCGAGCCGGCTCCGGTCCAGATCCGGGCGCTGCTGGAGGGGCAATTCCTGAACATGCGCCTCCACAGCCAGTGGATCGGCGTGGAGGCGGAGTTGATCCGCCTGACCGGCGGAGCCTCGCAGAACAACGGGATCGCCCAGCTCGTGGCGGACGTTTTCCAGGCGCCGGTGGAGCGCTTCGCGGTCGCAAACGGCGCCGCACTCGGTGCGGCGATCCGCGCCGCGCACGCCTGCGGCCACGGCTTGGACACGCTGCAGGAAACCTTCTGCAAGCCCGCCGCGGATTCACGCCTCGAGCCTGCCTCCTCCGCTTCAGGGACCTACGAGCGGGCGCTGGCGGCCTACAAGTCGCTGCTTTCCGCATAGACTCCCGGGCGATCCGGGCAGAGAATCGCGCCATGAAGTTATCCGGCGCGATCGCGATGTCACTGGCCTGCGCCTTGGCGGGCTTTTTCGGAGGACGTCTTTCCCAGGGATCCTCGGCGGAGGGTGCCTCCGGGGGTAAATCCGGCGCGGCCGCGGGAGGAGCTAACGGATCTCCGGGCGGGACGGAAGCAACGGCCTCCGCCGCCAAAGGCAGCGGCAAGAGGTCCAACCGCGGCTCCTCCGGCGGGAAAAAGCAAGGTCCCCTCGCGGACGCGCTGCGCGATATCGTGGCGTCCTGGAACGATCAAAATCTCGAGCTGGAGGATGGCAGCAATTCGGAGCTGCTCCTCTTCGACCTCGGCAAATTGAGCCACATCATGAGCTCGCTGGAAAAGACCACGGAGGCCGACATTACCGAGCTGAAGGATGTGGCGCGGGCCAACGACGATTCCTCGGAAGATGCGGCGGTCCTGGAGGCCCTCGTAGCCCTGCCCCTTCTGGGACGGGATATCCAGCTCCGCGGGTCGCGGGCCTTGGATGCTGAAATCGAACGTGCGCTGGAAGATCCGATGGAAACCGAAGTGGAGGAAATCCTTCCGATCATGATCTACAGCCTGGCGCTCCAGAATCCAGCCGAAGCCGAAGCATGGCTGGAGGGCTTCTCCAAGCGACCGGAGGCCGAGGATCTCCTGATCGACGAGGAAGAACTGAAGGCCGCGATCGAGAAGGCCAAGCAATCCTCTAGCGCCTCGAAATAGCTTCCAGCGTCTTCACGCCCTGCCACGCGCCGCGCACGTCGTGAACCCGCAGGATCTGAGCTCCACGCCGCATGGCGGCAGAAACGCAGGCCACCGTGCCGGCATCGCGATCCGTGGGCTCGGGAAGATTCAGGACATCACCGATCACCGTTTTCCTCCCCACGGGAACGAGCACCGGCAGCCCGAAGCGGTGGAGGCGCTCCAGATCCCTGAGGACGGCGAGGTTGTCGTCCCGTTGCTTGGCAAAATCAATCCCCGGATCGATCACCAGCGATTCGCGAGGCAGGCCGGCCTCCCTCGCCACGGCGATCTTCGCTTCGAAGAATGCCCCGATGGCGGCCATCACATCGTCCCACTGCTGGTGGAAATGCGGTACCTTCGGCTCCCCGACGGAGTGCATGACGAGAAGCGATGCCCCCGCCGCGGCGCAGAGGCGGGCATTCCGGTCATCCGGCAGACCTCCCATGTCGTTGATGAATTCGACCTGATGCGGCAGCACCGCCTCGACCGCTTCCGGCCGCCACGTATTCGCCGAAAGCACCGGGGGCCAGACCTGGCTCTCATCCCTCGGCCGCGCCTGCGCCAGCACCTCCGGCCAGCGCCGGAGAAAGCCGTGGAAGCGCAGGATCTCCTCTTCCACGGGGATCGCGGCGCGGTTGGTCCGTGCGCTCTCCGCCCCCACGTCGATGATGTCCGCCCCTTCCTCCGCCTGCCGCTTCGCGCGGGCAAGCGTGGCATCGATCTCCAGCGTGCCGTCGCCGGAGAAGGAGTCGTCGTTGACGTTCACGATCCCCATAATCAAAGGACGTCCGGGAAAGACGATTTGCCGGTTTGGCAGCTTCCAGATCACGGGAGGATTCAATCCGGAAAACCCGGCTCGGGAACGGAAATCTCCGGAAGACCCCGGAGATCCGCCGCGTCTTCCTACCCCCTTTCGGGAATTGCGGGGCGAATGGACGGGGAAAAATGACATGTCATGTCACACTTGCTGGGAGAATCATACACGATGCGACCATTTTCGTCATAGCTGTCCGCGGGCATATCCCTACGCTTCAAGAAAGCCATGAGCGTCACCTTTGGAGCCAGCACCTGGTTGTGGACCTCGCCCTTTTCCTCGGATCAGGGCGAGCTTCTCCGTAGCATCTCCCGCCTCGGATTCGGTGCGGTAGAATTGCCCATCGAAGATCCCGACCTGGTCGATCCGGAGAAGATCCGCCCGATCCTGGAGGAAACCGGCCTGACCCCTTACCTTTGCGGTGCCTTCGGCCCCGGACGCGACCTTACCCACCCCGATGCGGCGGTCCGGGCGAATACGCGGGCCTATCTTTCCCGCCTGATGGACCTGGCGGAGGCTCTCGGCGTACCGTTTATCGCGGGACCGATGTATGCCCAAGTGGGGAAAGCGCGGCAGCTTCCCCCGGACGAGCGGCGGCGCGAGTGGGACCTCGCCGCCACCGAACTGCGCACCGTGGCCGCCGAGGCCGGGAACCGCGGCCTGAAGCTGGCGATCGAAGCGATCAACCGTTTCGAGAGCGACCTCGTCAATACCACCGCCGACACCATCCGCTTGGTCCGCTCGATCGATCACCCCGCCGCGAAGGCGATGATCGACACCTTCCACATGACCATCGAGGAATCCGACATCGGCGAGGCGATCCGCCACGCGGGCGACGATCTCATCCACGTGCAGGTGAGCGAGAACCACCGCGGCGTGACGGGCACCGGGCTCACCCCTTGGCAGGATTTCCGCGAGGCGCTCGCCGACATCGGTTACTCCGGAGCCGTGGTGATCGAATCCTTCACCCCCGATAACCGAGATCTGGCGGGTGCCGTGTGCATCTGGAAACGTTTCACGCCCACCCAGGACGAATTCGCCGCGCGCGGACTGGCCTTCCTCCGCGATCTCTTCGATCAACCGGCCGCCGCCGTCAAAGTCCCGGCACTCGCCGCCGCCCCCTGAGGAATCTCTCTCGCATCCCTCCGCGAACTGCTTTTATATCTGCTGCTTCCCAACCCATGAGTGACATCAACATCGCCATCGTAGGCCTCGGCTTCGGAGCCGAATTCATCCCGATCTACCAGCGCCTGAAGGGCGTGAACATGTATGCGATTTGCCAACGGACCCAGTCGAAGCTGGATGAAGTGGGCGACAAGTTCGGCATCTCGAAGCGTTACACTTCCTACGACGACCTTCTGGCCGATCCGGACGTCCACGCCGTCCACATCAACTCGCCGATCCCCGACCACGGAAAGCAGTCGATCCAGGCACTGAAAGCGGGCAAGCACGTCGCCTGCACGGTCCCGATGGCCACCAGCCTCGACGAGTGCAAGCAGATCATCGATCTCTGCAAGGAGACCGGGCTGAAATACATGATGATGGAAACCGTGGTCTATGCCCGCGAGTTCCTCTTCATGAAGGAGCTCTACGAAAAGGGCGAGCTCGGCAAGGTCCAGTTCCTCCGCGCGACCCACCAGCAGGACATGGAAGGATGGCCCGGCTACTGGCCCGGCCTGCCGCCGATGTACTACGCCACCCACTGCGTGGGCCCCATCCTCGGCCTCATGGGCAGTCAGGCGGAGTATGTTTCCTGCTTCGGCTCCGGCACGATCGCCGAAGAGATGCACGCCTGCTACGGCTCGCCTTTCGCGATCGAGACCTGCCACATCAAGATGAAGGACAGCGACCTGTCAGCGCAGGTGGTCCGCTCGCTCTTCGACGTGGCACGCCAGTACCGCGAATCCTTCGAGGTCTATGGCACGAAAAAGTCCGTGGAATGGCCGCTGATCGAGCACGACCCGCTCGTGATCCATACGGCGAAGAAGCCCGAGCCGGAGATCCCGGAAGAGGTGGAATGCCCGGACTTCGCCCACTACCTGCCGGAAGAAATCCAACTTTTCACCAAGGGCGGCGTCTATGGCGGCGAGACCGGCGAGGAGCACCTTTCCTTCGTACAGGGCTCCGGCCACGGCGGCAGCCATCCGCACCTTGTCCACCAGTTCGTGAAAATGCTCCAGACCGGCACGGATGCCTATCCGAATGCCGTCCAGAGCGCGAACATCACCTGCACCGGCATTCTCGCCCACGAATCCGCGCTGAAGGGCGGCGAGATCGTGAGGCTGCCGGAGTGGACCCTCTCCTAACGAGTTTCCAGGGTTAGATCCGCATCAAGAAGGGCATTCCGGCGACGGGATGTCCTTCTTTTTTTAATGCTCCTCGCGGAAGTGCTTCCGGATCGCGTCCAGGCACCTCGCGGAGTTGCTCCGCCATTCATGGATGCCGAGAGGCAACATCCTGAGGCCCGCCCTTTGTAAAAGAAGCTGCTCCCGCAGGGCGACCCGCTCCCCCGCCCGGCCGCGCTGCCCCACCAGATCGAGGGCCACCCATTTCCCGCTGCCGGCTTCGCGCACCAGCAGATCGACCGCGATTCCTCCCACCGAACGCCCGCTGTCGCATTCCAGCCCCAGCGCCTGCAAGCGACCGGCGACTTCCCCGACCCAGCGGCATGCGGGATCGTCCACCGGCAAACGATGGCCTTTTTCCAGCGATTCCAGCCAAGCCGCGACCAAGGAGCCGGCGGGAAGAACCCCGCGGTCCATCGAGTGGAAGACGACCGAATGATCGCGCGCACGGGTAATCGAAACATTGAAGACATCCTCCCGCTCCAAGAACCTGCGGGCAGCCGCAGGGCACGCGCGGGAGATCGCCAGGGATAGCAGCATCACGTCCCTTTCATCTCCTTGGAATCCATGTGCCGTGGCGGCAATGAGCCCGTGGTCCCGCACCAGTCTGGCGAGCAGGTCCCGGCCCAGAAGCCGGAGCATGGCACCTTCAAAGGCATCCACCTGCGCGCGGAACGGCGATAGGAACCCGATGGTCCTCCTTTCCCCGCGCGCCTGCCCGTCCTTCCACCAGCCGGTGAGAAACGTGGCCACCGCTTCGAGCTCGGCGTGGTTCACCCCGGCGCCGTTCCGGATGCCCGCGACCTGCCGGACAAGAGCGGCAGGCGTTCCCGCCGTATCACCCGGAAGCTCGCGCATCAGGCGCAGGCGCTTGCGGTAGAACGTGGCATTGCTGAACGCGATCAGCTCCGGACGGGACCGGAAGTGCTCGGAAAGGAAATGCACCGCGTCCGTGGCTTCCAAGGCCGCGTCGATCAAGGAGGTCTCGCGGAAGTCGTATCGTCCCCAGAGAGAGGCAGGAACGCCGTGCCGCAAAGCCAGATCCTTGATCCGGCGGCGGGGAAGGAAGGAGACATGCCGGAGCTGTTTCGGGTCCCCCGCGATCAAGGCCCGCCTGCCGCGGTGCAGGGCGGGAATTGCCGAGGCGAGATCGCATTGGCTGCCCTCGTCGATCATCACCAGCGGGAACAGGCCGGCTTGCAGCGGAAGCACCCGGTGGACGTCGTCCGATTCCACGATCCAAATCGGGAAGATCGCCAGCAACAGCTTCGGGTCGATCCCTGCCAGATCCCGCTCCCATGCGCCGCTACTCCGTCGTTTCAAGGCATTCCGGTAATTCCGCAGGCCTTTCCTCGATTCCTTGGTGTCCAACAATGCATCGATGCGCCTGAAATGCGAGCGGGCCAGATGGGCTTTGGCATCGCGAACACGCTGCTGTTGGAGTTCCGAGAGGCGCTCCGACACTTCCATCAATAACGGTGAAGAGGCCTCTTGCCGTTCGAGCTTTTGTCCCAGCCGGTGCCACCAGCGGGGATTCCCGTCCGGATCGAACCATCTGCCGCGTCGCATCGCCGCGGCCAGTTCCGACTCGAACTTGCGCGTCTCATCGCCGAGGATCTTCAGGGTCCGCTCCAGTTGCCGGTGATCGCCGGTATCGCCGCCTGCGAAAGCGCGGGCGAGCAGGAGGTCGATGTGGTCCCGGAGTTTCCGCACCGCCGCCTTGCTTCCGGTGCGCAAGGTCAAGGCCGGGTCTCCGGCAAGCCCGTCGATTGCCTGTTCCATCACGTCGGCCGCCTTGCTGCTGCGGCAGACCACGAGAACCGCTTCGCCGCGGGCGGCGTGCTCGATCGCCGCCGCAGCCAGGGTGAAGGTCTTCCCGGTTCCCGGGGGTCCGTGGCAAACGGTGACATTCCCGGACGCCGCATCACGCACCAAGGCTTCCTGCGCTGCCGATAGCACGGCGGGAATGCTCTCCACCCGGCATTTTCCACGCCGCGAGGACAGGGGGTTCCCGAAACCACCGAACAAGGCATTAAGGATGGGACCGGGAGAGTCGATGCGGGAAATTTCGTCCAGCACCCCGCGCACGTTCGGCGACCTCTCTGCGAGCAGCAGCGCGCTGGCGGCATGAAGTCGCAGTTCGGACTCTTCCGCCGCCGCCCTTAGCTCCGGGGCACCGCTGCGGATGCCCACGGGATTCCCCACGATGTCCGGCAGGGCACTTTGGATCGCCCTGGCGGCGGTGGTCACCGCGCCCCCGGCATCAAGCACTGCCTCGATCCGTGGTACCCATTCACTCTCCCAGCCCTCGGAGAGTCCCAAGAGCTCGACCACCGCCGGATTAAACCGCCAGTCCCGGTACCGAACCTCGAAAGTGCCTCCCGCCAGCGAGGACTCGTCCACGGGAAAAAGCAGTACCGGAGCCACCAGCTTCCGCCCCGCGATCGACCCAGTAAGAAACACGGTCCCGAAGTGGAAGCCGCACTCCCGGCGATAAAGTGCCGCACGCTCCGCCAGTTCCCGCGCCTGCGAGGGAGGCAGATCGGCCATCCATGTGGGGGTACCCGTGCAGTGATCCTCCCCCTCGAGGAAGCTCCGCGCCTTCACCGATCTACCAAAGACGTTCGTGATTCCCCGCCCGGACCGTTCTTCCGCCAGGCAATCCCGCAGCCATCGCAAGACCGGGACTATCGCTTTCCCACCCTCCGCCATGGCGTCAGTCTGAGAAGCCCGGGCTTCCGATGCGAGGGAATCCGGACTGGCAAGGATTCGCCTTTCCGTTTGTGCCCCCCGACAGGTTGTCTATGGTGGCGGTCGCCATGAATCCACCGATCTACGACCGCCGCTCCTTCGTGAAGCTTTCCATCGCCGCCGGGGCCGTGAGCGCCGCACCGCTGGCGATGGCGCAGGAGAAGCCCGCTTTTTCGCTGCCGGAGCTTTCCTACAAGCTGGATTCGCTCGCACCGCACATCGATGCGAAGACGATGGAAATCCATCACGGCAAGCACCACGCGGGCTACATCAGCAATCTCAACACGGCCGTAGCCGCGAACGCCGCGCTGAAAGGCAAAAGCCTGGAGGACATCGTGACCGGGCTCCCCTCCGTGAGCGACGAGGCGCTCCGCACCACCGTCCGCAACAACGCGGGCGGCCACTGGAACCACAGCTTCTTCTGGGAAATCATGGCCCCGGCCGGCAAGGGCGGCAAAGCGGGTGACGATCTCGCCGCGGCGATCCAGTCCGCCTTCGGCACGACGGACGATATGAAAAAGGCTTTCGGCGAAGCCGCCGCCAAGCGCTTCGGCTCCGGCTGGGCCTGGCTGATCGTCCAGGACGGCAAGCTCAAGATCACCAGCACCGCCAATCAGGACAATCCCCTGATGAAAGGGATCGTGCCGGATTCGGATCTGGGCACGCCGATCCTGGGCCTGGACGTCTGGGAGCACGCCTACTACCTCAACTACCAGAATCGCCGGCCCGACTACATCACCGCCTGGTGGAACGTGGTGAATTGGGAGAACGCCAGCGAGCGCTTCGCGAAGGCTTGAGATTCCCGGAATTTCCCCGAGCCCCGCGGCGATCCTGCCGACGGGGCCTTTTTATTTTTCGGAACCCTGCGGTCTAAAACGCTGAAATCCCTGTTTCTCCGGAAAATAATTGTCCGTTTTCCGGCACGGACGGACAGATCATCCTAGAACATGCCGGAAAACGGTCCATCCGATGCCGAACTGCTCGCCGGCTGGCTGGAAGCGCGCCGCGAGGCGGCATTCCATGCTTTGGTGGCTCGCTACGCCGGTCTGGTCCATCAGGCGGGCCTGCGGACGACCGGCGACGAATCGCTGGCCGCGGAAGCCTCGCAATTGACCTTCATCACCCTGGCGAGGAAGGCGGGATCGCTCGCCTCGCGCTCGTCCCTCGCCGGGTGGCTCCATCTCACCGCGGTGATGCAGGCGAAAAATCTCCTCCGCCAGCGGCTCCGCGAAACCCGCAAACGCGAACTCCTGCGCACGCATATGGAAACCGACTCCCACGGCCAGACCGCCGATGCCTGGCGGCGCATGCAACCGGTCCTGGACGAGGCGCTGGCCGCGCTTTCGTCCAAGGACCGGGAGGCCCTCTTGCTGCGCTTCTACCGCTCGCTGAGCGTGCGGGAGATCGCCGGCGCGCTGGGCATTGCCACGGATGCCGCGCAGAAGCGGCTGGATCGGGCCACGGAGAGGTTGCGCGGCCAGCTTGCACGACGCGGCTGCCAGATAGGCGGCTCGCTGGGAGCGGTGATGCTGGCCGGCTTCGGCGCGGATGCGCAGGCCGCGGCACCGCCTTCGTCCCTTCTTGCTGCCAAGGCCCTCGCCGCCGCGGGCGGGAGCGCGGCCACCACCTTCACCACCATCGGAATCATCGCCATGACCAAGAAAACCGCCATCACCGCCGGGGTTGCCCTTCTGCTCGTCGGAGCCGGAGCCGTCGCGCTCGTGAACCGCAGCAAAGAGTCTGCCACCGACAACACGGGCATTGCCGGAGGAACCGCCTCTCCCGCGACAGGGCCCGCCTCCGCGGGACTCGCCCCCGTGGAGTCCGCCACCGAACGCGCGGCCCGGACCAAGCCGCGGGACCCCGCCGGGAACGCGGACTTCATCGCGAAGTATGGCGACGCCCGGACCAACCTCTCGAAGCACGTCGCCACTAATTTGATCAGCCTGCTCGAGGATGCCGTCGAGATGGGGGAAATGGCCGCTTCCGGTGAAATGGGGAATGCCTTCGGCGGTCCGCGGAACGGCCTGCGCATGGGCTTGGGCCCTCTCAACGACCAATTGAAGCTCACCGAAGAGCAGCAGGACAAGGCGGCGAAGATTTATCAGGACTACCAGAAGCGCGAGCTGGTGAAGTCGAAGGAAGCCATCGAACGGCTCAAGAAGGACCCCACGGCCTTGATGCAGTTGATGCTGGCCAGCGACGCCCATTCGCGCGGCGAGATGCCGCAGGAGGAGTACGATCAGCTCCAAGCCAGCACCGCGGAGGACCTGAAGGGTACCATCAATCCCCTCGACCGGAACAACTATCGCGGTGGGCAGCCCCTGCGGGACGAAGCGTTCGTAAGCGAACTCCAGACGATCCTCGATCCGACGCAGGCGGAAACCTTGAGCGCGGCCGCAGCCGCGCAGCCGAAGGCCGGGGACGACCGCAGCATGGGGAACCTGCCCTCCATGGAACTGGAGAAGATGGACCAGACCGTCGCCTCCGCGAAAAAGATGACCACCGGCCTGAAGAGCATGATGGAAGGCATGGGCGGCCTCCAGGACCTCGGCCCGATCATGGAACAGCAGCGGAAGGCACGGGAAGCGCAACGGGGTGCGGAGAGCGGCACACCGGAGGAGTAGCCTTACAACTTTAAAGCAATTCTGTGTCGTGCAAGCCGATCATATCTTTCCATTTGAGGGGCGCATCTGGCGTTTTCGGACCCGGGATTACACTCCGGCAGGCAGGGTTGCGACCTTTGAGTATATTCTTTTCAGATGTTTCGCTGAAAGTTCTAGAATTGGCTCATACATGAAGGAATTCAAGTGGATGTTCTCCGGCGTCATTAAGTTCACCTGATCGAAAAGCTTGATATTAGACCTCTCCACAGGGAACACGGTTTTATATTTCTTGATTAACTCGACCGTCTGATTTGAAGAGATCGAAGATACGAACTCAGTGTTATTTATTTTCTGGATCATGTATTCCTCAGCCCGGAGCCGGATCGCTATCGATAGAACGATTTTTTCCTCCAACGCTGCTGTTTCACCGGCACTATCGGCTATTTTCCCTGCCTCTGAATAAATCACGTCTTTAACCTTTCTTGTCGGCCCCTCCAGTTCCAGCTTATCTTGATCTTGGAGAATCTTTTTTACGAGATGCTCCAGCTCTTTAATTGTTATGCTTTGAGTGTCCGGCTTGACGTGCAGCAATGAGGTTAGTGATAGGTAGGAAGCATCGTCGCCGGAGAATTCCGCCATATTCCGGAGGAAGGCGACGGAGGCAATTAGAGTAGAATCGTTATGAAGCTTCTTCCTCCACGAATTAAATGGATTACGCTGGTAGATCTCAGATTGAAGCATGATCTTCCCACCCTCTCTGGAGGCTATCATTCGGCTGGGGCGCTTGAGATTGAGGCGACCTGAAACAGTGCGGTAAAAATCGAAATTGTGGCTTAAAACCACTTGGAAGAAATTAGGGTTGCTACTGATTTCAGCCAAATATTCGATGATGGCATATTTATTTCTGTAGTCGAAAGAATCAGCGATATCATCAACAATGAAAAGCGTTTCGATGCCTGCTTCTCTTCTAGCTTCGACCTCAAAGATTATATTAAGAATGTATAGAGCCCGCTTCTCGCCGTTGCTCAGCACGGCCGTCAGTAGATCCTCCTCGATAGTCCGGGTTGAGGCCTGATCGTTGATATCGAAAAAGTCAAAGCATACGCTGGGGGCTTCACCTCTTAAGATCACATCTTCCTGATTCCCCATTCTCACAACGAAGGGAACAGAGAAACGCTCATTGAAGATGGAAATCACTTCACTCCACTTCGTGATGTGGCGTTTAGCCTCCTCGATGATTGCTGAAATCTCCACCCTACCCCGGTCGTACGCGTCCAGAAGTTCGGAAAAGGCATCCTTATTCCGGATCAGATACTGGATCCACAAATTCTGCCGGAGAAGCTCGATGTTGGACAACTCGGGAAGAAGAACCGCATTCTTCTCCAGACAAGCGCGGAACTCTTTGAGTTCAGCATTTTTGTTTATCTGCTTGTCTATATCATCGAACGCCTTTTTAAGCTCGCCATCCGTAAGGATTGCATCCTTCTCCCCTTCGATTGCGGCTTCAAGATCCTGCAGCGATGTGATCTCTACTTTCTCTCCTTTGATGCGAAGATAAACGGCATGGTCGGCCTTGAAAAAACCGTTAGAGTTCAGGTTTTTTGCGATATCCGACGCGTTATTATGGGTGAAAACCCCCCGGCGGAAAAAAGTCGAGCGACTTAGTAATTCATCGTATTTTGTGATGTAAGCGTCGATCTTCGACATGAACTTGGGATCATCGAGCAGAACCTTCACCTTAGGATTGAAGATATCTCCATATATCACCTGACCCAAGGATGTCTCTTGGCCGCCGAGAACCTCTTCTTTGATTCTATTTAAGGCCTTGAAGAACTCTCTCGGATCATGAGTTATCGCTTTTGATAATTCTTCTCGAATTCCCTTTTTCATCCCCGCCAACGGGGCTAACTTTTTAAGCAACGTCTCCGATTTTTCATCCACTTCCTTATGGATTGCGGAATGCCTTTCTTTCAATTCGTCATTGACTAGCAGCGTTGAGATCCGATCAGATCTGTACTTCTCGTTATAGGGTTCGATCACAAAAATATTAGAGTGATGAAGTTCCGAACCAGTCTCGTCCCTTATGCTTCGAATCGTTGCGTTCTCGCTCCAAATCCTATCGGAAGACGTTTGCTGTTGGCTTAGATCCTTAAAAGTACTCGCAAACGATGTTTTCATCATCCCATTCGGCGCATAGATGGCGACGATGTTACCATATTTTTCAAATTCGAACCTCGTTTCGAGTTTCTTTATCCCATAACAATGCTCAAGATCGACGATCAGTTCCTTCACCCCACCAGTGTAGAGCTGCCAACCCGTTGATAAAGTTCAAAAGAGGTGGCGGGGAGGCACCCGAAGATTTTCCTCAAGCGACTGGGAACTAACCGATTGGAAAGACCTAGAACTCTCCCCGGAAGGAGCACCTCGCCGTGGGCGTCTCGTAGATGACGATTTCGGCGAGGCCGGGGAGATCCGGCGCGAGTTTCTTCCAGAACCAGCCCGCCATGCGCTCGATGGTGGGGCTTTCGAGGCCTTCGATGTCATTGAGGTAGCCGTGATCCATCTGCTCGAGCAGCGGCCTCATCGCCTCCGAAATGCGCTTGTGGTCGTACACCCAGCCGATGGATTCATCGACCTCGCCCTCGATCGAGATTTCCACCTTGAAGCTGTGGCCGTGCATGCGGCGGCACTTGTGGCCCTCCGGCAGGCTCGGCAGGGTATGGGCGGCTTCGAAGCGGAAGTCTTTGGTGAGGCGGGCGCGCATGCGGGGAGAAAATCACCAATCGCGGGGATTCCAATCCTCAATCGGGAGCGTCCGCGCCGGGGGTCGTGCGCGATGCAACCTTCGGTTACCCTCGCGGAGCTTGTCCCCGGCGGATCCACCTCCTAGAAAGAGGGCCTGCATGCCGGAGTCCCGACCTGTCGTCCTCATTCCCAGCTACAATACGGGGCCAATCCTGCCGGAAACGGTGGCGGCGGCGCTCGCCATGGACGTCACGGTCCGGGTGGTGATCGATGGTTCGACGGACGGATCGCCGGACCTGCTGGCACCCTTGGCGGCGGACCCGCGGCTCAAGGTGTGGCGGCTGGAGAAAAACGCGGGCAAGGGCTCCGCGGTGCTCCACGGGACGCGGGCCGCGCTGGAGGAGGGCTTCACCCATGTGCTGTGCATGGACGCGGACGGCCAGCACCCCGCGGATCTGATCCCGCGCTACTTCGGGTTTTCCCGGATGTATCCCGAGGCGGCGGTCTTCGGGCGGCCGGTCTTCGACGAGTCCGCGCCCGCGCTGCGGGTGAACGGCCGGAAGGTTTCGAATTTCTGGGCGAATCTCGAAACGCTCGGCTGGGGAATCGACGATTCCCTCTTCGGCATGCGCCTGTACCCGGCGAGGGAGCTGGTGGCGGTCTTCGAGAGCACCGTCTTCGCCCGGCGTTTCGATTTCGATCCGGAGGTCGCGGTGCGCTTGGCCTGGCGCGGCGTGCCGATCCTGAACTTGCCGACGCCGGTGCGCTACCTCAGCCGCGAGGAAGGCGGGGTTTCCCAATTCCGCTACTTGCGGGACAACGCCCTGCTGACGTGGATGCACACCCGTCTTTTCCTCGGATTCCTCGCGCGGCTGCCCTGGCTTGCATTGCGCGGGGAGAACCCTCTCCTTTCCCTCAGCCCGCCCGCACTGTGATCGCCGACCTCCCGAGAAAACTCGCAGCTCCCTTCCCCGGTATCTGGGACCGCAGCTACGTCACGTCCAAGGTGAAGACGGACCCGCTGTACGGGGCGGTGTACGAAGAGCTGAGGGAGTCCGGGCTGCCCCTGCTGGACCTGGGCTGCGGCCTGGGGCTGCTGGCCTTCTACCTCCGCGAGCGCGGCTTGGGCTTTCCGATCCGCGGGCTGGACTACGACCCGCGGAAGATCCACTCCGCCAACCGCGTGGCCGCTTTCCTTGCGCATCGCGATCTTTCCTTTGCCACCCACGATGCCCGCAAGGGCCTGCCCGAGCACGTGGGGAACGTGAGTATCCTGGATATCCTCCAGTTCTTCACCCCGCCCGAGCAGGAGGATCTCCTCGGCCTAGCTGCCGCACGGGTGGCTCCCGGCGGGAAGCTGGTGATCCGCTCCGGGCTGCGCGACGAATCGTGGCGCTTCAAGGTCACGGTGGCGGGTGACTTCTTCGCCAAGGCGAGCTTCTGGATGAAGGCGGCACCGACCCATTATCCGACGCTGGAAGATTTCCAGCGGATCCTTTCCCCGCACGGGAAGGTGATGATCGTACCGCTGTGGGGCGGCACGCCCTTCAACAATCACCTGATCGTCCTGGAGCGCACGGAGTCGCGGTAGCCGCGGGAGGCTTCCTGTCTGCCAGCGCTTCCATGACTCCCCGTGCCACCGGCCCGGCAATCGGGGTGGCCTCGTGAAGCAGCAGGATATCCCCGGCCTGTGCGCCACCGGTGAGGCAGCGGACGATCCCGGGGACATCGCTGCGGATCGTGTCAAAGGCCCGCTTGCGCCACCCGATCAGCTCGAGCCCGCACTCGCGGAGGATCGGGTGGGTGAACCAATTGCGGTGGCCCGCGGGCGCGCGGAACCAGCGGGGCCTGATGCCCGTGGTTTCCTCGATCGCGCGGCTGCAGCCGGTGATTTCCCGGCGGGTGCGGATCGACCCTGCGCCCCAAAGAAAGCCGACCGGGTGGGTCATGGTATGATTCCCGAGTTCGTGTCCCCGCCGGACGATCTCGCGGGCCAGCTCGGGATAGCGCCGCACTTTCTCGCCAATCACGAAGAACACGGCCTTCCGCCCGTGCTCGTCCAGCAGGTCCAGGAGGAGCGGCGTGTCGTGCGGATCGGGGCCGTCATCGAAAGTAAGAAGCACCTCATCCCCCTCCACCCGGGAGACGACCGGGCCGAAAATCCGGGCATTCGGCAAAAAGGTGCCCGAGGCCCAGACGGCGCCGACTGCGGCGAGAAACCCGATCGCATACGGGTATCCCGCGTAGAGCCACAAGAGGACGGGGGGAACATGAGCCAACACAAGAAAAGCCCAGCGAAAGGCGGTGGTGCAGAACCAACGGTGGGTCATGAGTTTCCCCCAAGCGAGACAGAGGACACCCAGGAAATTCAGCGAGAGGAAGGAGACCCAGAGCCAGGCGACCCAGGTCGCCCCGGTGCCGCTTCCGGGGGCAAGGATTTGCCATAGGGCCCAGCCGCCCAGAAGGGCCGCCCACCGCCACCAGAGGGCGGAAGGAGTGCGGCCGCCCAAGAAGAAAGCGGTGAGATGCAGGAGGACGAGGATTACCGGCAAGACCCCGACCCATCCCAGCCAAGCTCCACCGAGCCGCCACAAACCGTCGAAAACCGCGGCACCCGCCACCAAGGGCACCAGGAGGGCAAGGACCCGCCATTCCCCGCGGTGATGACCTTCTGCCGGGGTCCTGCGGACGGCCTCCCCGACCAACTGTTCGCAGCCACCGAAAACCCTGAAGAACGGGGTAACCGCCCGATTTCGACCGGAACGTACCGGGCTCCTCATGCGCCCCCCCTTTCCGTGCGCCGCAGCACCGGCTCGAAGACAAACCATTGGGCCCAATGCTCCCGCACTCCGTCCATGATGGCACCCGCCCAGACCGGGATCGCCGGGTCCTCGGCCTTACCGCGGATGCGGGCCGGCAGATCGAGCGGCGGATGCACCTGGACCCGGTATTTCCGCCAACCATCGCGGACGATGAAAAGCGGGAAGCAGCTCGCGCCCGTGATACGCGCGAGGTAGAGCGGACCCCGCGGGAGCCGCATCATCAGACCCGGTTCCACTTCGGTCTCCATGGGCGAGACTTCGAAGATCACCCTGTCCCCTTGGACGGCCACGATATCGCCCTGCTGCAAATAGCGGGCGAGCTCGACGCCGAGCATGTCCCCGCCGTGGTTGAAGCAGGTGCGGAAGTAGGGATTGAGGCGCTCTTTCTCGGCGATCTCCGCCTCCCGGATCGCCTGCATCTCGGGTTCGCGCTCCGGCGCGCGCACCGCATGGATGGTCCGGCCGAACTTCGAGGAGAAGAGGGGTGCCGCCATGTCGTAGTTGCCCATGTGCGCGGTCAGGATCAGACAGCCCTCCTTCCGTGACCGCAGGTCTTCGAAATGCGCCAGTCCCGCAATGACCCAATCCGCATCGCCGGTACCGGTCTCGCAGCGCAAGGCATCGACATAGGTGGCCGCGAAATTGAGGAAGACGCGGTAGGCGCCTGCCACGGCGCGGAGCCGTGACCACTCCGGAAAGAGCGCGCGCAGGTTTCCCGCCACGGCCCGGCGCTGGGCCTTCGCAGCCAGGAAGAAAAGCAGGGTCCACGGCGGGATCAGCACCGGCTCCAGAAACCAAGGCGTCACCTTCAGGCCCCGCATGAGGCAACGGGTCGGCAAGTCCCCGAAGACCCCGAGGCGCCGCCAAAAACTTTGTTTGTGCTCTTCTGCCAAGGCCCGGCGAGCAAAGCGGCAGAGAACGCGGCGGGCAAGCCCGCTCGTGTCCGGCCGGAGCCTCTTGCGGGAGCTTCAAGCACCGCACGGGGCGCAAATGCTCGCTTTACCGCCAATCGGGTGGCTTCCGTAGTCCTCGCTCCCGTTCGGGCGGTGAAGGAGGCGATGGCCGCGAGCGGAATTACGCCGGGCTTTCTTGCAATGGACGCCGATGCAGGGAATGGTTTAGGTCAAACCCCTGAAACCCATGTCCGATAACCCTCCCAACCGTCCGCGGATCCTGGTGGTGACTCCCGAAATCACCTACCTGCCCGAGGGCATGGGCAATCTGGCGCAGCGCATGTGCGCGAAGGCCGGCGGGCTCGCCGACGTCTCGGCATCCCTCGTCAAGGCGCTCTACGATCAGGGGGCCGATGTTCATGTCGCCCTGCCGAACTACCGGCGGATGTTCCACCTGGATGTCGCGAGCGTCTTCGACAACGAGTTTCAGAAGGTCAGCCGCGCGCTACCGGAACAACGCATCCACCTGGCGCAGGACCGGGTTTTCTACCACCGCTCCAGCGTGTATGGCGCCGAGAACCACCTGATCGCGCTCGCTTTCCAACGGGAGGTGATCAACCACACCATCCCGCAAGTCCGTCCCGACCTGATCCACTGCAACGATTGGATGACCGGCTTGATCCCCGCGGTAGCGCGGCGCCACGGCATTCCTTCCCTCTTCACGGTCCACAATATCCACTCCGAGCACCTGACCCTGGCGCAGATCGAAGACCGGGGAATCGATGCCGCGGATTTCTGGCAGTACCTTTACTACCGGAGAGCCCCCTGGAACTACGAGGAGAGCCGCGGCACGAACCCGGTGGACCTCCTGGCCAGCGGAATCTTCGCGGCGGATCACGTGAATACGGTGAGCCCCACATTCCTCGAGGAGATCGCACGCGGCGACCATGGTTTCATCCCGGATACCATCCGCAACGAGCTGCGCGGAAAGAAATACGCCGACTGCGCGACGGGCATCCTGAACGCACCGGATCCGATCTTCGATCCGCAGACCGATCCCTACCTCACCACGCACTACGGGCCCGGCGATGTGGCGGCCGGCAAGCGCGCGAGCAAGCTGGAACTCCAGGAAAGGCTGGGACTGATCGGCGATCCCGAGGCCCCGCTTTTCTACTGGCCGTCGCGGCTCGATCCGGTGCAGAAGGGCTGCCAATTGCTCACGGAGATCCTCCACGAGATCGTGACCGCGAACCACATGCAGGTGGCGGTCATTGCCAGCGGCTCCTACCAGAAGCACTTCCACGACATCGTGAAGATGCACGGCTTGTACGACCGGGTGGCCGTGCGGGATTTCGACGAGAAGCTGTCCCATCTCTCCTACGCGGCGAGTGATTTCATCTTCATGCCATCGTCCTTCGAGCCCTGCGGCCTGCCGCAGATGGTCGCACCGAAATACGGTAGCCTGACCCTCGCCCACGACACCGGCGGGCTCCACGACACGGTGGAGCCTCTGAATGTGGAGGAGAACACCGGGAATGGCTTCCTCTTCCAGCATTTCAATGCCGACGGGCTGCGTTGGGCTGTGCGCGAGGCACTCCGCTTCCACGGCCGTGCGGAGGCGGAGCGTTCCAAGCAGATTGCCCGGGTGATGCAGGAGTCCGCCCAGCGCTTCAACCACGAGGCCACGGCGGCTGCCTACATCCGCCGCTACGAGCAGATGCTCCGCACCACCGTCACCGCGTGAAACGGAGGCATTTCCTGGCAGGTTCCGCCGCGACCGCCCTGCTGCCCTGTGGAGCACGGGCAGCGGAGCCGGCACCGCTTCTCCGTTTCGGCCTGATCGCCGATGCACAGTATGCCGACGCCGATCCGGCGGGCGAGCGTCACTACCGCTCTACGCCGGAGAAGATGAAACGCGCGGCGGAAATACTCCACGCCGCGGAGCCGGGCTTCACGTTGCATCTCGGCGATTTCATCGACCGCGGCTTCAAGTCCTTCGACGTCATGCTACCCCTCCTGGCCGGACTCGGCCACCCGGTGCATCACCTGCTGGGGAATCACGACTACTCGGTGGGGGACGCGGAGAAGCCCCGCGTCGTTTCCACCCTGGGGATGCCGCACGACTACTACACCTTCGCTGGCAAGGGCATCCGCTTCGTGATGCTGGATACGAACGATTTGTCGGTTTACCGTGATCCCGGAGATTCGCCCCGGACCGCCGATGCCCGGAAGATGCTGGAGAGGCTGAAGGACGAGAAAGCGCCCGGAGCGGCTCCCTGGAACGGCGGGGTCTCGGGGACCCAGCTCTCTTGGCTCGAGCGCGAATTGACCGCCGCAGATGCCGCGGGAGAACGTGTGATCGCCTGCGGGCATCACCCGCTCCTGCCCGCCGAGATGCACCAGGCTTGGCATGCGGAGAAAATCGCCGCCGTGCTCGAGGCCCATCCCTGCGTGCTCGCCTATTTCAACGGCCATAACCACGGCGGCGGCTACCTTGAGCGCAAGGGCGTGCACTATGTCACGTTCCGCTCGATGCTTCATCAGCCGGACGTCACGGCATTCTCGGTGGTGGAAGTCCATGCAGACCGCATCGCGATCACCGGACACGGTCGCGAGGAGCCCGAGGGTCCCGCACGTGCAGTCCGGGCGCTTGTGCCGTTTGCCCAAGGTGCCCTGCCAATTCGGCTGCAAGGCGCGGAAACGGTTCGCCCGTCGAACGGTTCCGGCAAGTCTCCACGTAGATCAGAATCGTACCGCCATCATCATGACCACGCTCCGCCTGCTTGCCGTCCTTGCCTCCGTTTCCGTCGCGGGTGCCGCCGAGCGCCCGCGTCTTCAGATCATCAATGCCAGCAAGCAGGCCCTCGACCTCTTTTGGCTGAAATCGGATACCGAGCGGATTCCGAACGGCTCGGTGGCGGCGGGTAAGGACACGATTTTCACCACCAGCACCGGCCACCGTTTTCTCATGGTCGGGAGGGAGGACAAAACGGAAGCGACCGTCACCGCCAAGGTCCCGATCCAAGGTTTCCGCTTCGATCCCGAAGGAAAGGAGGGCATCCCGCGCTTCTACTCGCAGGTGGTGCACCTCCGCGGGCTGCCGATCGTCGCCTCCCCGAAGGTCAACCCCTTTGCCCTCAAGGAAGCTTCGTTCATCTGCGACCTGATGCTCGCGAAGCGTCCCGAGGTCCTGCAGGCGATGGTGGATAGCGGTGCCCGGCTGTGCATCATGGCGCATGACGAATACACCACCGATCTCCCCGAATTCGTGGGCATGGGAGAGGAGCCGATGCAGGGCTTCGAGGGGTTTTCCGGGAAGGACTTCTGGGATGCCCGTGCCCGCGGCACGGGAGGAAGCCCGACCGATCCCTACTGCACCTGCGCGGAGGAAAACGTGCTCGGCTATCCCGGCGATCCTTACGAGAAGGAATGCATCCTCATCCACGAGTTCGCCCACTGCATCCACCTGCGCGGATTGATGAATGTGGATCCGACCTTCGACAGTCGCCTGAAGAGTGCCTACGAGGCCGCGATGAAGGCGGGGCTCTGGAAGGGAAAATATGCCAGCGTCAACCACGCCGAGTATTTCGCCGAAGGCGTGCAGTCGTGGTTCGACAACAACCGGGAGAACGACCACGACCACAACCACGTGAACACCCGCGCCGAGCTGCTCGAATACGACGCCGGCCTCGCCGCGATCTGCCGGGAAGTCTTTGCGGATACGCAGGTGAAATACACCAAGCCGGCCACCCGGCTCACGGGCCATCTGGAGGGATACGACCCCGCAAAGGCACCGACTTTCGCCTGGCCTGAACGCCTGCAGGCGATCAAGGCAGCGATCCGGGACAAGGCGCAGGCACGGGATCGCGAGGCGAACGCGCCCGCCGCGGAGCAATAGCCCGCGGGATCCCACGCCGCGTGGGAGCTAGACCCAGATCCATCGGGGAGCGGACCTACCTCGCGGGAATGGACCGCGCCTCCGAGCCCTGGAGGACAACCGGTCGCATCTTCCGCGGTAGGTCGCCAGCCTGTCGGCCGAGGGCATTTGCGTGCGCGAACATTGAACGCCGGCCCTCCCTGCTTGGTCATACCT
>CBIHMP010000025.1:0-21714 GCA_966211015.1 uncultured Luteolibacter sp. | reverse complement strand
TGCTTCCACTGCGCTCAGGTGGATCCCTTGCCGGGACGTCGCGACGAGGTGGTGGGAATGTGGGGAATCAATCCCGACGGCTCGCCTGCGGCCCCGCAGACCGTCTCCGCCCCGACTTCCGGAGGCCTGGCCCGGGAGGTCAATCTCAAGGTGGATCTGGTCTCAAAGGGAACACATGGGCGCCGCGTGGTGCGGCCGATGAAGCCCCGCTACATCACGATCCATTCCACGCAGAACTACTCCGCCGATGCCTGGCGCCATTCGCTTGCGCTCAAGCGCGGAGCCCTGCGCTCGCCGAAGCGCCGGGGTGGCAACCGCATCGGCTACCTGATCTGGCACTTCACCGTGGACGACAAGGTGGCGATCCAACACATGCCAACCAGCGAGCAGGGCGAGCACGCGGATTTCGACGGACCCGGCAACCGCTACTCCGTAGGCATTGAAATGTGCGAGCACCGCGGCTGCAACCGCTCCGCCACGATCGAGCGTACCGCGAAACTCACTGCCAAGCTGATGCACGATCACGGGATCCCGCTGAGCCGCGTGGTGCCGCACTACCACTGGCCGCGGCGGGGCAAAAGCCCGGCGCACAAGAACTGCCCGCACTTCCTGATGGACAACGGCAGGCCCGGCAAGAAGTGGCGCTGGTTCCAGAGCCGGGTGAACTACTATTACAAGCAGGCCTACCAGCAGAGTTATGCCGGCCGCTGAAATCCCGGTGCCCTCCCGCGAACCGTCCTGCGGCAGCCCGGGGAATCGCGTCTCGCTGCTTGACCCCGAGCGCTTCTACGTCTGCCAGCGTTGCACCGCCTGCTGCAAGTGGCCGGGAGATGTGCGGATCGAGGCGGACGAGATCGGGCCGATCGCCGGTTTCCTCGGGATGAACGAAGAGGATTTCATTGCACGCTACACACGCTTGCGCACGAACCGGAATGGTCTCTCGCTCCTCGAAAAGGAGAACCACGAGTGCATCATGCTGGAAGCGGGAGGATGCCGGATTCATCCGGTGAAGCCGGAGCAGTGCCGTGGATTTCCAAACAAGTGGAACTTCCCGGGCTGGCAGAAGGTCTGCGAAGCCAAGCCGGTGCCGATGGAAGCGGCGCGGGCGAAAGGCTGGGTGTAGGACCCGCCCCGCGCTTTTGTCCGGCTACGAGAAAGCCCGGACTGCTTGCGCGGCCCGGGCTTTCGGAAATGAGATGGTGAGTCGGCTCAGGTCGCCTGTTCTCCGCGCGCCATGACCACCTTGCCGGTGCGCACGGTCTCGATGATCTCGAATTGGGAGAACATCGTCACCGCGGCGTCCACCTTGGGGCTGTCGCCGGTGATCATCACGATCATCGAGACCGGTGTGAGGTCCACCGTTTTGCCGTCGAAATGCTCCGTGATCTGGAGCGCCTGCGAGCGGTCGGCCGGGGAGCACTTGATCTTGATCATGATCATCTCCTTCGTCACCGAATCATCCGAAGTATGCTCGAAGCAATGGATGACGTCGATGAGCTTGGAGACCTGCTTGATGATCTGGTCGAGGCCCTGCGGATCCCCGCTGATGCCGATCGTCATCCGGGAGAAATTCGGATTCCGGCCCTCGGAGACGACGAGCGAATCGATGTTAAAGCCCCGACGGGAAAAGACCTGGCAGATACGCATCAGGACACCCGGCTCGTTGGTCACGAGGATGGAAAGCGTGTGCATGGCCCCGCGGCGTGCGGGCGCGACAGCGGTCGGTGTTTCTGTTGTCACGATCGTTTGATTCATGGTGATTCAGTGAAATGGGATCACGTGGAACCCACCGGCTTCTCCATCTTGGTCTTCGGAGCTTCCGTGATCATGTCTTCCAAGGCCGCACCGGCGGGGATCATCGGGAAGACGTTATCCGTCTTCACGCACTCGGCGTGGATCAGGATGGGACCGTCGTTGTAGGCGAGGGCTTTCTCGAGCTGTTTGGTCACATCGGCGGGCCGCTTGATGAAGACGCTCGGGATGCCATAGGCCGCGGCCAGCTTGCAGAAGTCGGGGTTGCCGATCAGGTCCACGCCGCTCTCGCGGTTTTCAAAGAAAAGCTCCTGCCATTGGCGCACCATTCCGAGATAGTGGTTGTTCAGCACCACGATCTTGATCGGCAATTTGTGAATCTGCGCCGTCGCCAGTTCAAAAAGGGTCATCTGGAAGCCGCCGTCTCCGGAGATGGAGATCACCGTCTTTTTCGGATGCGCGAGCTGCGCGCCGATCGCGGCCGGGAAGCCGAAGCCCATGGTCCCGGCGCCGCCGGAGGAGAGCCAGTGGAAGGACTCGCTGTTCTTGTAGAACTGCGCGGCCCACATCTGGTGCTGTCCCACGTCCGTGGATACGATCGCCTTGCCCTCGGTGAGTTCGTAGAGCTCGTCGATCACCTGCTGCATCCGCAGGCCGCCCTGCTTCTTGTAGGTCAGCGGGAACTTCTTCTTGTAGCCATCCAGCTTGGAAATCCACTCGGTGGTTTCAAGCGGGCCGATCTTCTCGTTGATTTCCGCGAGCGCCGCCTTGGCATCGCCCGTGATCATGATGTCCGGCTTGATCATCTTGCCGCCTTCCGCGGGGTCGATGTCGATGTGGATGATCTTCGCGTCCTTACAGAACTTCGACGGCTGGCCGATGATACGGTCGTCGAAGCGGGACCCGATGTTGATCAGCAGGTCGCACTCGATCATGGCCTTGTTCGCATAGGCGGTACCGTGCATGCCGAGCATGCCCAGCGAAAGCGGGTGCGTCTCCGGGAAGACTCCCTTGCCCAGCAGGGTGTTGGTCACCGGCGCGTTCAGCGTTTCGGCAAGGTAGCGGAGCTCCTTATCGGCGCGGGCGATCATCGCGCCCTGTCCGGCGAGGATCACCGGGCGCTTGGCCTTCATGATCATCGCGGCGGCTTCCTTGACCGCGGCATCGTCGATCTTGAAGGCATTGCTCGGATCGTAGCCGGGCAGATTGAAGGGCGGGTTCATCTCGCCATTGAAGGGCCCTTGGGAAATGTCCTTCGGGATGTCGATCAGCACCGGACCCGGACGACCGGTCGTGGCGATGTGATAGGCTTCGCGAGCGATCCGGGGCAGGGAGTTGGCATCCTTCACCAGATAGTTGTGCTTCACCACCGGGATAGTGATGCCGAAAATGTCGGCCTCTTGGAAAGCGTCCTTACCGAGCATCCAGGTCACCGTCTGGCCGGAAATCACGATCATCGGCACGGAGTCCATCATTGCCGTCATGAGGCCGGTCACCGTATTGCCGGCACCCGGGCCGGAGGTCACGAGGACCGCCGCGGGCTTGCCGGTCGCGCGGGCATAGCCATCGGCCATGTGGACGGCACCTTGCTCGTGGCGGACGAGAATGAACTTCATCTTCGTCTTGACCGTTTCCAAGGCGTCGAAGATGGGGATCGCCGCCCCCCCGGAGTAACCGAAAATGTACTCGATTCCGAGGTCGTCGAGTGTCTTGATGAGGGCTTGTGCGCCGTCGAGTTTGTCCTTGCTCATGAGCAAAATTGAGGTTCCGGGGGAGAAGTAGGGCTAAAAATCTTCCTCGGCAATCCGAAAATCGCCTAAAAAATCGCAAAGTGCCGGCGTGTCCCTGTTTGTTTACTCGAAAACTCGATAAATGGAGGTAAATGCTGCCTCTGTTGGCCGTGCCGTGCGGAAAAGTCGTCTGGACTTGATCAGGAGCAACGCCGACTGAAATGGACAAAGCCGTCCCTTCGTAAGCGACTCGCGCACCGGGCGGCGGGTTCCCGCGCGATCCGGTCCTTCCGGCTTACTTGTCCACGATCCGGAGGATCGGACCGCCGTGATCCACGATATAGACGTTGCCCAGAGGATCCTCGCCAAAGGATGAGATCATGCCGAGCTTGCCTTCCTCCGGTTGGAAGTCGTCCGTATGATCTTCAAATTTGGTCGGTTTCCCGTTCTTCGGCAGGAAAGACCAGACCCGGCGGTTATTGTAATCCCCGAAGATGTAGCGGCCCTCGAGCGGCTTCACCGGCCCGCGATAGACATACCCGCCGGTGACGGAGAGCCCGTCCTTGGCTCCGCCGCCGTGATTGTAAACATAGACGGGCTCGATCGCTCCCTTCGGAGCCTTGCCGCCGACGCCATCTTGAGGAGTCTCCTTGTCACCCTCGCGCAGGCGCCAGCCGAAGTTCGCCCCGGCACCCTTGCCCTTGGGCAGATAGTCGATTTCTTCCCAGCGGTTCTGACCGACATCGCCGATCCAGAAATCCCCGGTTTTCCGGTCGAAGGAGCAGCGCCACGGATTTCGCAAGCCGAGCGCCCAAATCTCCGGCTTGGCATCTCCCTGGCCGAGGAATGGATTATCCTTCGGAACCGAGTAGCCGTCGGAGGGAGAGACATCGATCCGCAGCATCTTGCCCAGATAGGTATCCATCGCTTGCGCGCGATTTTTCGGAT
Source organism: uncultured Luteolibacter sp. (assembly GCA_966211015.1). Classification (GTDB taxonomy): domain Bacteria; phylum Verrucomicrobiota; class Verrucomicrobiia; order Verrucomicrobiales; family Akkermansiaceae; genus Haloferula. The sequence goes on along the minus strand of CBIHMP010000025.1, from coordinate 17,284 downwards.
CGTTCCCGGACCCGCCGTCGCCGTTGCCGATGTAGAGCATGCCATCGGGACCGAAGCTGATCCACCCGCCGTTATGGTTCTCGAAGTCCTGCTTGTAGGATAGGAGCACCTCCTGGCTGCCGCGGTCGGCGGTGTTGAATTCGGGACCTTTCGCGGTGAAGCGGGAGATGCGGGTGTTCTGCTGCTTGTCCACGAAGTTCACGTAGAAACGCCCCGACTTCTCGAAATCCGGTGCGAAGGCGAGCCCCAGCAAGCCCTCTTCATTGCCTCTCCGGCGCACTTGTTCGACGATATCGAGGAAGGGTTCCGCCTGCCGTTCGCCGGTCTTGGAATCGATGATCCAGATCTTCCCCGCCTGCTCCATCACCCAGAGCCGGCTCTTTTCATGACCGGGGGCACCCACCCAGACGGGACGCTCGAAACCCTTGGCGACGGTCTCCACCCCCGGTTTCGCGTGGGCGGTGAGAACGACCGATGAAAGGGCGGTGGCGAGGAAAAACAGGCGCATGATGCGCGAGGCTAACGCGCCGCGGCGGGAGTGCAACCCGCCAGCACGTCCGGCTCCCCCGCACAATGGGGTAGGATCAGCCGCCGCTGCACTTCCGCCGCCTGCGCCCGGCGGCTGCCGCCGCGGCGAGAGCGACCAGCAGGGCTGACGACGGCTCGGGAACCAGATAGACGGGTGCAGGAAGTCCGCTGGAATTCAGGAGGCTCAGATTGCCGTCGATCCCACCGAAGACGCCGTTGTTGTTCTGACTGTTCGGGTGCGTGTTCGCGATCACCTGCAACCGGATGGAACTGGTATTCTGATAGCGGAGGATGAAGGCGGTGCGCGGGTCATCCTCGTCCCGCACGATGCCCGGTCCGGCAAAGCGGAAATAGCCGTCGCCCGTATCCGTAACGGCGATCTCGGTGCCGCTGAAAAGCTGGTAGCTCAGCAGGCCGTCCTCTCCGAAAGCCGCTACCGACTCGTCCTGAGTACTCTCGCCGTCAATATCATAGATCATCAGCCGGAAGTCCGGAATCACGAAGGGATCGCTAAAGTCGCTGCCGCCGGCGAAGAACTCCAGGTTGTAAGTCATGCTGCCGGGCCCGAAATCACCTCCCGAGCCCGCGCCGCCCTTGTAGGCCAAAAGAAACCCCAGGTCGCCCCCGGGTTCTCCTTCAGCGGCGCTATAGTCGGGAAGTGCTCCTTCGTAACTGTATCGGGGCGAGGTGACGGCGGTAACCGTCAGCCGCATGTCCACGCCTTGGCCGCTGCTCGGGGCGACGTCCAGGAAGTCGAAGGTGGTGCCGGTGTAGTAATCGCCCAATTGCGAATGGTAGCCATTCGTTGCTTGGACCGGATTGCCGAAGAACAGATCGGTGTAATTCTGACCCGAGGCGGAGGTCGCGGCGAAGAGGGAAACCGCGGCCACCACGCAGGCGAAACGTGGCGGGACTTTCATAAATCGAGGGGAATCCTCCGTATCAAAGGGGGGACGCTCGAAATACGCAATCCGAAAAAGTCAAGGATTCCGAAATAACTGCCCGCCGCTTAGGATCTCTCCGGAAACGAGTGCCTCCACACCGCGAACGCGTCGCGGATTTCCTCCGTCTTGCGCGTCGGGCTGAGTTCCCAAACCAGCGGGCAGCCGGCGGGGAAAAAGGGCAGCAATTCCTTGTAGTCCAGGGTCCCGGTGAAGGGGGTGCGGTGGTCGCGCTGCGGCCACTGGACATCGTGCACGTGTCCTCCGATCAGGTGCGAGGAAATACGCCGCAGCCACTCCGGGTGATCCAGCAGGCCGATGTTATGCTTGAGCTGAACGTGGCCGAAGTCGTGCCAATAGCCGACCCAGGGATTGTCGGCGAAGTGTTCCTGCAAGCGGATCATTTCCCGTTCGCTGGGCATGTCCTCGTAGCGGGACCGGGACTCGACCGCCAGCTTCACGCCGTATTCCGCGGCCTTTTCCGCGATCTGGCCGAGGGCATCGACCGCGCGCTGGTAGTAGAGCGGGGCGATCTTCTCGCGCTTCTTCACGAAGGCGATTTTTTCCGCGGCGTAGTCCGGGCCGTTGCGGCCGTTCTCCGCGACGATCGCGGTCAGGCGCTTGGTCCACTTGCGGTGGTTGAGGGGCACCGAGCCCATGTGGAGGACCAGATAGTGCGCCTTGAACTCCGCGGCGAGTTCCAGGGTCTTCAGGGTCATCTCCATCGCCCGCTGCCGGTCGAAGGGGCGGTGGGAGGTGAACTCGTAGGCGTCCGGCGCGTCGATCATCACCTCCACGGGAGAGGGAAAGTAGTTGTGCACGCCGGAGCAGGTGAATTTTCCGGCGGCGTAGGCTTTCCGGATGCCCGGAAGCTTCGTGATGGTCATACCGTGCGAGAGCTCGATGTTGGAAAAGCCGAGCGCGACGATCTCGTCGATCATCGCCTCGCCGTCGTGATGACGGGAGTTGTTCCAGCAGGTGGAAAAGGCGAGCACGGCGGAAGCCTCCGATGCCGCACGAATGCTGCCAAGCCCCAAAGGCAGACGGCCGCGTTACTCCTCGTCCCGCTTCTTCTTCTCGTCTCCTGCGATCAGGAATACGATTTCGCCCTTCGGCGGGTGCGCCTTGAAATGGGCGAGCAACTCCTCTGCGGTGCCCCGATGATAGGTCTCGAATTTCTTGGTCAGCTCCCGCGCCACGCAACAAGGCGCGGCGGGATGCTTTTCCGCCAGCAGTTCCAAGGTCGAAAGCAGGCGGTGGGGCGATTCAAAGAAGATGCTCGTTCCTTCCGTCGCCAGCGAGCTCTCCAGAATGCCGAGGCGCCTGCCTTTTTTGATCGGAAGGAAGCCAAGGAAGCGGAAGGCATGGACGGGAAAGCCGGATCCTACCAGCGCGGTGAGCACCGCGGACGGACCGGGCAGGACCTCGCAGGGAATGCCGTGTTCGATGCAGGCCTGCACGACCCGGTAGCCGGGATCGGAAACGGCAGGCATCCCGGCATCCGTGACCACCGCGATGGTTTCTCCCGCCCGCGCCGCATCCAGCAGTTCCGGCAGGCGCCGGGCCTCGTTGTGATCGTGGAGTGAAACAAGCGGCTTCCCGGAGATCCCTAGCTTTGAAAGGAGGGGCGAGGAATGGCGTGTATCCTCGCAGGCGATGCGGTCCGCCTCCTTCAGCACCTCGATCGCACGCAGCGTGATATCGCCCATGTTGCCGATCGGCGTGGGAACGAGCACGAAGCGGCCGGATTCGCTCATGGAAAGAGAGTGTCGGGAAAACAGCGGGAGGTGGAGCGCGGCTCGCCGCTTGCTACCGCCTTAGAACCCGTTGGCGAGCTTCGACACCATCGACTCGGAAGCGCGCTGGAGCGCATCCGGCAGGGCGTTGGTGCGGGAGGTCTGGAGGTTCGAGTCCACGAAGAAGCGGCTGGTGCCGGTCGAGATGCCGGATGCCAGCGTCTTGGCGGGATTCTTGGCGTCCTTCAGCGTCCACGTGAGGGTGACGGTATTCTGGAGCTCCTCCGGGCGGAGCGTGTCGAGACGCGCGGTGCGCAGCGCCATGTAATCGATCGTGCGGACGGTGCCTTCGAGCACGGCGTCCGCCTTGTCCAGCGAGGTGATGCGGTAGGTGCCGTCCTGCACCATTGCGTCGGCGGCAGCACTGGTAGCCAGCGCTTCGGCGCGGGGATGAAGCGTGTCGTTGTGGAACATCGGGATCGTGATGTTCTTCACGTCGCGCAGCACGGCCGGCTTCGCGCCGCCCAGTTGGTAGCCGGTGCAGGAAGCGGTCGCGAGAACGACGAGGGGCAGGAGACAAGCAAGGCGCATGAAAGGTGCGGTGGGGAAAGCGGTTCAGTTGCCGAGCGCGGCGATGCGGGCCTTTGCCTTGTCGTGAAGCGCGCCGGATTTGGCCTTGTTCACGACTTCCTCGTAGTAAAAGCGGGCTGAGCCTGTATCGCCCTTGCGTTCGTAGAATTCGGCGATTTCAAAGGAGCGCTCGATATCCTGACCGCCGATGTTGGCGATGAGCTTCCGGGCCTCGCTGTTCCGGCCGTGGCCGGGATACTGGCGGACGTAGTCCTGGAGCGCCTCGCGCGCGCGGTCGAGGTTCGCCTGGTCCTGATTGCCGCGGCGGGCTTCATCGAGCAGGATCTTCCCGATGCGGAATTGCGCTTCGGGAGCCTCCTTGCTGTCCGGGAATTCCACGACCAGTTCCTTGTAGGCTGCGATCGCCTTGGAAGCGCCGCTGGTGTTGCCTTGGCTTTCCCATACTTCGCCGATGGTGAATTGGGCCTTGGAAGCGGCGGGGGAGCGCGGGGCGTTCGCCCGCACCTTGGCCAGCATATCGGTGATCTTTTCGTCCGAAATCGACGCTTTCAGGCCCAGGAAGCTGGTCTTCACGTGGCCGTCCGCCGCGGATTGAGCCATGCTGGCCTGCCGGCTGAGGGCTTGTTCGTAGAGACCGCTGCTGTTGTAGCGGGTCAGGAATTCCTGATAGGCGTCGAAAGCCTTGCGGACCTCGCCCTCCTGCTCCAGCAGCTCTCCCTGGCGAAAGCGGGCCTCCGGCGCGCGCGTTGAAAGCGGCATCTCGTCCGCGAGGGTGTCGTACAGTTTGATCGCCTTTTTCCGGTTGCCGGAACTCTCGGCCGCCTTGGCCTGGCCATAGACCGCCTCCGCGCGCTCGTTATTGGGGGCGGTGGAGCCTACGAGCGGCGGGAGGTCGGCGTCGTCGCCACAGGACGCGAGAAAGGCCGCCAAAACGGGTAGGACGAAGCGCTGGAATCGCATAAGGGGAAAATAGGAAGGGTGGAAAGGATGCGGGAAGCGAAAACCACGCGGCACGGGTCAGGAAGCGCCCAGTTCCGCGGAGCGGCGGGCGGCGGAATGGACGGCTTCGATGAAGGCGGAGCGCATGCCGTGGCGCTCCAGCTCTGCCAAGCCTGCAATGGTAGTGCCGCCGGGAGAAGCCACCATGTCCTTGAGGACCCCGGGGTGCAGGCCGGTGTCGAGCACCATCGCGGCAGCCCCCAGCACGGTCTGCGCCGCCAGCTTCAGAGCCTCGGCACGGGGCAGGCCGGCCCGCACGCCGCCATCGGCCATCGCCTCGATCATCACGTAAACGAAGGCGGGACCGCTGCCGGAGAGTCCGGTGACGGCGTCCATCAGGGATTCCGGGAGCTCGACCGCCAGCCCCACGGAGCCGAGCAGCAGGCGTGCGGATTCGGCATCCATGGAGCTCGCGTCTTTTCCACGGCAGAAAGCGGCTGCCCCCTTGCCCACGAGTGCGGGGGTATTCGGCATACAGCGGATCACCCGCACCCCGGCAGGCACCCGTGCCTCCAGCCACGCCGTGGTCAAACCGGCGGCGACGGAGATCACCAGTGAATCCCGCGCGGGCAGCCAGCCGAGCGCCGCTTCCGCGTGCTGGGGCTTCGTGCAGAGGAGATAGGTATCTGCCTCCAGGGCACCGATGGTATCGACCACCGCCGCGCCGGTGGCTTCGGCAAAGGCTTTTCCGGCTTCCGGCGAAGCGTCGCAGCCGCTCACCTGCCCGGCTCCAATGGCACCGGAACGGATGGCGCCCTCTACCAGGGCACTGCCCATTTTCCCGCAGCCGATCACACCGAGTTTCATGCCGCGGCAGACTAGGAGGGAGGAAGGGCGGGCGGCGAGCGTCATTTTTCGCCTCCAGGACGAGCGGAGGCCATGGATGAAAAACTGAAAAGCATCCCGGATCATGGGGCCGCCGTCATTTTACTTGAGGGTCTGCGAACGGGGGACATCGTCGGCGCATGAGATACCTCATGGCGGTTTTCGCCTCACTCGGTTTGGCGGCGGCAGCGGAAGACGAGACCGTTCCCGCGGTGGAGGCCGTGATCTCGAGCCGCGTGGCAGCCCTGCCGGAACCGACTCCCGTGCCGATCCCGAAAGGGCTGACCATGGCCATCACGGCCTCCGATCCGCAGGCGCAGAAGCACGTGCTGGACGGCATTTCCAATCTCCACGGCGGCTGGGATTTCGAGGCATACCGGCATTTCTGCGCCGCCCTGAAGATCGATCCCGAGTGCCTGATGGCTCATTGGGGGGTAGTGGTCGCTCTGATCGATCCGGAGCCGGATCTCCTGGACGAGCGTTCGGCAGCTCTGAGCCGTATGGTGGAACTGGTGGAAAAGGAGGCCGGCACGGAGCTCGAGCGTTCCTACGCCTTCGCTATCGCCACCTTTTTCCAGAAAGGAGCCCCGGCCGCGGCGAACGTCTTCGCAAGCCTCGCGGAGAGATTCCCGAATGATCCCCAGCTCAAGATGCTGACCGCCGCCTTCGGGCGCTCCGGCTATGACCCCGAAGGTCGTCCCAATCCTGAACAGGAGAAAGCCGAGGCCCTGCTGGGCGAAATGCTCACCCGGGAACCCGACCATCCCCTTTATCTGTATGCCTATTTGACCATCCGGGCGGAGGCTCCGGACCTGCGGGGGGATCTGGCGAGGGCGCGGCGCCTCTCCCAAGTCGCTCCGACCTATGCGCCGGCACTGCACATGCTGGGGCACTACGAGCTCCGGAACGGAAACATCGCCCAAGCGGTGGAGGCCTTTTCCCAAGCGGGCGCGGCCTACCGCCAGTGGATGCAGGCGACCGGAGTCACCTACGCGGATTGCGCCGGCTGGGTAAAGGCGGAGTGCTATCGCGCGGCAGCTTTGGCGTATAAAGGCGATTACGAGAACGCGATCGCCGTGGCCCGTTCGGTGGCGGCCATCGACGTCTCGCCGGAGCGGTCGCGAAGCGAGGGTGGCCAGCTCCTTCTATGGGAGGGACGCACCCTTGAAACCCGCCTGCTGATGCGCCGCAACGCCGCCGGAGACACCGCCCGGGCGATTGCCGCTTTGCCGGCTCCCGAGAAGCAGAAGGCTTTCGGCAAGCTCACCCACTCCGTTTGGTTTTATCAAGGGCTGGCCTTCCTTCTGGAGGCTCGGAAGGCGATGGAAGCCGGGAATCGCGATGAAGCGGTGAAGATCGGCAGCGCGGTGACCCTGCACGGCGAGAAAATGGCGGAGAATCGCGATGCGGCCGTGGCCGCGGGCGATCGCTCCGCGTGGATCCGCTCGTTCAATGCCTTGGAGGTATATGCCGCGGAATTCCGCGGAGCGATGGCCATGTCCGGGCCGAAGGACGGCATCGGCTCCGCCCTGAACTGGTATCGCGCTGCCCTCGACCGCCAGAATCCGCCGACCATGCTCATGCCGCCGACCGTCCTGCTGCCGATGGAGGCGCGTCTTGCCGAGTACTACATGGCCAAGGATCAGGCGGATGCCGCGGTGGACATCCTGATCAAGGCGCAGGAGCGGCATACGAACGATATCGAGATCCTCACGCGCTTGCAGACGGCCCTGACAAAGGCCGGGCACAAGAAACAAGCGGGTGAAGTGGGGGAGGAAATCGAGAAGTTGCGCTCCGAGTAAGACCGGTGAGTGCCGCGGACTCGCGCGTTTAGGCAAGCATGCGGTGGCCCTTGCGGAGAAACAAGGCGCCGCAGAGCGCTCCCAGCACGTCCGCGGTCAGATCCGCGGGATCATTCCCGCTGCGGCCCGGGACATGGCTCTGGTGCCATTCATCCAGCATGCCGACGGCGCTAACGACCGCAAGGGTGACCATGAGGACCTTCCTCCAATCGGGCTGCCGGGGCTTCAACCGGTAAAGGAAGGCGGAAAAGAGAACGCCGCCTCCGAAGAAGTAACCGAAATGGAGGAACTTGTCGCTGAACTGGAAATCCAGCGCTGGAGGGAAATGGTTCACCTGCGAGGACAGCCACCACAGGGTGACGAACCATAGGGTGAATGCCGCAAACCAAAGAAGCGGTTGGCGTGCGATGCGACGCATGAAACGCAGGCGGTATCCTCCGGACCGGCTTACTGCTGCCTCCGCAATTCGTCTTCCAGGCGCTCGGCCAGCCACTGCTTCATCATGGACTGGTAGTTGAGGAAGCGGGAGCGGGCGATGCGCTTGATGCGGGATAGCATCCGCGGATCGAAACGCAGGGTGATGGTGGTGGACTCGCGGGAGTCGGGCTCGTGGATGGAGCCGGACATCAGGCGGGCGTCCAGTTCGTGGGATTCCCAGAACTTGGCTTCGGTTTCTTCGTCGTCAAAGGCCGGGATATCCGACCAGCGGGAGATGGGCTGCATGGGCTGGCTCATTTGAACTCGGCGTATTTCCGCTCGTAAAACCGTTGCTCGCCTTCGGACATCGGGCGGGCGGCGATCACCCGGGTCCGCTTTCCGTCGGTCCAGAAGCAGACGAAAAGGTAGCGGTCCGCCACCGTCCGTCCCAAGGCGTAGAACCGGCTTTCGCCCGTTTCGTGATCAGGCAGCAGGCGCAAGCCGAACGGATCCTCGAGGGCTTCCTCGAGTTCGCGCGGCTTGATGGACTTCAGGTCGAAGTGGACGTCGATGAGGTCGAGTTCCATGGGAAACGGTTGCGGGCCGCAGAAAACACCAGATGCGCGGGATGGGGAAGCGGAAAGCTCGTGGAATCAGGATTCCTCCCGGAATCCTGCATCAAGAGGCATTTTCCTGGCGGCCGGCGGTGTCAATCGTCGCCGAAAAGATCCACGGCAAGACGCCGCACCGTCTCCACGCCAAGAAGGAAGGGATAGGGATCCGCGTCCACCCGGCAGTAGAAGATCCGGTTTTCGGGGCTATCGCTCGCAGGGGCGATCAGAAGCTGGCGCGGCGCGACTCCGGACCGTTCCCCCTGTGCGTCCACCGTCGCCACGGCGAGGGCGAATTTCATCGCGGGTGTTGCCAGCGCGCGGTTGGCCGCTTCGTCGTCGGGCGCGAGCCATCCCTGCGACTGGAGCCCGACCAGTAGCTTCAACAGTTGATTCGCGCGCTCCGTCACCAGTTCCGCGCTGCGGTCGATGCCGTTCACCTTCGCCTTCCACCCTTGCTGATAGAAATCGTATTCAAGGAACAATGGGGGACGGCCCTCCATAATCCTTTCGATCCCCTTGATGTCCACTTGGGGAATCGACCACACCTGGGGCTGTCGCCATTCGTAGAGGTGAGTGGAGATTTCGCGGATGAACTGGTCGTCCAGCTTCATCACCGTGGGGACGCCCGTGCGCATGGCATACCAGATGCCATCGAGGGAGCGGCCGAATACCAGTTCGAAGCCCTCCCCGCCGAAGGAGGTGAACCGGATCGAGAGCGAGGGCCTGTCCAGACCATACGGGGTCAGATCCATCGCGGCGTCCGTCACGAAGCCCAGCACCTTCGTGCCGGTGACGGCTTTCAGCAGGCGATAGAGGGTGATCTCGTTCGCGGGAGCCATCCGGCCGGCCTCGTTACGGTAGCTCCAGCTTGTTCCCTTCTCGCGCATCAGGAAGGTCTCTTTCCCGGTGGAAGGGGTGATCAGGATGCCTTGAAGCGACTCGGGATCGATGTTGGTGAGCATCGGGTTCCGCAGTTCGTTCACCGTGTCCGGGAGCCCTGCCAGGGAAACGAGGGAGGCCTCCGGAGCGGCGGCTTCCTCCGGCACGGGGTCCGTGAGCCCGGGAAGCGGCTTGAGGGGAAGCTCGAACACCGCGCCGGGGCGATCGCTGACGGTGGCATAGGCGAAGAGGGTGTCGGCCTCCGGGATCTTGGGAGGATAGATCTCCAGCACGACCTCCTCCTTTTGTCCGAAATGCTTGATGGCGATCCTTCTGCGGCCATTGGCACCATCGGCGGGGAGGGTGACCTCGGAGCGGTTGGCAACGCGGAAGGCCCGCAGTTTCGAGAGATCCTCGATGAGCTTTCGCACCGCCTCGGGATTCGTGCGGAGCTCCAGCGGCTTGGTGATGCGCCAAGGGCTCGCCGCATCCGCGCGGGAGAGCAGCAATTCGCCCTCGCTTCCCTGAATGCGCACGGCGCTGAGGGCGAAGGGATTCAGTAGAAAGGGGTGGTGGTCCCGCAAATGCCGGAGCCCGTCCTTGAAAATGGGGTGGATGTCCCCGGTGGCGGCATACGTGTAGTTCCCGCTGTTGTTCTCTCCCGGTTGGATAAAGACGGTGTCGTTCTCTTCCTTTGTTTCCGGGTTGCGGTCGGTCCACTCGGTCTTCCTGCCCAAGAGATACTTCGCCAGTGTCTTCCCATCCTGATCCTCGATGTTGATGCCGATGGTACCCTCCTTCAGGAGAATTTTCGTGGTATCGAGCTTCCCTTCCGGGATGATGTCCACCACACGGGTGCCGAGAGTGAATTGGAGGATATCCTGCGCGGCCCGGGGGTCCATGCGGTCCTGCCAAGGGCGGGTCGTCCTCCAGATGCCCTTCTCGAACACGCAATCCGCCTGCACGCCGTTACCCGCGACCTGAATACGGCGGATACGGTTGACGTCCTCGGGTTCGATTTTGAAAAGGTTTTCACCCACCTCCGCGAAGCGGGAACCGAAGATTTCATCGAGGCTGCCCTGGCGGAGGCTCATCACCGACACCACCGCGACACCGGCGGTCACCAGCAGGAGCAGGAAGCTGAATACGATGGATCGCATGGCAGGACTCAGGCTCGGCGCGACGACCAGATGATCGCACCGATGACCAAGGCGAATGCAGGTAGGAAAAAGAGGTTCACCCGGTTGATGATCGATACCTGGCTGTCCAGGAGCGGCAACTTGTAGGTGCCCAGCGTGCGGGGGCCGAAACCGGTAAGCTCCTCGCGACCGATCAGCCAGTTGGCGGAGCTGGCAAGGAAGTTCCGGTTGATGTCGGTGAGGTATTTCGGTGCGAGGAAGTCGGAGTTCGAGATCACCACCATCTTCGAGATGTCGCCGCCCACATCGTCGCGCGTGGCAGCGCCGCGGATCACGGCTCCGGCCAAGCGCACCGGCCCGGCGTTGTCCTCGCGTGAATCGTAGGCTGGATCGGGCGCGCCGAACCGGGTCTCACCCCAGAATTCCTGGCCGGTCTCCAGAATGGTATAGGGCATGATCCGGCGGTTGAGCAGATCTTCGTTGTCCTTGTCGCGGATATCGAGGCTGCTGGTCGCCCCTTCGAGGGTGGCGGTCTTTTCCCAGAAGTCCTTGGTGAACTCCATGCCGCCGATGAAGGTCCCGCGCACGGTGGAGATGACCTGATCGCCCTTCTTCGTGATGACGCGATCGCGGCCGGGGGTGATGCCCAGGTTCCGCAGGAAGGCCCGCAAGCGGGGAGGGGTATCCGGCGAGCCGAGCGTCACCAGAATGCTCGCACGGGGACGGTTCCAGTATTCCCCCAGAACTTCCAGCTCGCGCGGGGTGAAATCGTAGGACGGGTTCACGATGGCGACCATCGCGGCATCGTCGGGGATACGCTCCATGCCTGCCATCTGGACGCGCCGGGTTAACGCGTTCTGGGAAAGCAGGATGCCTTCGAAATTGGTGAGCGGAGAGTCGGCTCCATCGAGGCTGTAGCCGCTCTTGTCGGTCAGCAGATAGACCTGGCGCGGTTTCCCTTCGATCGCGGCGACCAGTCCGGTCGTTAGGGCATCTTCACCCAGAAAGCCCGTCACCTTGCGCTGGCCTTTCAGGTCGGTCTCGAAGCGGGCCATGTTCTCCGATTCGATGAAGCGGATGTGCGGGCTGGCCGTGGCTGTGCCGCCGGAATTCACCAGTTGTTCTTTTTCCTCCTTCGACCGGGCATCGATAATCACGAGGTCGGAGCTAAAAATCGTCTTGCCGAAGGCCTCCCCGAAGACCTTCCGGTAGGCTTCCTTGATCTGCTGGGTGCGGTCCGGGGAGCGGATCGGGTCGAGCAGTTCCAGCTTCACCTTTTTTCCCGACGCCTGCTGGTACTGCTCGCCGAGCGCGCGCACGCGCTCATAGAAGCCGTTGCTCCGGCGAAAGGCGACCAGCATCCGGATCGGTTCGTCGCGGTCGCGGATGGCCGGGGATTCCAGGTAACGCCGCGTTGCGGGGGAAAGCGTGAAGGCAGCGTCCGCGCTGAGATCCTTCGGCGCGAAATACTGCGAGCTGAGATAGTTTACCCCCGCGAAGAGGATGATGAAGCAGACGATCTGGAGAATCGACAGCGTGCCGGTGCCGAAGCGCCCGATCGGCTTGGCCGCCTTTTCCGGGGGAGTATCGGAGTCCTTGCTCATGATTTCAACGGCGCCAGCGGCGGTAATCGACCACCTGATAGGTGATGAAGAGGACGAAAATCGCCACGCTTAGATAGTAAACGGCCGGTCGCGTATCCAGCACGCCGCGGGTGAAGTAGTGGAGGTGCTCCTGGCTGGATATGTAGTGGAAGAGAGAGGCCGCGCGGAAGCTCTCCCCCCAGATCACGGTGACGTAGCCGAGGAAATACTGGATCACCAGCAGACCGATGGTCAGGAGACCGGCGATGATCTGGCTGGAGGTGAGGGCGGAAGCGAGGCAGCCGATGGCGGTGAAGGCGGCACCCATCAGGAAAATGATCGCGTAGGCACCGAGCATCGCCCCCGGGGAATAGGCCGGCGGTACATCCGTAACCCATTCATACATCCGGAATTGGATAAAACTCGGGATCCACAGCAACGTGTAAAATGTCAGCGCTGCGCCGTATTTAGAAAGCACCACCTGCCAGGTCCGCACGGGGGCGGTGAGCAGCCCCTCCAGCGTTCCGCTCCGTTCTTCCTCCGCGAACGTCCGCATGGTGATCAGCGGGAAGATGAACAGGAACCAGAACCAGAAGAGCGGTGTATGGAAGACCGCCCAGACCAAGCTGTCCTGGCGCGGTGAATCCCGAAATCCCTTCATGGCGGTGGACAGCGCCGCCCCCTGCATGGCGGTGACAAAGGCAAACACCACCCAGCCGAAGGGATTGAGGAAATACCCTTTCAGCTCTTTGCGGAGCATGATGAACAACAGGCGCATGATTCGGATCGGTCCCCTGCGGGGCCGCTTGTTTAGGGAAAGACCCCGCGGGCGGAAAGGGGAAAGAGCAGGGAAGTGGACCGGCTTGCCGGGCCTTCCGGACGGGCGGATTCCAAGCTTACGGGGACAAGCGGCTCAGGTCCCACCCCTCGCCTTTCCGTTCGTAGAAAAAGCGGTCATGCAGGCGCGCGGAACCACCCTGCCAGAACTCGATGGTCTCCGGTACTATCCGGTAGCCGCCCCAGAAGGAGGGCAGGGGAATTTCCCCCTTGCCGAATTTCTCGCTCACTTCGGCCAGTTTGTGCATCAGCAGCTTGCGCGAGGAGATGACGGAACTTTGCTCCGAGACCCAGGCCCCGAGCTGCGACTCCCGCGGGCGGGACAGGAAGTATCTCAGGGATTCCGAAGTGGAGATTTTTTCCGCACGGCCTTGGACGATCACCTGCCGCTCGAGGAGGATCCACGGGAAGAGCACCGAGACCTGGGGATTCGCCTCGATCTGGCGGGCTTTCCGGCTCTGGTAGTTCGTGAAGAACACGAATCCGGACGCATCGAAGTACTTCAGCAGCACCGTCCGCAGGAGTGGCATTCCGCGGGCATCCACCGTGGCGAGGCTCATGGCATTCGGCTCATGCAGATTGACCTCGATCGCCTGCCGGAACCACGTTTCAAACTGCCGGAGCGGGTCGGGGTCCAGATCCTCGCGGCGAAGCCCGTGGCTGGAGTATTCCTTGCGGAAATCGGACAAGTCCATGCGCGGGAATAGTTCCTGAAGATGCCCCGTGCAAGGGAAGTAAGCGGCCTCTGCCGGACGTTGGCTGGCGTAGGCGCGTTCGTGAGAACGCGATGAGGAGCTCCCGACTTCTCCCCGGGAAGCGAAGTGACGGAAGGACCGCTCGCGCCTACTTCCCCATCCACGGTTACTTCACCTCCGCATATATCGTCTGCACCGTCAGTGCTGAGCCCGTTTGGCCAAAGGCATTCACCGCGATGCTCCGCTTGCCGCTCCGATACTCGTATTTCAGGAAGCGGTTGCCATTGATATCTGCCGATGATTCGGAAGAAGAACTGATGGAAAGCTTGGCTTTCTCCGCGTCGAGAAGGGCTTTCACTTTCTCCAATGAATCCGTGGTGGTGGAGGTGAGAATGCCGGTAATCCTGTCAGGGAGATCGCGGTGGGAAGTCGAACTTTCCCCGCTTGCCCCTGGATAACGGGGAACCCATGTAGGAATTTTCGTAAGATCTCCTTCAAAAAGCGGCATGGAGGCGGCCGTGGTCGCGCGGCCCCAGATGAGCTCGGTGTAGGTCGTCCTGATCTCCTCTCCGGTGGACTTTAGCCGCAGCGTCATCTCGCCCCGATCCGGGATGTCCGAGATTTGCTCGAGATCCGGATTCGTCGCGATTACCGCTTCCGCCGCCGCCTTGCCGGGATCTTCGGAAAGCTTCTTTGCCACGCTTTTTCCGACCCATGCGGCGAAGCAGATGAACGCGATCCCCGCGACGATCACCAGGCCACCGCAGCCGATTCCGGCCCAAGCGAGGGGAGGCAGGCCGCGCTTTTTGGCAGGGGGCGGAAAGGAGGGAGGGAGCTGGGTCATGCTCCCTTGCATAGCGGGCTGGCGCGGCCTTGGCAATTACACGCGGGCCCGGATTTTAGAGAGGAAGATAGCGGCAGAGGCTCGGCACAAAGGCCTTGGCAATGCCGGCCCTCGGTATCCGACCACCTTGATCAGGGACGAATTGCCGGCGTAAATGAAAATCCCGTCGGTGAGCCAATTGGAAATCCGTGCAACCGTGATGCCAATATCGGAGCGCCTGTGCTGGGACGATATGCGACATCCTCCGGACGCGGAAAATAGGGGGATGCTCGGGATTGATTGAGGCAGTCCAACTCTTCGGAGAAAGGTCCAAGGCATCCGTTCCCGGGCTCTGCCTGTTAGAAGGGGAATTTGCCCTTCATGTTCTTCAGCAGGTCGTCCAGATTTCCGAGGCCCCCGGGACCACCGGCACCGCCCTTGCCGCCCATGGCAGGCATGTTGCCGAGCCCCGGCATGCCGCCGCCCATCTGCTTCATCATGTTCTTCATCTTGTTCGGCGAGCGCATCATCTTGCGCATCTCCCCGAACTGCTTGAGGAGCTGATTCACCTCCATCAGCTTGGTACCGGAGCCCTTGGCGATCCGTTCGCGGCGGGAGGCCTTGATGATCTCCGGGCGGCGGCGCTCGTCCGGGGTCATCGAAAGCACGATCGCTTCGGTGCGCTTCAGCCGCTTCGGGTCGAAAGCCGCGTCCGGGATCTGCTTCTTGATCTTGTTGAAGCCGGGCATGAGGCCCAGCAGTCCTTTCATGTCGCCGAGCTTCTGGAGCATTTTCATCTGGTCCAGGAAGTCGTAGAAATCGAACTTGCCCTCCGTGAGGCGCTGGATCGACTTCATCGCATCCTTCTCATCGATCTTGGATGCGACCTGTTCCACCATGCCGACGATGTCGCCCATGCCGAGTATCCGGTCGGCCATGCGGTTCGGGTGGAATTCGAAAAGCTGGTCGAGTTTCTCGCCCTCGCCTGCGAATTTGATCGGCTTGCCGGTGACGGCGCGCATGGAAAGGGCGGCACCGCCGCGGGCGTCGCCATCCAGCTTGGTGAGGATAATGCCGGTGATGCCCACCGCTTCGTCGAAATGCCGGGCCACGGAGACGGCCTGCTGGCCGGTGGCGGAGTCCGCCACGAGCAGCGTCTCCCGCGGCTGGAGGAACTCGTGCAAGCGCTTGAGTTCCTCGATCAGGCGCTCGTCAACTTCCTGACGGCCGGCGGTATCGAAAATGACGAGCGTGTGGTTCTGGGTCTCCGCCCACTTCAGGGCGTCCCGCGCGACCTTCACCACGTCCGTTTCCGAGGCATCCGGAGTATAAACGGGCACATCGATCTGCTTGCCGAGCACGGCGAGTTGATCGATGGCGGCCGGACGGTAAAGGTCGCAGGCTACCAGCAAGGGCCGGCGGCCCTCCTTCTTCAGGCGCAGGGCCAGCTTGCCGGAGGTGGTCGTCTTGCCGGCGCCATTCAGGCCGCAAATCAGGATCCGGGCGGGAGCGGTGAGATCAAGGCCTACCTGATCCCCGCCCAGCAGTTCGGCGAGCTCGTCGTGGAAGATTTTGACGATCTGCTCGCCCGGTTTGATCGACTTGAGCACGTCCGCGCCCATCGCCTTTTCCTTCACGTGGGCGACAAACTCCTTGGCCACGTTGAATTCAACGTCCGCCTCCAGCAGGGCGAGGCGGATCTCGCGGAGAGCATCGGTAATGTTCGACTCGGAAATTTTCCCGACGCCGCGGAGATTGCGGAACGTCTTGTCGAGGGAGTCGGCGAGGTTGGAGAACATGGCAGGCTGAGAATCAGGAAATCGGAGAAAGACTAATCCCGGGGCATGTAGGCTGCTTCGGGATCGATGCGGAAGGACCAGCGCAGCGGAACTTCGGGCGGCTTGCCCTTGCTGTCCAGCCAGGACACGGCGACTTGACAGACCGGTGAGCGCAAGCGGCGGTTCACCTGCCATGAAAGGGATTTCGCCGCGGGATCGAAAACGGCGGGCACTTGGCCGAAACCGCTCACCTTCATCGTCAACGTCTTGGGATCGATGTCCTCCACGGCGGAGAGGTCGGCACTCAGGAGCGGGAGGCGGCTGTCGGTCATCGAGCCAGGCTCCGGAATCACCGGATGCGGCGTGGATTGCGGGGCGATGACGGGGCTATGGGAGGCCGTCGCGCCCGCCACCTCGTTGAAACCCGTC
Source organism: uncultured Luteolibacter sp. (assembly GCA_966211015.1). Taxonomy (GTDB): domain Bacteria; phylum Verrucomicrobiota; class Verrucomicrobiia; order Verrucomicrobiales; family Akkermansiaceae; genus Haloferula. The sequence goes on along the minus strand of CBIHMP010000025.1, from coordinate 668 downwards.
GCAAGCTCGAAAACCCGGTCGTGCGTGCCCAGGATGATGTAGCGGGGCAAGGTGTGATCGTCATTCGAGCGGCGGATCTTGCCCGGCAGAACGGTGAAGAGGTGCTCGTAGCCGAACTCTTTTGCGAGCGGATCCATTTCCGGCGTGTGAATGCCGCCCGGGTAGGCGTAGGTCGTGACCCGGGTGTCGAACCTTGAATCCAGGAATTTTTTGGACTCGCCCAACTCCAGGCGCAGGAATTTCTCATAGGCTTCCGCCCCCTTCCGGCGATGGCTGCCGGGGTACGAATGGCTCACGGAGTGGCTGCCCACGGTCGCGCCGCTTTTCTGCATTTCCTTCACCATCTCGGACGTCAACGCCTTGCCGCCGCCATCCACGTAGTTCTTGTAGAGAAAGAGGGTGAAAGGGTAGCCGAGCTCCTTCAGGATGGGAAACGCGTCGGTATAGACGGCTTTCCAGCCGTCATCGATGGTGATGACGATGCTTTTGTCCGCGATGTCCTTCTCCCCGCGCTTCCATGCCTGGAAATCCGACATCGGGATAACCGGCAACCCGGCGTTCCGGATTGCCTCCATTTGCTTCCGGAACTTCGATGTCCGGATGATCATCTCCGTTTCGGGCGCGGTTTCCGAGAAATCGTGGTAGCCGAGGACGGAAACCCGCACGCC
>CBIHMP010000024.1:0-21764 GCA_966211015.1 uncultured Luteolibacter sp. | reverse complement strand
ATGGTGAAGTCCACGTGGCCGGGAGTGTCGATGACGTTGAACTGGTGGCCCTTCCAAAAGCAGGTGGTGGCGGCGGACTGGATGGTGATGCCGCGCTCCGCTTCTTGTTCCATGAAGTCCATGGTGGACGCGCCGTCGTGCACCTCACCGATCTTGTGGATCTTGCCGGTCAGCTTGAGAATACGCTCCGTGGTGGTCGTCTTCCCCGCATCCACGTGAGCGAAAATGCCAATGTTGCGGTATTTGGTGAGGTCCTTCATGCTCTTGAGTGTAATGCGTTTGGGGCCGGCGCGGCGCGTCGGGGCGAACTCCTTAGTCGCCCGGCGGCAAATGGCAACCCCGGACTCGCGGATTCTCCGCCTCTTTTGCCCCGATTTCCCGTCTGGACGGCGGGAAAATCCGCACGATGCTCCGGCGCGTGGCCGAGGTGATTCTGGAAATCGACGGGGTGATCAAACGATTCGAGGATTTCACGGCCGTGGACGGGGTTTCGTTCAAGGTGCACGCCGGAGAGACGGTGGGCCTGCTGGGGGTGAACGGCGCGGGCAAGACCACGCTGATGAACATGATCCTGGGCCTTACCACGCCCAGCGGCGGCGCGATCCGGGCCTTCGGGATGGATCTCCAGAAACACCGGCTGGAAATCCTCCAGCGTTCGAATTTCTGCACCACCTACGCCACGCTCCCGGGTAACCTGAAGGTGCGGGCGAATCTGGAGATCTTCGCCCGCCTGTATTCCGTGGCCAAACCGAAGCAGAAGGTCGCAGAGCTGCTGGAACTGCTGGAGATCACCAAGCTGGCGGAAAAATCGACGGGTCAACTCAGTGCGGGCGAGTCCACCCGGGTGAACCTGGCGAAGGCGCTTCTCAACGACCCCGATCTGCTGCTGCTCGACGAGCCGACCGCCTCGCTGGACCCGGATATCGCGGACAAGGTTCGCAAGCTCGTCCGCCATGTCCAGCGGACCCGTCACCCGGCGATCCTCTACACCTCCCATAACATGCGGGACATTGAGGAAGTCTGCGACCGTGTGCTTTTCCTCCACGCGGGGAAGATTCTGGCGGCGGGAACGCCGGGCGAGATCACGAAGCACTTCCAAGAGGACGATCTGGAGAACGTTTTCATCAAGATCGCCCGCTCGGGAGACGTGAAGTAGATCCTTTCCGCCGGCCGGAGCGGGCTTCGGGAACGGGAAATTCACCGATTTTTCGCATCGCCGGAGCCGCCGGAGGGTTTATGCTTGCAGCCGCATCATGCAAACTTCCTCCGAGAAGCTCCGCGAGGCGTGGGCCCGCCAAGCAGCCGCCGTGGCCCGCAAGGTAAATCTGGCCTGGTGGATCGAGACACTCTCCGTGCCGCTGGTCGTCACGGGATTGATCGGTGCCTGCGTGCTCCTGCTCGTCCGCCGGGAGCTTCCGGCATCCCAGCCGTGGGTGCTGTGGTCGTCCGCCGGGGGTGCCGTGGCGCTGCTGGCAGGGATCGCGTGGCTGGCCGCCCGGCGGCGCTTTGAAAAGCCGGAGCAGTCGATGGTGCGGATCGAGGCGGCGATGCGGCTGCGGAACGGCTTGTCCGCGGCGCGGGCCGGAGTCGCCCCGTGGCCGGAACTGCCGCCGCAGGTGGATGCCGGGGTGGATTGGCACTGGCAGCGCGTGCTGGTGCCGCCGCTGGCTGCGATTTCTTTTCTGGCCGCAGGGCTTCTGATCCCCGTTTCCGCCCGGAGCACGGGCGGAGAGCACCTGGATCAGCCGCTGGCGTGGGATAACCTGGAAGCGGATCTCGAGCGGCTGGGGCAGGAGGAGGTCATCGACGAGACCTATCTGGAGGAGATGCGGAAGAAGCTGGAGGATCTCCGCGCGCAGGAAGAGGAAGAGTGGTTCAGCCATTCCTCCCTGGAAGCCACGGATAACCTGAAAAAGGAGCATGCGGCGCAGGTGGAAAAGCTGGAGCGCGAGCTGGGCCGGGCCGGGAAGGCGCTGGATAGCTTGGAAAAGAACGCGGGCGGAATGACTCCCGCAGAGAAGGATCACCTGCTCAACCAATTCGACCAGGCGCTCCAAGGGCTGCAGAACGGTGCCCTGAAGCCGAACGCGGACCTGCTGAAGCAATTGAAGCAGCTCGATCCCAATCACCTCGGCCAGCTCGACCCGCAGCAGCTGCAGCAGTTGAAGGATAACATGAAAAAGGCCTGCCAAGCCTGCAAGGATTGCCAGGGCGGTGGCGGGCAGGGCGATGAGTGGCTGGATGAATTGTTGAACGGCGACGGCAAGGGGAACGGCCAGGGCGAAGGCGAGGGCCAAGGAAAGGAGGGGGAGGGACCCGGCAGAGGCGGGGTGAGCCGCGGCCCCGGACATTCTCCGGGCGTGCTCGGCAAGGAGGGCGACAAGGTGGACATCGGCGGCCTCGAAGGCCTCGAGTCAAAAGATCTCTCCCGTTCGCTCCCCGGCGACCTGCTCCAGCTTCAGGACGGCGAGCACGACGTGGACAAGACCGCCATCGGCCCGCGCGCGGGCGGTGCCGCCGGTGCCACCGGTGCCGGAGGGGACCGGGTGTGGAAGGATGCGCTGGATCCCGACGAGCAAAAGGCGCTGAAGAAATTCTTCGAGTAAAGGGGCGGCCTGTCGCCTTATTCCTGAGGAGTAGGGGCGGGGGCCGCGGGAGAGGGCGGTGCCGGAGAGTTAGCCGCGGATGGGAGCACCGGCGGCGGGGTCGCATCGGGCAGGAGATTTTGCCAACGGTGGAGTTCCGCGCCCTCGCCGAGGCCGCCGCATTCCTTCAGGAGTTCCTCGCATCGCACGCGCCATTTCTCGTAATCCGGCGGTCCCTTGGTCTCCTCCCGCGAGCCGGGGAATACGAGGTAGGTGACGACGAGGTCGGACTCCGGACGGCTGTAAGGAGATGCACGCGGGTTGATCTCCTTCGCCATCCTTAGCGACGCCTCACCCACCTTGAAGGTCGGCCCTCCGTCCCCGACGATCGCCGGATAGAGCTTCTTCCCGTGGACCACCACGGCGTAATCGCCCACCTTCGGCGCGAAGGGATCCCCCGAGGTGAGCAAGTTGACCGGAATCACGATAAAAGGATCGTATTCCGCAATCAGGAAACTGCGGCTCTTCATGTCCTCGATGCCGCGCTTGAGATACTTGAGCCGGTCACGCAGCCATTTCCTCCGCTCGGCGGTGGTGGCCGGATCGGCGAGCTCCTTGTTCGCATTGGCGATCCGCTTTTCCCATCCGGCGACCATCGGGTTCGGCGTCGCGGTCTTCTTCGGCCAGCCGTAGCTGGTGAAGGGCTGATAGTGGGTGGAATTGATGATCGCGTCCGGCATCGTTGCCAGGCGGTCGCCGTCCGAGCCGTCGGAAACGACGTCCATCTCCCCCTGGAGCAGGAAAACCTTTCGCCCGGTCTGCGGGTGCCGGAGATTGAGGATCGTTTCGCAATCGTAGTAATTGTGCTTGGTCAGGAGCTCGTTCAGCCGGGTGGCGTCGCGCTTCAGGCGCTCCGTCTTGTTTTCATAGAGCGCGAAGAACCAGCGGGAGACTTCCGCCTTCTCCAGCATCGCCGGGAGGCCCGGCAGGAGTTCAGAGAGCCGGGGATTGACGGTCTGGAGCTGGTCGAGGGTCTTCGATGGCTCGGGGACCCGGATCTTGAGGGTGTATTCGGCCGCGTAGGATTCGCCGTCCTTGCGCTCCCGCGAGGCGATGCCGCCCTTTTCCACCTTCACCTCCGTCTTGAAAGGGATGCCGGAGCGCAAGGTGCGGACGTCCCCGCCGCTCCGCGCGGTGTGCTCGGAGAGCGGCGGTTCCGGCTGGACGGCCGTCTCCGCTGCCAGGCGTTTGGCGGATTCCTCGAGCTCTTTCCTCAGGGCGTCCCGCTCGCGCTGGTGCTCCGCCTGCATCTCCTCCAATTCCTCCCGGTGGCGGGATTCAAGCTGCCGCTGGAGATCCTCCGCTTCTGCGTTTCTAACCGCGGGCGGCGGGGAAGGCTGGAGGAGACTCTTCACGCCGCGCAGGATCTTCTCGCCCGGAGGGGTGAAAACAATCACGGCTCCGGCCACGGCGATGGCGAAGAAGCCGGCGCGCAGCCAAGGGAAGCCGCCTCTTTTCTGGCTTCTCCCGCGAACTCCCTCGATGTGATCCGGATCACCCTCGCTCATGTGGAAACGACACTATCCGCAGCATCGCCGGGTTTCCAAGGGCGAAGGATCGGTAACTTGCGAAGGTAGCCTGGCTGCGTCCATCGGCCGCGGGGTTACATCATCACGGCCAGGATTCGCTCCAGTTCTTCCCGGTCCACCTCGTCGAAGGCGGCCTTTTCCGCGGAATCGACGTCGAATACCGCGACCACCGTGCCGCGGGCGTCCTTTACCGGCACCACGATCTCGCTTTCCGCGCGGCTATCGCAGGCGATGTGCCCGGGGAAGGCGTGGACATCCGGCACCACCTGGCTGGCACCCGTGGCCCAAGCCGTGCCACACACGCCCTTCCCCCAGCCGATCCGCGAGCAACCCGGCGTGCCTTGGTAAGGGCCGATCACCAGTTGCGGACCCAACACGCGGTAGAAGCCGGTCCAGAAGGCATGGGGCATCGCCTCGTGAAGGATGCAAGCCCCCGCCGCCATGCGGGCGATGAGGTCCGGTTCGTCTTCCCATAGCGCGTGCAACTGCTCGCGGGCGGTGGTGTAGCGGGCTTTCTTTTCGGCGGGCGAGGGGATCATGTCGCACCGATAGCGGCAGCGCCCCGCCCGCAGCAAGCGGACATTTTCCCGCGCTTGCTCCTTCATGGTAGAATTCCCCGCCACTCCGACCTTGATCCGCGCCTCTGATCTCCTATCGCTATCTCGCAACGGGTGCCAGAGGTAGAATTTTAGCCGACCGTGGGTGCGAGCAATCAACAGCCATGAACAAGAGCGAAGACGTCTCCATCACTCCGTTCCTGATGTTCACGGGTAAAGCCGAGGAGGCGATGGAATTTTACGTTTCGTTGTTTCCCGGGGCCGGGATCGGGGAAATCGAGCGCTGGGGCCCGGATCAACCGGGAGCTGAAGGATCGGTGAAACTGGGCGCCTTCTCCCTCAACGGCCAGCGGGTGATGTGCACGGACAGCCCTCCCGTGCACGACTTCACGTTTACGCCTTCCTTTTCGTTCTTCGTTTCCGTTGCCGATGAAGGCAAGTTCGACCGGTACTGCAGCGAGCTTTCCGCTGGAGGCAAGTTCCTGATGCCGCCGGATAACTACGGATTCAGCACCAAGTTCGCGTGGCTCGAGGATCGTTTCGGCATTTCCTGGCAGTTGAACTTGCCTTAGAATCCAGCCTCCAGTTGGCGGCTTGCGCGCTGGCGTCTTGGCCCCTCCGTCCGCAGATCCACGGAATGGGATCGCCAAGTCCCGGCTAATATCTCAGGAATGTTCCATGGACTCCCGGTGGTGGATGGCAAGTGGCGGCATCGCCCTGTTAGCGGGCGGGTACCTTGCCGGGACATTTCATCCCCGCTCCGGTAGCGATTCCGGAGGGGCTGGCACCGGGGGGCGCTTCCGATCCGACGGCACCGCCCGACATGACGGCCGGAATTCCGAAGTGGCCCGCGCCAGACCGGAGCGGAGAAGCGGGCCGGACTCCGTCCCCGGATTCAGGCCCGCGGTCCCCTTCGGCCCCGGCGGGGCCCGGGAATGGTTCCTCGCCACCGCGCGCGAAAATCACGAGGAAAGTATCGTGGGATTTTTTCAACTGGAGCAGCACTGCACCACCCTCGACGAGCACTCCGCTCTCGAACTCTCCGCAGAGCTCGTGGAGATGCTGAAGCTCTACCGCGACGGCGATCCCGAAATGCGGGCGGCTTTCAACGGTGACGATCTACCGGAGAGATCCCTGCGTGCGGCCATCTTCAGGCTTTCCCAATTGAACCCGGAAGCGGCGATCCGCTTCGTGGAGGAGAATCCCGGCATCCGGGAGAGGGGCGTGTTGGATGAGATCATTTTCACCAATTACGCGCTCCTCGATCCGGAAAAGGCGGGCGAGCGTCTCTTGAAGATGAGCGATGATCAGCGCCGCGGGGCGATCGAGGGCGCGATGGCCGCCCTTACAGGTAAGGACCCGGAGGCGGCACTGGCCCTGATCTCCCGCTTCGAACAGGCCTCGGTGGACAACGAGCGCCGCAAGCTCGTGGAACGCATCGTCGCCGGGGATCCGCAGAAGGCCATTGCCTTTGCGCGGGAGATGGTGAATGCGGGCCGCACCCCCGAGGTCTTTGCTTCGCTGGTCTCGGCTTGGATCAAAAAGGACGAGAGCGCCGCCCTGGCTTGGGCGAGCGATTACCAGGGCCCGGGCGAATTGGGGGTGAAGGATGTCCTCCTGCGCCGAAGCGTTTCTGCCGATCCTTGGAAGGCTGCAGCCTCGTATCAGGCACTCGGCTTGCAAGCCGACGCGCTCGCGGAGACAGGGCAGGTGTTGGGGGGTGCCCTGGCCGGGCTCGATCTCCCCGCGGCCGCCGAATGGGCAAGCGGCTTGTCGCCGGGAAGTGGCCGGGACTCGGCGGAACATGCGATACTTGATGTCTGGCTGAACAAGGACCCGCTGGACGCCTCCCACTGGATCCGGGAGATGCCAGCGGGCAAAAGCCGGGACGCCGCTTTGGTAAAACTCGTTCGCGCCATGACACGAAGCCATCCGGAGGAGGCGTTGGAATGGACGGCATCGATAGCGGATCCCGAGTCGCGGGAAAGCCTCGCCCGAGCTGCCCGGGAAATGAGCGGATTCCGGGGTTCCCGGTTCTCATTTTCCGGACGGCGACTTGCTCTGCCGTTACTAGGTAGCACGATTCCTTGGGTGGCGTGGAAATCGCTTCAAAGTTTTGATTTTAAGGAGTCCTGATGAATTATCCTTCGTCTCCAAAAACCCGGTGCTGACAAACGCCGGGTAAGCCCTAACCTCGGGGCGTGAGCTATCAGGTCTTCGCCCGGAAATACCGCCCGAAAACCTTCGACGACGTGCTCGGACAGGACCACGTCGTGCGGACATTGAAGAACGCCATCGCCCAGAAGCGGTTGGCGCACGCGTACTTGTTCGTCGGTCCGCGCGGGACGGGGAAGACCTCGACCGCGCGCATTCTCGCGAAGGCCCTCAATTGCAGCGGGGGGCCGAAGGTGGACTTCGATCCGGACGAGGATCTCTGCGTGGAGATCGCCGAGGGGCGCTCGCTGGACGTGCTGGAGATCGACGGTGCTTCGAACAACGGCGTGGAGGAGGTCCGCCAGCTCCGCGAGACGGTCCGCTTCGCCCCGGCGCGCGGGCAGTTCAAGATCTACTACATCGACGAGGTGCACATGCTCACCAACCAGGCCTTCAACGCGCTGTTGAAGACGCTGGAAGAGCCGCCGGAGCACGTGAAGTTCATTTTCGCGACCACGGAGCCGCACAAGATCCTGCCGACGATCCTTTCCCGCTGCCAGCGTTTCGACCTACGGCCGATCCCGGCGGATACCATCGCGGAGCACCTGATGTTCATCGCGAAGGAGGAGGGGGTGAATCTCCACGAATCCGCCGCCTGGGCGATCGCCAAGGGCGCCGACGGAGGGATGCGCGACGCGCAATCGATGCTCGACCAACTGGTGGCCTTCTGCGGCGAAACGATCACGGAGGCGAACGTGCTGGATGTGTTCGGTTTCACCTCGCGGGAGACGGTCGCCTCGGTGATTGGCGCGCTGCTCGCCCGGGATACCCCGGCGGCGCTTTCCACGGTGCAGCGGGAAGCGGAGGCGGGCCGCGAGCTTTCGCAATTGCTGGGCGAGCTGATCGGCGCGCTGCGCGCCCTGCTGGTCGCGCGGCTCGATCCCGCGACGGGTGGAGATGGCATTCCCGCGGAGACCTGGGCCATGCTGCTTGCCACGGCGGAGAACTATCCGGCGGAGCGCCTGCTCTCGGTGATCGACGTTTTCGCGGAAACGGAGGGCCGCATGAAATGGGCGTCCAACAAGCGCCTCCACCTGGAGATCGGCCTGATCAAGGCGGTCCAGACCTTGGGCGAAGTGCGGCTTTCCGATGTGATCAAAGTCCTGGCGGGTGCGAGCGAGCATCTTACCTCGCCGGTGACGATGTCCGCGCCTCCCGCCGCTCCCTCTCCGCCTGCGGCGACGGTAGCCGCCGAGCCGGTGGCCGCCCCGGAGCCGCAAGCCAAGGTGGAAGCCGCGGTGGTGGTGGTGGAGGTGGAGAAGGAACTCCCCCCTGCGGAGGCCAAGGCCGCGCCCGCGCCGGCTCCCGCCCCGGCCAAGCCGGATGTGGTGCTTTCGCTCGACGAGCTGATCGCCACGGCCTCCGACGAACCTCTTCCCGAGCCGGAGCCGGTGCTTTCCGAGGCCCCCCCGTGGAAGCCCGAAGCGGCCGCGGAAGCCCCCCCGGCACCGAAGGTGGACCCGATGGAGGAATTTTATAAGGATCCTCTGATCCAGACTGCTCTGGAAATGTTCCAGGCAACGCTCAAACGCTGATCTTCACAACCGACCCATCTCTTTCGATGAACATTCAAAAACTGATGAAGCAGGCGCAGCAAATGCAGGCCGGAATGGCCGCTGCGCAGGAGGAACTCGCCCGCAAGACCGTGGAGGCCAGCGTGGGCGGCGGCAAGGTGACCGTCGTTGCCACCTGCGCCGGCGATGTCCAGGCGATCAAGATCGACAAATCGGTGGTCGATCCGGAGGACGTGGAATTTCTCCAGGACCTGATCCTGAAAGGCGTCCAAGAGGCCGTCAATAAGGGCAAGGAAGTCTCCGCCACCGAGATGAAAAAACTGACCGGCGGCATGGGGCTGCCCTTCTGAAACCCGGCACCTCCCGGTACCACGGCAAGATGAAGTCCTCCCGCTTCCGCCGCCGCGCCGGATGGACCCTCGTCGGCACATCCCTGCTGCTGCACCTGCTGACGGTGTACGCCTACTCGCGCCAAGCGGACGCGCTGGCGGCATTCACCGTGATGCCGATCTGGGTGTGGGGCGGGCTGGGGCTGCTGTTTTCCATCGTCGCCTTCTGGTTCCTGCGTGCGCCGCTTTCGCTCGTCATCACGGGGGTATGGACCATGACGATTCTGCTCGGCGCGGACGAGGCGAGGGTGATCGCGAACGTGACGAAATCCCCGCCGGAGCCGGGACCTGCCGGGATGGTGGATGGCCGGCCCCTGCTGCGGGTGCTCACGCTGAATTGCAGCTTTTTCAACTACGGCGGCGGCGATCCGGATATCGACCTGCGTCCCTGGGATCCGGACATCGTGCTCCTGCAGGAGGTGATGCCCCACCAGGTGAAGCGGGTGGCGGACCGGCTCTATCTCGGCAGGGGCGACTACCGCTGCCACCAGACCAGCGGGATTGTCACGCGCTGGCGGATTGATCGCGAGGTGCGGACCCCGCTTTATCGTGATCATCAGGTGACGGTGAAAAAGCCGGACGGCAGCGTGATCGAGGTGGTGAACCTTCATTTGGAAAGCGCCGCCACGGACCTGCGCTTGTGGTTGCCCGAATGCTGGAAAACCCACGAGGCCAACCGCGATGCCAGGAGCAAGGAACTGGCGGCGGCTCTTTACATCCTGGAGGACACCGCCGCGGGCACTCCCGCCATTCTCGGCGGGGACTTCAACGCCCCGCCGACCGACCCGATCCAGCATCAGCTCAAGGGGCAGTTCGTGGACGCTTTCATCGCAGCGGGGACCGGCTGGGGAAATACCTACCAGCGCCGCCTCCCGGCGCTCCGGATCGACCAGATCCATGCCTCGCGGCATTTCCGTGCCTTGCGCTGCGCCGCGGTGACCACCCGCCGGAGCGATCACCGGATGGTGGTGGCGGATTTTCTGCAGGTGCCCTAGGGGCGCGGCAGAAGCCTTGAAAAGCTGCTTTACGGGTTTTTCGGCTGTCCCGGAGGAAAAGCTTTCCTAGCCTCCGGCCATGCCCGTCACCCGCGAACAGATGGCCGCCGTTCTTGAGGAAATCGCGCTGCTCCTGGAGATCCAGGGCGAGAATCCCTTCAAGGTCCGCGCCTATCGCCAGGGAGCGGAGGTCGTGGAGTCCTATGACGGGGACATCGCGGCCCTGGCAGCGGAGAACAAGCTCGAAGGCATCAAGGGGCTGGGCGAGGCCTTGCGGGACAAGTTGCACGAACTGGCGTCCACCGGCGAACTCGGTTTCCATAAGAACCTGCGTTCCGGTTATCCGGATTCTTTCTTCGAGCTCTTCGAGCTTGATGGCTTGGGCCCCAAGAAAATCGCGGCGCTGCACAAGGAGCTCGGGGTCGATTCCATTGCCGCGCTGAAGGCGGCCTGCGAGGCGGGCAGGGTGGCGGCGTTGAGCGGCTTCGGCGCGAAGACACAGGGGAAAATCCTCGATGCGATCGGTCGCATCGAACAGTCGGCCTCCGCGTTCCGCCTGGATGTGGCGGCGGTCGCTGCGGACGAAATTCTGGAGGCGCTGCGCGCGCATCGGGCGGTGCTGCGGGCTGCCGTGGCAGGATCGCTCCGGCGGTCGAAAGAACTCGTGGGCGATCTCGATTTCATCGTCGCCACCACCGACCCCGCGGCTTTGACGAAATTCTTCGGGGCACTGCCGCGGGCGAAAGAGGTCATCGCGCAGGGAGATACGAAATGCTCGATCCGCCTGGAGGATGGCTTGCAGTGCGATCTCCGCGCGGTGACGAATGCCCAGTATCCCTTTGCCCTCCAGTACTTCACCGGCAGCAAGGAGCATAACGTGGCGATCCGCTCCCGCGCGCTGAAACAGGGCTGGTCCCTCAACGAGTACGGCTTCACCGGTAGCGATCTGCCGAAGGTGAACGAGGAGGGCGATATTTACAAAGCGCTGGGCCTCGATTTCATCCCGCCCGCGCTGCGCGAGAACCGCGGGGAGATCGAGGCGGCGGACGAGGGCAAGCTGCCGCGCCTGATCGAGTGGGAGAATCTGCGCGGGACTTTCCATAGCCACACCACCGAATCCGACGGAAAAGCGTCCCTGCACGCGATGGCGGAGGGAGCGCGGGAACTGGGCTTGCAGTACTTGGGAATCGCGGACCACTCGAAGTCCTCTCCGCAGGCGAACGGCTTGAGCGAGGCCCGCCTGGCTGCCCAGATCGATGCCATCGCGGCGTGGAACAAGGAGCATGGCGGCGTGCAGTTCAGGCTCTTCGCGGGGTCGGAAGTCGATATCCTGAAGGACGGCTCGCTGGACTTCGGTGAGGAGATCCTTTCATCGCTCGATTTCGCGGTCGCCTCGGTGCACAACGCGCTGACCTTGGACGAGGCCGAGATGACCCGGCGGATCATCCGGGCGATGGAGAGTCCCTACATCACGATGCTAGGTCACCTGACGGGACGGCTCCTGCTGCGGCGGGACGGCTACAAGGTGAACCACGAGAAGATCATCGACGCCGCGGCCGAGACGCGGACGGTCATCGAGCTCAACTGCAATCCCAAGCGCTTCGACATGGACTGGCGCTGGTGGCACCGCGCGCGGGACAAGGGCGTGCTGTGTTCGATCAACCCGGACGCGCACTCGGTGAATCAGCTCCAATTCCTGCGCTTCGGCACCGAGGTGGCGAAGAAGGGCTGGCTGCGACGGGAGGATGTGGTGAACACGAAGCCGCTCGCGGATATGGAGGAGTGGCTGCGCTTGCCGAAGGCGAAGCGGTGAATCCGGGCGTTTTCACCGGCAATTTCGCGCACCGGCGGTGGTAATATCCGTGTGAGCGCGAGGAGACGATGGCCACGCGGCCTGACAGGCGCACTGATTGCGCTGATTGCCGGCGGGGCAGGCTACTGGCTTGTCCGCGATGCCGGGGCATCTGCCGAGCCGCCTTCGCCGGTAGCAAAACGCCGGGTGGTGGCCGCGCCACAGCGTGCGACCGCGCCGCGGCCGACGAAGAACCCCGCGCGGGATCGTTTCGCGGACGGCACCACCATCGAACTCTTCGGAAGCTGCCGGGAGGAGGAGATCATCCTGCGCTTTCCCTCGGAGGCCAGCTACGACTCCTTCATTCATGCGCTTGCTGCGAGCCAAGTGCGCTTGATCGGCCGTTTGGACCGATTGCTGGCGATCCGCGTGGGAGCCAGCGAGGAGGAACTGGAGCAGATCTTCCGGCTCTTTGAGGACGAGGAGATCACCGGTTACAAGACTTTGACGAGCCTGCCGGAGCCGCCCCGGGTGAAAGGAGGGGCCTCCGCGGGCGTGGCCACGCCTTTCGGCAATGAAGTGCTGCCATGGCTGGGGGTGACGGGCGACAACTCCCGCTGGGGCAGCGGCGTAAAGGTGGCAGTGGTGGACACCGGGATCGTGCCGCACGCGGCCCTGCCGCGGCTCTCCGCTTCCATCGAGATCATGCCCTTTCCCGCCGATATCACGGCCACGCAAGGGCACGGCACTGCCGTGGCCAGCCTGATCGCCGGAGTGCACCCTCTGGCACGCGGGATCGCTCCGGCGGTGAATCTGATTTCCGTGCGGGTGATGGACGAGGGTGGCTTGAGCGATTCGTATTTCGTCGCGGCCGGCTTGCTAGCCGCCATGGATGCCGGGGCGGAGATCGTGAATCTTTCGCTGGGGGTGCAGCAGGACAGCCCCTTGCTTGCGGAGGCGATCCGGTTGCTGCTGGAGCAGGGGATCGTGGTGGTCGCCAGCTCCGGGAATAGCGGGCAATCCGAGGCGAAGTATCCCGCTGCCTACCCCGGTGTCATCGGGGTGGGGGCGGTGGATGCCAGCGGCGAAAGGATGGCTTTCTCCAATCTGGGCAGCGAACTCGGTATGACCGCACCGGGATACGGCGTGAATGCCGCAGCACCGGGCGGGGGCTTTGTCCGCGTGAGCGGCACCTCCGCCAGCGCGCCGCTCGTGGCGGGAGCGATCGCTGCCACGATCTCCGATGGATCGGGGCGGCGCTTGAGCGCTGCAGATGCCGTGGCAATCGTGATGGCCTGCGCCGATGACGAGGGGCCGCCGGGTTTCGATGCGGAATACGGCACAGGCGTGCTCAATCTCGGGCGCGTCATGAACCGCCACGTCCCCGGCCGTTGCGATGCCGTGGTCACCTGGCAGCAGCTCGTGAGCGGTGCCGGTGCGGGGGCGGCGGATCAGCTCCGCGTGACGGTCCAAAACCGCGGCACCGCGGCGCTCATTAACACGCGGGTGGAGATCGCCACGGCTGCGGGTACCAGCACCGTGACTGCCACGACCATCGCGCCCGGCATGTCCGAAAATTTTTCGGTTCCCTTCGACCGCCTGAAGATGGCGGACCTGCCTTACGCGGCCATCACGACCACGGCGATCCCGGGGAACGCGGCCGTCGATCTCACGCCGGAAAACAACCGCCGGACGGACGTGCTGACGCTGCGCTAGCAGCGGGCCCGTACCTAGGCGGCGATCTCTTCCGCGATCTTCTTTCTTATCCCTTCATCCGGCATCGGGCCGCGGCCGGCACCCATATTGTCCTGCAGGTGGTGCAGCCGTGAGGTCGCGGGAATGGCGCAGGTGATGGCCGGGTGGGAGACGATGAATTTGAGGAGGATCTGCGCCCAGCTTTCGCAGCCGATCTCCTTCGCCCAGCCCGGCAGCGGCCGTTCCCGGAGCTTGCCGAAAAGTTCCCCGCCCGCGAAGGGACGGTTCGCGATGACCGCCACGCCGCGGTCCTTGGCCAAGGGCAGGAGCTTCTTTTCCGCCTCGCGCTCCGCGGCGGAGTAGTTGATCTGCACGAAATCCAGGGTCTCCGTGGCGATCAGTTTTTCCACCGCCGCATGACCGCTCGCGGTGTAGTGGGTGACGCCGAGATAGCGGACGATACCCTCCTTCTTCCAAGCCCGCAGGGTGTCCAGATGGGTGGCGACATCCTGGAGGTTGTGCACCTGCATCAGGTCGATCGGCTTCGCGCGGAGCTTCTTCATCGAGCTTTCCATCTGCGCGATGCCCTCCTCCTTGCCGCTGGTCCAGACTTTGGTGGCGACGAAGAGTTTGTCCCGCAGCCCGAACTTCTCGATCATGTGCCCGGCGATCTCCTCGGATTTCCCGTACATCGGGGAGGAGTCGAGGAGCTTGCCGCCCGCTTCCACGAAGGCCTTCATCACCGGCTCCAGGGGCGCGGCCTCTTTCGGCCGGACATCGAAGGTCTGCCACGTGCCCATCCCTATGACGGGGAGCTTTTCGCCGGTGGAGGGGATGGGACGGGTGAGCATGGCGGGAGCAGGTTCCTCCGCGAGGGCGACACCGCGAAGGCCCGTAGCCCCGGCGGCGAGGATGCGGATGCAGTCACGACGGATCATAGCCGCCAAGATGGCACGCCTCCGCCGCTTGTCGAATCAGCGCTTTCGGCCCCGGGCATGGCATTCATTTCCACTTGGCAGGGGGAGCGCCCCGCTTTCCACTCCCCGCATGGCGAAGGTGCTGGTGGGACTTTCCGGGGGGGTGGATAGCTCCGCCGCCGCCGCCATGCTGATCGAGCAAGGGCATGAGGTTTCCGGCGCCTTCATGAAGAACTGGATCAACGCCGAGGGCCTGCCTGGCGACTGCCCGTGGGAGACGGATCTCGAGGACGCCCTGGCCGTGGCGCGGAAGCTCGGGATCGAGTTCCGCGTGGTGGACCTGATCGACCAGTACAAGGAGCGCATCGTCGATTATCTGGTGGAGGGCTATCGTGCCGGAATCACCCCGAATCCCGACGTGTGGTGCAACCGCGAG
Source organism: uncultured Luteolibacter sp. (assembly GCA_966211015.1). Classification (GTDB taxonomy): domain Bacteria; phylum Verrucomicrobiota; class Verrucomicrobiia; order Verrucomicrobiales; family Akkermansiaceae; genus Haloferula. The sequence goes on along the minus strand of CBIHMP010000024.1, from coordinate 7,081 downwards.
ATGAAATTCGGGGTCTTTCTCGATTACGCCCTGGAGCAGGGCTTCGAGGCGGTGGCGACCGGTCATTACGCGCGCAAGCGCACGCTGGCGGGGGGTGAACCGGCGATCCTGCGCGGGGCGGATCCGAACAAGGACCAGAGCTATTTCCTCGCGCTGATGACTTCTTTCCAAGCCGAGCGCGCACTGTTTCCCGAGGGAGAATTACTGACACCGGAGGTGCGGGTGGTGGCCCGCCGCCACGGCCTGCCGACCGCAACGAAGAAGGACAGCCAGGGCATCTGCTTCATCGGCGACATCAAGATGAGCGATTTCATCCACCACTATATTCCGGACAAGCCGGGGGAAATCGTGGACGTCGGGGGCAGGGTGATGGGGGAGCACCGCGGGCTCCACCTCTACACGCTGGGCCAGCGGAAGGGGCACGGCGTGGCCTCGCCGCGCGAGGGCATGGCCTACGTGGTGGTAGGAAAAGATTTGGAGCGGAACCGGCTGGTAGTCGGCTGGGATGAAAGCGCGACACCGGGACTTTACGCGAGCGAGTGCCTGATCGGGAGCGTCTCCACCATCGGGGTTGCAATCGATGGGCCGCGTTGGTTGGAAGCCCAGCCGCGCTACCGGGCGAAGGCCGAGCGGGCGCAGGTCCTGCCGCGGGAGGACGGGAAGCTGGAGCTCCGTTTCCAGGTGCCTCAGCGAGCTGTCGCCGCGGGCCAGATCTGCGCCTTCTACGATGGCGGCCGGTTGCTCGGCGGGGGCGTTTTCGAGTCGGTGCGGTAGCTTGCGGACGAGGCATGAGTACAAGAAAAACCGCTGTGCCGTCCTAGGCGTTGTGAGCCACGTTCCAGTTGCTCAACAAGTGGGAGTGCCGGTCCTAGTGGGTCGTCCTGAGAAGGCATGACCGTTAGTTCGGACTCGGTTTTTTCTCCCCGTTTTAATACATCGGTCCGGGCACGCTGCCTTAACGGACGCACACAGCAGTCGATGGAGATCCTATCCCGTGGCCTGCTGCTGGCAACCCATTTCAGACGGAGAAGGCATGCGTGTTTTTGCGGTGAGAGGGGAGCGGATGGCGGAGCGAAATGTCGTGACAATCGCCGGGCGATCCGCATCTGCCTGCGGGTGCTGAAGCGATGAGGTGCCGGCGGGTATCGGGCCCGGCTTGACGGGGGGCACCCGCGACTGTTGCCTCGGGCCCGGCAAGGGAAGCCAATATGCCGACCCACCACCAGATCCGGAGACTTCCCCGGCTTTCCCTCAAGCTTATCGGCCTCACGCTGCCGATGGCGGCGGCGGCAGGCACCGCCTGTGCGTTCTTCCTGTGGAGCCTCGAAGCCGTGACGAGTCTGCGCTTCGATCATCCGTGGCTGCTCTATTTCCTGCCGGTCGCGGGCGTGCTGGTGGCGTGGATCTACCATCGCTACGGCGGGCCTTCGGAGGGCGGTAATAACCTGATCCTCGACCGCATCCATGATCCCGGCGGGGGCGTTCCGCGGAGGATGGCACCGCTGGTCCTGTTAGGCACGCTGGCGACGCATTTGTGCGGCGGCTCCGCAGGCCGGGAAGGCACGGCGGTGCAGATGGGAGGAAGTATCGCGGGAGCGGTGGCCCGGCATTTCCGGCTGGAGGCAGGGGAACTTGCAATCCTGCTGATGGCCGGAGTGGCGGCGGGCTTCGGCGCGGTTTTCGGGACCCCGCTGGCCGGGGCCGTCTTTGCGGTGGAGGTGGCGGTGATCGGCCGGCCGAAATTGAAGGCGCTGCCGGTATGCCTGCTCGCCGCCTACCTCGGCGATTGGACCTGCCGGGCTTGGGGCGCGGGGCACACGCACTACCACATCCAGGAGGTGGCGGAGGCGGCGCAGGGGGCCTTCTCCGCCCGGGCCCTGCTACTGGGCAAGATCGCGCTGGCAGCAGTCCTCTTCGGCATCACCGGCCTGCTTTTTTCGGAGAGCTGCCACCGGCTCTCCGCCGCCCTCAAGCGGTGGATCCCTCATCCGGTGCTACGCCCCGCCGCGGGCGGTGCAGCGGTGATCAGCTTGTTTTTTCTCACCGGTAGCGCGGACTACCTGGGGCTGGGCGTGTGGTCGCCGGATCCGGAGGCGGTCACGCTTGTCTCGCTTTTCGGTTCACCTGAAATCCATTCCTGGAGCTGGGCGTGGAAGTTCGTCTTTACCGCGGTCACGGTGAGCTCGGGCTTCAAGGGCGGGGAAGTGACACCGCTGTTCTTCATCGGTGCCGCTTTGGGAAATGCCTTGGCCGGTGTCATGGGCGCGCCGCCTGGCCTGTTCGCGGCGCTCGGCTTCGTGGCGGTCTTCGCAGGGGCTAGCAATACGCCGCTGGCATGCACGCTGATGGGAATCGAGCTTTTCGGTTTCGCATACGCGCTGCCTATCGCCCTTGCATGTTTCACCGCCTTCCTGTGCAGCGGGCACACCGGCATTTATCTTTCCCAACGGATCGGTTTCCGAAAGCCGGGATGGAAGAAGAGCGGGGATTCCCTCCGCGAGGCACGCGAGAGGAAATAGCGGCACCGGGTCCGGCCAGTCTGTCTGAGGTCATATCGCCGGGTGGGAAGGAATATCGGGAGGTGCCCGCCGTGCCGGCTCCCGAGGAAAGAAAAAGGGGCCCGCCTTGCAGCGAGCCCCCGTGACCTCCTGGAAAAACGTCTCCGTCTGTCAGTAACGCAGGCGGTAGAAATGCCGCGGGCCATCCGCCGGCATGTAGGGAGCGGTGGCGGCGGGAACATCGTTCCACTCGATCAAATCATCCGATTCCTGAAGGATGCCACCCGCCCAATCGAGGGTGATGGTCCCGGAGGGATTGGTAATGAGCAGGGGCATGTTGCCGATCCCCGCGAAGAAGTGCGCCTTGATCTTCGCCGCGGAGAGCGCCGTGCTGTAGATTGCAGCATCGGTGATCCCGCCGTTGAAAACACGGGCCTCGCCGGCATCCTGATTGGAAGGGAATCCGGCTCCGTACTTCCAGCGGCCGCGCGCGCCGACGGCCCAGTTCGCGTTGTTCACCAGCAGGGGCCCGTTCGGATCGCTGCCGGTCGCCACCTGGCTGCCATTGCGATAGAGCGTCCACTGGCCGGCGCTCCAGGTGCCCGCCAGGTGGACCCAAGTGCCGGTCCCCAGATCGGCCGCGGGGATGGCGAAAGAGGCCTTGCCGCCGTTCGCACCGACTTCGTAGTTGCCGTTCTCGATCCGGAGGAAGACCTCGCCGGAGAAGTCGTGGTTGCCACCGTGGGAGATGATGTTGGCATCGAAGTTCGGCTGGCTTGCGCCCGGCTGGACCCAAGCTTCGAAGGTGACCGGGCCGGTGAAATTCAGACCTGCCGGGTTGCGAAGTTCCAGGTAGGTGTTGTCTCCATCGAAGAGGCTGGCCGCCGTCCCGGGATCGAAGCCGCCGTAGGCCGGTGGCTGGGGACCGGCGATCACTTCCGGAGCGTTGGCCATGACCGCATCGGCCGCCGCAGCCAGGGTGCCGGCATTGACCACCATGGTCTTCGCGGCATCGTTCATGCGGTAATAAACCACAGGCTCGTGGGACTCGATCAGTTCGTCGTAGGGCATCGCCGGGCTCGCGCTGGTGCCATTGGCATAGTGTGCCGCCACTTGCGTGGAAGTGAGCGCCTCGTCGTAGAAAGCCACTTCGTCGAGGTCTCCTTGGAAGGGGTTCTCGGTCCCGTTCGCGAAGCCGCCGATCGCTGGCACCACGGTTCCCGGATTCGGCACGTAGGGGCCTTGGGCCGTGTTCTGGGTCACCACGGCCGTCCCGTTGACATAAAAGACCGCTGTCTGGCTCGGCTGGTCATAGGTCACGGCGAGGTGTTGCCACTGCCCGATGGTGTAGCCGTTGCCGGTGTTGATATCGATGGTGCGGGTATTTCCGATCCCGTTGTAGAGGCGGAGATTCCAGCCGACCGACCCCGATGCCCGCTGCCAGATCACCCAGCCGGTGCGGGTGGTTTCATTCGGCGCATCATGATTCATCACCAGGCACTGGGCATTGCCGGTACCCTCCGCGGTGGGCCTCACCCAGGCTTCCCAGGAGAAGCTCTCGGTATTCAGTGCAGGAGTATTCGGAAGCACCGTGGGATACCCGCCGTCGGTGGATTCCTTGTCGATCCGGTCGTAGCCGACCGCCGTATCGCCACCGGCCGCCAGGGCGCCCGGGACCTGATGGGCCGCGCCGGGGAAGTGGAGGCCGTTTCCATCGGAGCCGAGGCTTCCCGCGTTCCTGGCCACCACGCGCCATGACTCCGGCTCGTCCATACGGAGATGCAGGGTGGCGCCATCTCCCGCTACCACGGAGGCGTAGGATTCGGTCCGCACAGGATCGTAAGCATTGTTGAAATGGTCGCCGATCTGCGTCGCCGTGAGCGCCTGCGGATAAAAGGCCACCTCATCCACATCTCCCAGGAAAGCATTGTCTCCCGGACTGTCCGCGCTGTAGGCGCCCACGGAGAAGGGGATATCCGCATTCGGCACGTAGCCGCCGACGAGGGTTTGCGAACCTCCGGGAACGGGAAGACCATCGACATACATGGTGGCGGTGGAGGTGCTGCCATCCCAAACTACCGCCAAGTGGGTCCAGGCTCCGGGAAACCGGTCACCAGCGGTGATGCTGATGGATGGATCGTTCCCGCCATTGTACATCCGGAAGTTCCAGCCGGCGGTGGTGGAATCCCGTTGGAAAATCACCCAGCCTTGCCGGGGGCCGCTCGAATGGCGGTTGAACAGCGGAGCCCTTCCGTCGGGCGCGACATCGTCGAAGGCCGGTCTCACCCAGGCCTCGATGGTGAAAGACTCCGAGGCCGGGGGATTCAACGCGGCGTTGTAAGGGATCACGGTTCTTCCACTGCCGTCGTAGGTAACGGCAGGATTGGAATCGTTGAACAGGACCCCTTGGGTCCCGTGTTGCACGTTGATGTGGCTGCCGTCCAGCGCGGCACCGAGGCTACCGCTATTGATGGCGGTATCCGGCGGCGCGGCACCACCCAGGGGATAATAGGCGAGCGGGGCATCGCTCAGCACGGCGGAGGAGTAGCCATCGGCGAGGGCCATCCCCGGCAACAGGGCGGCGGCGATGAAGATAGTTCGTCGGGCAACGAGGAGTTTGGGCGGGTTCATGGGTTCGCGGAGTAGGATAGGAGATTGATATCCCCACTGGTTACGATACGCACCGAATGGCGGTTTAGCTGTCCTACTCGTTTGAGTGGAGCATTTTCGTCACGCAACGCTGCGAATTTTAAAAAAAGCTGCGGTTGGTTGCGGGGTGAAACCCGTTTTCACTCTATCGCGAGAGCATGGCAATGAGGTCTCAGGTTGCCGGACGGTCGCCGCTGCCTCCCGCAGTCGTCCGGTGCTGCTGCTGCCTCCGGAAAGCAAAAAAAAACCCTCGCCGGCCCGGCGAGGGTGAGTGGAAAGAGATCCTGGCGGCGGAAGTCAGAGTTCCTTAATGCGGATGTTCCGCCAGCGGACATTGCAGGATTTCCCCCCGTGTACTTGCAGGGCGAAGAAGCCCTCCGGGGTGAATTCCTTCGCCTCGTCCTTGTAGTCCACCCGTTCCTTTCCGTTCAGCCAGATCTGGATGTGGTTGCCCTTGCAGACGATGCGGATCTCGTTCCAATCATCCCATTTGGTGATCTCCTGTCCTTGCTTGGTGAACTCGGCCTGTGCCTTCTTGTCTTCCTCGGTGTCCTTGTCGCCCTTCTTTGGCTCCAGCCAGCCACGGCGCGCCTCGTCATAGAGACCGGCAGTCCAGGCGCGGGCTTTGCCATTGTCATGTTCGCACTGGTAGCCGTACACCCGGCCGTCCTTGCCCTCCTTTTGCAGGCCCCGGAACATCATGCCGGAGTTTCCGGAAAGGTCGTCGAACTTCATCTCGAAGCGGAAATCGAAATCCTTGTAGGTCTTGTCCGTGCGCAGGAAGGTGTTCGACTTCACGTTCTCGCCGAAGCCGACGATCTCCTTCCCTTCGATCCGGTACTCGCCGGTGCCGTTGACCCGCGTCCAGCCGCTGAAATCCTTGCCGTTGAAAAGATCGGTAAAGCCCGGTTCCGCCGCTTGGCAGAAGGGAGCGGCGAGAGCCATGGACGCGATGAAGGTGCGGATATTCATGAAGTTGTCGGACAAATTTGAAGGATGGCCTGAAAAGCGCAAGCCGAATTGAAGCATCCGCTCCGGCCTGAAACGAACGTAAGACTATCGGTTTTTCAGTCGTGACCCGGAAGATCGGCATGCGTCGTCCCCGTTACTTCCCCGTCACCGACCTTTTTCTTGCGACACCCGGCATTCCTGCTAGTTTCCGCGGCAATTGCTGGGAAAAGGCATGGTAGCCCACCTCGACTATCCCGTCCTCGTCCTCAACCGGTTTTGGCAGCCGGTGCAAACCTGTACCGTCAGGCGCGCGCTCAAGCTCCTCTTTCTCGGGCATGCGCAGGTGGTGCAGACCGAGGGCGACGACCGTTTCCGTACTCACGATCTGGGATCCTGGGTCGAGCACTCGTCGCGCGAATTCGTGGACGAGATGATCCACACCGTGCGCCTCGCGCTGCGGGTGCCGAAGATCATCGTGCTGGCGCTTTACGAGAAGCTGCCGCGCATGGAAGTCCGCTTCACCCGCCGCAACGTGTTCCTGCGGGACAAGCATACCTGCCAGTATTGCGCGAAGATCTTCAGCGAGGCGGAATTGAACCTGGATCACGTGCTGCCCCGGGACAAAGGGGGGCGAACCACCTGGGAGAATATCGTGACCTCCTGCATCCGCTGCAACACCCGCAAGGCGAACAAGCTCCCGCACGAGGCGAACATGCATCCCTTGCGCAAGCCCGCCGCCCCTCGGTGGAGGCCGATGTTCGGCCTGAGGGAAAACACCGGCTCCGACGAAAGCTGGGGCCATTTCATCGACCCCGATCCCTCGGCGGTGAGGATGTCGGCGTGAGCGTGGGCCGTTTGCGTCAGTGTTTCCCCAGCCCCGCCGGAAAGAGCAGGTTCATCAGCAGGGTGAGGAAGAAATTGAAGATCAGGATCGCCAGAGCGGAATAGACCATGGCCCGGGTGGTACTGCGGCCCACGCCGAC
>CBIHMP010000023.1:0-22094 GCA_966211015.1 uncultured Luteolibacter sp. | reverse complement strand
ACCTTGGGCCGCTGGCAAGAAGCGGCGGCGGTTTGGCTGGAGCTCGGGGCGGCGATGCCGGGAGAGCCGGTCTATTGGGGTTATGCGGCGGCATGCATGCGCCGCGGAGGCCAGGAGGAAGAGGCGATGACTCTGGAAAAGAAGGCCGAGCTGCTGTCCATGGGGGAGACCCGGGCGCTCGGGCAGATCGGCTACTACTTCGCCCTGTCCGGGGATTTTGACCGGGCGGGGGAGTGGTGGCGGCGCGCCGCCATCGAATGCACCAACGACCAGCGCTCTTTCTCGGATATCCTCGGTTACCTCGCCTTGGACGCAGGTGCGCGCGAGGATTGGAAGATGGCGGCGGCCATCTCCGCGGCGAGGACCCTCGAGGAAGCGATGGCGGGACGCAGCAGCAACGCGCTCTCCTCCCACTACTTGAGGCAGCGGCTGGAATCGGACCTGATGCGGGCTTTCTCCCGTCTGTCTTCCGATAAGGAAGGTGCCGTGGCGATCATCGAGGAGTGCGTGGAGGTCCCCTTTGCCGACACGCTGCTGGCCGACTACTTTTTCGCTGCAATGCGGCGCGCCGGGCTCGTGAAGATGCACGATGAGATTTTCGAAGGTATCTGGAAGCGCATTTCCAAGGTGATCGAACGCTTTCCGGAAGGAGAGAACACCCGGAACTCCGCGGCCTGGCTTGCCTCCCGTGCCAACCGCCGCCTCGATGAAGCCGAGAAGCACGCGGCGCGGGCCTTGAAGACCTACCCGAGGCAAGCGGCCTACCTCGATACGATGGCAGAGGTGCACTTCGCCCGCGGCGACCGCGCCAAGGCGCTGGAGTTCTCCACCCGCGGCCTGCAGGAGGAGCCGGGGGATCTCCAGTTGATCCATCAGCACCAGCGGTTCGAGAAAGGCGATTTCCCGCCCAAGTGAAAAGTGCCCCGGCGTTGATCGCGGAACTCCGGCGAGCGGAGGATTGGTGATTGATGCCCCGGCGCGGCCGCGGCCAAAATCCCCGTGTCGTGACCGAATCCTATCTCGACCGCTTTTCCGGCATCGCGCGCCTATACGGCACGGCGGCGCTGGAGAAATTCCACCGTTCCCACGTGGCCGTGGTGGGCGTGGGCGGTGTCGGGTGCTGGGCGGCAGAGTGCCTGGCTCGGTCCGGTGTCGGCAAGATCACCATGATCGACGCGGACGATCTCTGCGTGACGAATACCAACCGTCAGATCCACGCGCTGGACGGCACCTATGGAAAGCCCAAGGTCGGGGTGATGGCACATCGCCTGCGTGCGATCCAGCCGGACATCGTCGTGACCGAGCGCCAGGAATTCCTTTCCGACCGCAACGTGGACGACTTTCTCGATGGCGGTTTCGATGCGGTGATCGACGCGATCGATGCGGTGCGCGCGAAGTGCGTCCTGCTGGCCCGCTGCCGGGAGCGTGGCGTGCCTGTGATTGCTTGCGGGGGAGCCGGCGGGCGGCGGGATGCCACACAGATCAAGACGGCGGACCTGGCCCGCACGCGCGACGACGCCCTGATGATGGCGGTGAGAAAGCGCTTGCGCGACGAGCACGGCTTTCCGAAGGCACGCACGGGCGAAAAGGTGAAAAAGTTCGGGATCGAGGCGGTGTACTCCGAGGAACCGCCGCTGTATCCCGCGGGCGACGGCACCGTTTGCCATGAGCGTCCGGGCGATCTGCCCGCGGGCTTGCGATGCGACGCCGGCTACGGCACCGCCACGCACGTGACGGCCGTTTTCGGGATGACAGCAGCGGGCTGCATCCTGGAACTGCTGGCGGCAGGGTAGCTACGGCAGCGGCCCGTCCATCATCCCGAGCCAGGGCGTGTAGTCGTGGGGGATGGGCGCTTCGAAGGAAAGACGCCGGCCATCGGCAGGATGATCAAATGTCAGGCGCCATGCGTGCAGCATCAGCCGGCCCGGTTTCGCGTTCTGGCGCTCGGGCTTGGCATAGATGGGATCTCCGATCAGGGGACATCCCTTGTGAAGCATGTGCACGCGGATCTGATGGGTGCGGCCGGTGTGAAGATGGCAGAGCACCAGCGAGGAGGCCGTGGAGCGGTCGATGGAAAGGATCTCATAGTCCGTGATCGCCGGCTTGCCGCCGGGCGGGTTCACCACCGCCATTTTCTGCCGGTTCACCGGATGTCTGCCGATGTGGGTGAAGACCGTATCCTTCGCGGGATTGGGAATGCCTTGGACCACGGCAAGATAGAGTTTCTCCATCGTGCGCCCGGAGAACTGGCCGGTGAGGGACTGGTGCGCGAGATCCGTTTTCGCCACCACAAGACATCCGGAAGTATCCTTGTCGAGGCGGTGGACGATTCCAGGCCGCTCGACACCGCCGATGCCCGAAAGTTTCCCCCGGCAATGGTGGAGCAGCGCGTTCACCAGGGTGCCGTCGGGGTTTCCCGCCGCGGGATGGACCACGATCCCGGATTCCTTGTCCAGCACCACCAGGTGTTCGTCTTCGTAGAGGATGTTCAGCGGGATGTCCTGCGGCTGCGCCTCGGCGGGCACGGCTTCGGGAATGGCAATGCTGAGGAGATCTCCCGCCGCGACGGCGTCGCGCGGCTTCGCGGGCTGGCCGTTGCGCAGGATGAACTGTTCGCGGATCAGCTCCTGGACGCGCGAGCGTGAAAGATCCGGCAGATTTGCCGCCAGCCAGGCATCCAGCCGCATCCCGGCATTGCTCTCCACGCGAAGTTCCATCCGGACGCAGGGTCGGGGCAGCCGGGCCGGCTTGTCAATGGGGCGGCATGCGGTGGCGGATGGATGCCTGGTGACCATCCCCCGCCTTGACTCGGCAGCCCCCCCTTTCAAAGCTCTGCCCAAACGGTGCTCCAAGCGACCTGGAAGTCGCGAAGACGCTATCGATACCAATTTCCGATCGCAATGTGCGCGAGAGCCGTCCACGGCATCAGCACGCGGCTGCCTTACACAGACCGAAACGACTACTCCCTACCCCTGATCCTATGTCCATTGCACAATCCATCGCAGACACCATCGGCAATACGCCCTTGATCCGCCTGAACAAAATCTCCGCCGACACGGGTGCCGAAGTGCTCCTCAAGGCCGAATTCTTCAACCCGCTCTTCAGCGTGAAGGACCGGATCGGCAAAGCGATGATCGAAGCCGCCGAGCGCGACGGAAGCCTGAAGCCCGGCGGCCTGATCATCGAGCCCACTTCCGGTAATACGGGCATCGCGCTGGCCTTCGTGGCCCGCTCGAAGGGCTACCGCTGCATCTTGACCATGCCGGAGAGCATGTCGATCGAGCGCCGGGTGCTTCTGCGCCTGCTCGGTGCCGAGATCGTGCTTACGCCCCGTGCCCGGGGAATGGGCGGCGCGATCGCGAAAGCGAAGCAACTTCTGGAGGAAAACCCTGGCTCTTTCGGTCCCGGCCAGTTCGACAACCCGGCCAACCCGGAGATCCACCGCAAGACAACCGCCGAGGAAATCTGGCGGGATACGGATGGCAATATCGATGCCTTTGTCGCGGGAGTGGGCACCGGCGGCACGATCACCGGTGTTTCGGAGGTAATCAAATCCCGTAACGCCGCGATGAAGACCTTCGCCGTGGAACCCGTGGGCAGCCCCGTGATTTCCGGTGGCCAGCCCGGCCCGCACATGATCCAAGGCATCGGTGCCGGGTTCATCCCGAAGAACCTGAACGTCGAGATCATCGACGAGGTGGTCCTGGTTTCCAACGAGGACGCCTTCGCCACGGCGCAGCTTCTCAATCAGGAGGAGGGGATTCCCGCCGGTATTTCCACCGGGGCGAACGTGTGGGCAGCGATGCAGGTTGCCAAGCGCCCGGAATATCAAGGGAAACGCGTGGTAACGATCGGTGCCTCCTCCACGGAACGCTATCTTTCCACCTTGCTCGCCGAGAAAGTGCGCGAGGAAGTTTCCAGTCTTCCGGTGGCGGAGATCTGAGCGCTTCTTTAGGAAGATTCTTCATGCCTCGCTCCGCAAGGAGCGGGGCATTTTGCTGCGGCAGCGGGATGAGAATTCGGAGGAGCGGGCTCCGTATGGATGACGATGAAGCCGACCCCAGCCCGCCTTTGGCTCTTGCGACTGCTGCTCGTGCTATGGGGCCTGCCTTTAGAAGGACTGCGGGCCAATTCATTCTTCGCGATGGATACCGGCATTTCCGGAGATCCGGCGGAAGTTTCCGGGACGCTGCATGAACTGGGCTATGACGGCTTGGGTGGCAGCGGAGTTCCGATCAAGCCGATGCGGGATTCGCTGGAGGGGCGGGGGATGCGCCTCTGGAACGTGTACCACACCCTGAAGTTGCAGGAGGGAACCTCTCCCTTGGGCCCCGACCTGCGCACGCAGATCAAAGCGCTGGAAGGAACGGGCGCCGCTTTGTGGATCGCGATTTCGGAGGCACCTGCCGGGAATGACGACTTGGCCGTGAAAACCCTGGGGGAGATTGCGGATCACGCGAAATCGGCCGGTGTGAAGATATCGCTCTACCCCCATGCGGGCTTCTGGATGGCCCGCTTCTCCGCCGCCGCCAGGATCGCCGCAAAGCTCGACCGCCCCGAGGTCGGCATCACCTTCAACCTCTGCCATTGGCTGAAAACCGAGGGCGACGTCGATCCCTTGCCGGAGATCCTCAAAGAAAAGGCGCGCCTTCAGTTCGTCACCATCAACGGCGCGGACCGAGGCGAGACGAAGGCGATGGAGTGGGACCGGCTCATCCAACCGCTGGACAAGGGCAGCTACGATGTGGCCGGTTTCGTGAAACGGCTTCAAACGGAGGCGGATTGGCGGGGTCCTGTCGGCCTGCAGGGTTACGGGATCAAAGGCGACCGGAAAGAAAACCTGGCGCGATCGATGGCGGCGTGGCGGAGGATGGGAGGAACGCTGGATGGCCTCGTGATGTGCGGCTATCAGGGGTGGTTCCGCTGCGAGGGCGACGGGGCCGGAAACGGCTGGTTCCACTATTCACCCGGCGGGAAGTTCGGGCCGGACACCACCCATATCGAGATGTGGCCCGACATGAGCGAATTCGGGCCCGATGAACGCTTTTCCACGCCGCTACGCCATGCCGATGGAAAGGTCGCCGAGGTCTTCAGTTCCGTGAAGGAGCCAACCGTCCGGAGGCACTTCAAGTGGATGCGGGATTACGGGATCGACGGCGCTTTCGTCCAGCGCTTCGCCGCGACCGCGCGGGATTCCCGGCACCGCGCCTCGATGGATCTGGTGATGGGCCACTGCAAGGCGGCGGCGGCGGCGGAGGGCCGGAAATGGGTGTTGATGTACGATCTCTCCGGCCTGCGCGCCGCGGATTACGGCGCGGTGCCGGAAGATTGGAGGCGGCTCGAGGCGGAGGGGAAATGGTCGGCGCAAGATCCCGCCTATCTTTCCTACCGGGGCAGGCCCCTGATCGCGCTTTGGGGACTCGGCTTCGACGACCGGGCGCCTTGCCTCCCGGAGTGGGAGACGCTGGTCCGGTTTTTCAAGGGGAAGGGCTGCGCGGTGATGCTCGGCGTCCCCTGCTATTGGCGGACCCTCGACCGCGACGCCATCGCCGACCCGAAGCTCCACGAAATCATCGCCCGGGCGGACATCGTCAGCCCTTGGGCGGTCGGACGTTTCGGTACGCCACAGGATGCGGCCAAGCGGGTGGACGAGTTGCTGAAACCGGACCTCGCCTGGTGCCGCGAGCGGAATCTCGGGTATCTGCCCGTGGCCTTTCCCGGCTTCAGTTGGCACAATCTCATGAAAAGCCGGAAACAAGAGGCGAAGCTGGACGCGATCCCCCGGCTGGGAGGCAGGTTTCTCTGGAGCCAGGCGGTCGCCGCCCGTCAAGCGGGAAGCAGGGCGCTCTACCTCGCCATGTTCGATGAGATCGACGAGGGCACTGCCATCTTCAAGACCACCCAGGATCCGCCGGTGGGGGAGGTCCCCTTTCTGAAAGACCCGGCGATCCGCTCCGACCACTTCCTGTGGCTTGCCGGGGAGATCGGCAAGATGTTGAGAGGGGAGCGCCGGGCAACGGCCGAGATGCCGCCACGGCCGTGACGGCTTGGGGCGCGGGCGTCCCGGCGGCGGCTCGTTCTTGGTCCGCTTCGTGCTGGATCGTGCTGCCATTCGTGGCAGCTTCCGACGCATGCCTGAGCGCCTCGCCGGTCTTCTCCTTCCCGCGTTCACTCCCCGTTGGGAGGGGGATCTGGGTATCGGAGACACGCGGGCGATGCGCAAGTGGATCGATCGCTGCGCGGAGCACGGCATCGGGTTCCTCCAGTTGCTCCCCCTGAACGAAACGGGCGGGGACGATAGCCCGTACAATGCCATCTCCTCGGTAGCGCTGGAGCCGCTCTACCTGAGCTTCGGCCCGCAGGAAATCCCCGGTCTCGATCCGTCCGATATCGCCGGAGCGCGCGAGTTGTTGGGTGAAAGCCTCGGATCGCCGAAGGTGGACTACGCCGCGGTGAGGAGAGCGAAACGGGCGCTATTGGAGAAAGCGTGGCTGCGTTTCCGGGAAGGGCCGGGCGACATCGCATTCTACCGCTTCCGCAGGGAGGAGGCCGTGTGGCTGGCGAAGTACTGCATCTACCGGTGGCTGATGGATCAAGCCGGCGGCAGCGAAGTGTGGGACCAGTGGCCGGAAGCATGGAGGAGCGTGGATGGTGCCCTGGCCTATTTGGAAGCGGAGCGCGCGAAGGCCCCCGCGGCAGTGGAGGAGCGGCTGGAATTCTACGCGTGGGTGCAGTGGCTGTGTTTCCGGCAATGGCGGGCGGTGCGCGCCCATGCGGATGACAAGGGCGTGAAGCTGATGGGCGATATTCCCATCGGCGTCAGCCGCTATTCGGCCGACGTGTTCTTCCAGCGGGAAGACTTCGATCTGGAATGGTGCGGCGGGGCTCCTCCAGAGCTGGTCTTCAAGCACGATCTCTTCATCCAGAAATGGGGGCAGAACTGGGGTATCCCGCTCTTCCGCTGGGATCGCATGGAGGCCGCCGGTTTCCCATGGTGGCGCCGGAGGATCGGGAAGCTCGCGGATATCTTCCACATTTTCCGGATCGACCATGTGCTGGGTTTCTACCGGATCTATTCCTTCCCGTGGCAGCCGCAGCGGAACGCCGAGTTCCTGCCGCTGACGGAGAAGGAAGCGGCACGGTTAACCGGCGGCCGCCTGCCCGGTTGGGCGCCCCGTCCCGATGACACGCCCGCAAACAAGGCCGCGAATCTGGCGGACGGCGACGTCCGGCTCCGGATGGCCAAGGAAGCGGCGGGAAGCTCCGCGGTGGTCGGCGAGGATCTGGGCCGCGTGCCGGATTACGTGCGGTCGCACCTGGCCTCGCTGGACATCGCGGGCTTCCGTATTCCCCACTGGGATTTCGATGAGGAGGGCCACGTCGTTCCGCCGGAGCAGTTGCCCGAGTGCTCCTTCGTCACCTATTCCACCCACGATCACGACTCGATCCCGGCACTCTGGGCGAATTTCCATCGCATCGCCGCGGATTCCGAAGCGGATCCGGACGAACGGGAGCAGGCGGAGGAATATCTGCGGCTCATGGCGGAGTTCGGCGGGACGCGGCCGGAGATGGCCTACGGTTCCGAGGTCAAAAGCGCCTTGATCGCCGCCCTGCTTTCCTCCCGCTCCCGCTACGCCGCCCTGATGATCACCGATCTCTGCGACCTTACGGACCGGATCAACTCCCCCGGTACCGTGGGCCCCCACAACTGGAGTTTTCGCCTGCCCCAAGCGATGGAAGAAGTGGCCGTGCGGGAGCTGGCAAAATTGCAGCCTTTGCTGAAGAGCGCGGGGCGCTGGCCGGCGTGGGCCTGAGGCGGCTCACCCCTTGGCAAGCGAGGCGATCGCCTCGGTTAGCCGCGGGCCGTTCAGATCCTCCGGCGACAACCAGCCCGGCAGCTTCGGATGCCAGAAAGGCTCGTAGATGCAGGTCTGCCCCCCGATCACGCCTCCGAGGTAGCTGAAGGTGCTCTTGGCCAGGAAAAGCACGTCGCTCCGCACGAAGTGATGGAAGGTCTCGAACACATCGTCATCGAGATGCAGGCTGGCACCCAGCGTGGTGAAGGCCGAAAAACTCTCGGGCGCGCCTTGGGAAAACAAACGCACCCGTGCGCGGTCCTGCCCGATCGCCGCGATCACCCTGCGGAGTCTTTCCAGGACCACATCGTCCCCGGTGAAGCGCTCCGAGAAACGGCCGCTGGAGCCGACGTCGCCGCGGCGCAGGTGCACCGCGATCTGCACCCGGCCGTCGTCGTAGTCTCCGAGGCCGGGTTTCGGGGTCAGGAAGTAACGCTCCCGGAGCAGGGGGGCAATGGCCGCCCAGGCCTCCGGGTGACGATCCGTCACCTTGTGGCAATGAGCCACTACCTGAAGGCATCCCGAGCGCGGAAAGAAGCGGTGCGGCTTCTTCACCGTGCGCAAGGGGTATCCCTTCGCCTCCAGCTCCGCGGCCGGAAGTTCACCGTGCCCGAGGTTGAAAAAGTCCTCCCAGGTCCGTGACCAGGCCGCATCATCCAAGCCCGCGGGGGCGTGGGCGACTTCCGAAACCGGGCTGTGGGCGTAGCCGAGCCCTTTCATGCGGGCGAGAATCATCGTGGAGATCCGGGCGGAAATCTGCGCTCCGCCGCCATCGTCGCGATCGCGGCAGGTGATGTAACTGTCCTTCGGCCGGAAGAAGGGGATCTGCACGCGCGCAGCATGGGCCGGGGCCTGCGGGCACCGGCAAGCAAAACGAAAGGGGAGACGCGGCTGCGGATCGATGCCGCCTCCGGCCGGGGATGGCGAAAATGCGCTTGGTCCCCGGCTTTTCCCGGCCTAGCCTTCCCCGCTCATGGCTTCCTGGTTCAAGCAGCTCAAAGAGAAACGGAAATTCAAGAAGTGGATCGAGAACGGACGCCCCGATCCGCCGCCGCCGCTTGCCAAGCGCGACATGCTGCTGGATTACAAGAACCGATTCGGGCTCCAGATCCTGGTGGAGACCGGCACTTTCAAGGGCGACACCGTGGAAGCGATGCGTCGCGAGTTCAAAAAGGTTTACTCCATCGAGCTGGCCGAGAAATTCTATCAGGAGGCGAAGAAGCGCTTCGCGGGAGTGGGCAATGTCGATCTCCGGCAAGGCGACAGCGGCAAGGTGATGCCCGAAGTGGTCGCACGGCTGGATGCTCCCACGCTCTTCTGGCTGGATGGCCACTATTCCGGCGGGGACACCGCGCAGGGCGATCTCAACTGTCCCGTGTGGGGAGAACTCGAGGCGATTTTCTCGGCGGCCATGAAGCAGCCTTTTGTCGTACTGATCGATGATGCCCGCTGCTTCCGGCACGTCGGTGCGGTCGATTATCCCGCCGTTTCCGATATCGAGAAATGGGTGGCCGAGCGCCGCCCGGATCTCAGCCTGGAGGTCGCCATGGACTGCATCCGCATTGCTCCCCGGTAGCGCGGGTTCAGGGCGCTGAAAGCCGGTAAAACGCCCGCCCCGGCGGCGGCTCGGGATCGGCGAAGTGCACCACGCCGTCCTCCTCGGCGGCTGCGCGGGCCACCGTTTTCCAGGTCAGGAGATCCAGCGAGCGCTGCACTTCGTAAACGAAACCCGGGCGGCCCTCGCTCCGGATCTGGATCCGGTTCTCCTCCATGCGCTCCAGCACCGGGGTCATCCCGGAAATCCCGCCGGGATCCACAGCCATGTTGGCGACCGATGCCGCGGAAGCAGCTCCTGCGACGATGGTCAGTGCCGGCCGTGACGAGGTGGTGGAATTTTCCGAGGAGGACAACGAAACGTCAAGGGTGGAGGGATCCGCCTCCAGAATAAAGCTGTAGATCCCCGGCGCTCCCACGAATCCGGAGACATCGAAGCTGAGCACGCGGCCGTTCGTGATGTCGCCGGTAAAGCTCGCCACCTGGGGCCCGCGGGCCGGCGCATTGGAACCGGTGACGGTGCTTTCGGTCCAGTCGTCGGATGTCGCTTGGAAGAGGCGGAGCGTCATCGTGCCGGAGGAAACGTCGTCGTTTTCCGTCAGCCGCAGCACGGCGGAAGAAGCGGGACCGGGTGCATTCCGGAGGTCGAATTGCAGGTAGCTGATACGCTTCCGGGAGGAGTTCTCCACCCGCAGGGAGCCGTTATTCACGTTTTGTCCATTTTCCGTATAGGCGTCGTGGACGGCGGGAAAGGAGGCGGGAATGGTTCCTTGCGGGGCCCCGTTTACGGTCACCGTTACCTCATCGCTGTCGCTCAGTGCGCCGTCGCTGGCGGTGAGGCGGAGAACGTAGGTGCCCTCTTGGGTGAAAGTGGCGTTTGTCGATGCGGAGGACGGCGCGGAAAAGCTGACCGCCGCGGGCCCGCTGGTGCGGGTCCAGGCGAGGGAAAGCGCCGAACCCTGCGGCAGGCCGTCGTCCGCGGCCGAGCCGTTCAAGGCGATGGTGACCGGTTCACTGCGGATGAAGGTGGACTGATCGCTCCCGGCATGGGCCACCGGCGCTTGGTTGGCGGGCGCACCTCCGCCAGTGGTCACGATCAAGGAAGGCCGCGCCGAACCGGTCGAATTCTCGGACGAAGCGAAGGCCGTGTCCCGCGAGCTAGGGTCAGCCTCGAGGATGAAGCTGTACAGGCCGGGTCCGGTGACGGCGGCGGAGACATCGAAGGAAACCACCAGCCCCGCGGTGAAATTCGCGGTGAGGGTGGCGAGCTGCGCGCCCCTTGCGGGGGCATTCGTGCTGGTGATGGTGCTTTCCGACCAGTTGTTCGAGGCCGCGGCATAGAGACGCAGGGTCATCGTTCCTCCGGACAGGTCTCCATTCTGAACCAGCCGCAGCGTCGATGAGCTGAAGGGGCCCGCCAGCGAACGGGTGTCGAATTGGAGATAGCTCTTCCGGGTCCGATAATCGGAATTTTGCACGCGGAGGATGGTCGTGTTCGCATTCTTGCCGTTTTCCGTGAAGGCATCCTGCGTTGCTGGGACGGCGGTAGTTCCGCCGCCCGAAGAGCTGATGATGACCACCCCTACATCGTCGGAATCGCTCAAGGCGCCATCGGAAACGCTGAGGCGCAGCACGTAGCTGCCTGCAGCAGTGAAGCTGGCGCTCGTGGCTGCCGTATCCGACGGGGAGAAGGAGACGGAGGCGGGACCGCTGACCAGCGACCATGAAGCCTGCAAGGTGCTACCTTGGGGGAGCCCGTCGTCGCTCGCCGTGCCGCTCAACGCGATCTGGACCGAGGATCCGCTCAAGACGGCGGATCTGTCCGGCCCGGCGTTTGCGACGGGCGCCTGGTTTGTGGCACCGGCATCACTTATCGTCACCACGACATCGTCGGAGGATGCGAGCTCCCCGTCGCTGGCGGAAAAGCGCAGGGTGTAGCTGCCCGCTACGGTGAAAGTGGCGGTGGTGGTGGCGCTGTCAGGCGCGGAGAAGGAAACCGCGGCAGGCCCGCTGATCCGAGTCCAGGCGCGTGCGAGCGTGGAGCCCGAGGGGAGGCCGTCGTCCGCGGCGGAGCCGTTTAGCGTCACGCTGGCGCTGCCGCCCGAAAGGCTGGCACTCTTATCGGTCCCGGCGCTGACCACCGGCGCCTCGTTGCCCGGAGGGGGCGTGGTGGTGTTCTGTACCAGCACCACCCAATCCGAGCTGGTGGAGTTCGGCGGCGAGCCGATGTTCCGCGTGGCACCACCCGAGAGCGTGTTGCCGCCGAGCAAGGCACCTCCATTGCGGGGATCAAACCAGTGGACGCGGTAGCTGCCGCTCTGGCCGGAGAGATCGAGGGTGGGGGAGCCACCGGAAGGCAGATGAAGAAGATAGGCGGTCCCCGGCTTCGCGAGACAGCGGTTGGCATTGCTCCCGTTGCCGCTGACAAGGGCGTTCGCGTTCTTCATCTCATGAAAAGGCACCCCGCTGGTCGCGAAGAAACCGAGGGCATGGCGGCAGAAAGGCCAGAAGGAGTCGCGGCTCCGGAAATCATTACAAGTCAAATCGGAGTGAGCCAAGGCATAGCCGAAATAGAACTCCACTCCCGCGCCTCCCGCCATGAAGTTTCCCCACAGCGCGTGCTTGCGCGCGTCCGTGTGGCTGCTTCCCGGATCCGCATCCGGCCGCAGGCTGTAACGGGAATCGCCGGGCTCGTCCGTCGCCACCACCCACGGCTTGCCTGCGGCCACCGAGCGGTCGATGTAGTCCTTGGTCATCGTGAAGTTGTCGGTGAAATCGCTCGCGTTCAACTGCAGCGAGAAGCCGGTGAGTTTCGAGGCGTCACCCATCATGTTGTAGTGGGTCGCGCCGTTGTGGATCACCATGTGGTGGTGGTACGGATCGGTATCGTAGAAATACTGCGCCCAAGCTTGCTTCTGCTGCAGGGAAGCGCCGTTGATCTCCTCGCCGAGATTCCAATTCAGCGCGAGGTGATGGCCGAAACGTGCAATCAGTTCGCGGTAGTAGAGCTTGCGCTGGTCGCCGAGATTCCCGCTGTCCAGCAGCAGCTCGTTCTCCGTCTCCTGCGTCTTGAAGTGGAGGTACATGCCCTTCCGCGTGCCGTGCTCGAAGACGACCTCCCACTGGTCCAGCTTGGAGACGTCCAGGCGCGAGCGCTCGCTGTAGGAGGTGTAGGGGAAGACGTTCTTGTCATCGCCTTGGACGTTGAAGGTGAGGAAGGAGAAGGCGTTCAGGCCTTCGGCGGCGAGGTAGTTGATCGCGCCGATCAGACCCTTGCCCTTCGTGCCCTGCCACACGGGATCGCCCGTGTTCCAGTCCTGCACGTGCGGTTGCCAGTCCTTGATAAACTCGTCCCCCTGACCGTCGGTCTTGAAGCCTCCGTCGAAGTCCTGATAGGCGAGCAGGTTCTCCGGAGCGTCCACCCCGGCTTTCATGAAGTAATCGCCTGTTTGGGCGAATCTCAGGTGGTGCTTGCCTACGTACTGGAGGCGACCCTTGCCCCGCAGGTCCCGCCCGCTCTTGTCCGTGGGGGAGATGCTGAGGTTTCCCGTCTCGCCGTCGAAATGGCCGGCGCTGCTGCCGGAGCCAGAAGTGCCGGTGGCGACATTGCTGCCGCTCCTGAAGGAGGCGGTGTAGCTCCAGGTGCCCGTCTCGTCCGGCGCGAAGTGAGCGCGCCATACGTTGCCGGAGCTGGCGGAAGTGTTCCCCGCATTTCCATCCGCGGCATAATAGCCGGGAACCAGATAGGTCTTCCCGCTTGCCGCGTGCCTGAAGGTGACATCCAGGCGATAATTGGTGAAGGGATTGGGGGTGGCGGTTTCACTCGTGTCAGGTCCTTGGAACGAAAGGGTGACCTTGTGCCATTTGCGCAGTTCCCCGGTGATGTTCGCCGCGTCCGCCGGGATGACGGCCAGCGTGCAGGCCGTCAGTGTGAGGAGAATCAGTTTCATTGGATCGATGTGGAGACCGTTTCATTGAGATTTTGAAACTTCTCGGATCATGCGATCCCGGGGAGTGGAGGGATGAGTCGGGTGGTGAAGAAGTTCAGGCTGAGGTGAAACAACAGTCCTCTCTTCCCGGACGGTTGAAAAACCGGAGCCGGAGAGGAACCTTGGGCAGCCCCGGGGGACCGTGGGCGGGCTGCTCTCTTCTGAAAGTCCCCGCATGGATCTGCAGGGCATCGGTCGCAGTTACCAGACATGCATCCTCCGTGCCTCGAGGTGTGCCAACGGGGTGGACTGATTGAAACAGAGTCTCATAAGTGTGTTTGCCTTGCCTATGGGCGACCCGCTTCCGGCCGTCCTTTACGGGCAAACTGCAACTCGGGAAGGTGCAGGGTCGCACGCTTTACATGCGGGACGGGGAGATCCATTTGCAGTGTGCCTGAAATGGGGTAAAAGAGGCTCGGATGATGGATTATGACGGGCCGGAGACCGGCGTGCCTCCCGAACTGGTGCCGGTAGGCGAATGGCAATCATTCGGCGAGGCGAGCGAGCACGCGCTGGTGGTGCTCGCCATGAACCTCGATTGCTGGATCTTTCCCGGCCACGGTACCTATGCCGTGTTCGCGGAACCCGCCCACGCCGGGGTGATCCGGCAGGAATACCAACTCTATGAGGCGGAGCAGGCGGATCGCGGCGAGCACGCCGATACTCCTCTGTTTCCCGCGGGCCTCGGCTTGTTCTCCGCGTGGACCTTCGCCCTGATGGCGACCTTCCTGTGGCAGGGGCGGGATTTCACCTTTTCCGACCGTTTCTGCAATTCCAGCCTGGCGCTGGTGGAAGGCGGGGAGTGGTGGCGGCCTTTCACCTCCCTCTTCCTCCATGCGGACGCGGGGCACCTGCTGGGAAATGTCGCCATCGGCGGGATCTTCTGCGTGATGGTGGCGAAGCTGCTCGGCGCTTTGCGGGCGTGGCCTCTCATCCTGCTCGCGGGGACGCTCGGCAACGCGCTCAATGCCTGGTTGCACTACCCGGACCCCTTCCTGTCGCTAGGCGCGTCCACCGCGACTTTTGCGGCCTTGGGGCTACTCGTAGGATCGTCCAGCCGCCTGGCGTGGAGACACCGTTCCTACCGGGAGTTCCGTCCGCTGGTCGCACCCCTGCTGGCAGGCCTCATGATGCTGGCTTGGTATGGCATGGGGGGCGAGAATACCGATGTCGCCGGGCATTTCCTGGGCTGGGGATGCGGTGCCGTGCTGGGATGGTTCGCCGCGAGAAGGTAAGCTTCCCGAATCCCCGCAACCTGCCGCTCGCTGCCGGGTTTTACCTTGAGTCCTTCCGGAGACAGTTCGGAATTGTACCCCTTATCGCGATGGCTACCATTACCCGGCTCCACGTCAATGGCGGCGAGGCCGCCGTCCGGGCGGACGGCGAGAAACCCCTCCTCGGCGTCCTGAGGGACGATCTGGGACTTACCGGCTGCAAGCCCGGCTGCGGGGAAGGCCAGTGCGGCGCCTGCACCGTGCTGGTGGATGACAAGCCGGTGCGCGCCTGCTCGATGAAGGCGGGCGACGTGGGGGAGGGAAAGATCCGTACCGTCGAAGGACTCGCGAAGGACGGCAAGCTGCACCCTGTCCAGCAGGCTTTCCTCGATGCCGACGCGCTCCAATGCGGCTACTGCACCTGCGGGATGATCATGTCCGCGGTGGCGCTTTTGGAAAAACATCCCCGGCCCACCGAGGAGGAATTTCACGCGGGTATGGATGGGAATATCTGCCGCTGCGGCGTCTATAACAACATCCGTGCCGCGGTGAAGCTCGCTGCCGAAACCCGCTCTGCAAAACCGTGATGAGCACGCTGGAACCTCTCGGCCCGCTTGATCGCAGGCGTTTCTTCAAGCTGCTGGGCGGCGGCGTGCTGGCGGTGATTTTCTCGGAACCGCCGCTCGCGGCCCAGGAGAGGCGCGGACGCCGCGGCGGGACTCCGCGTCCGGCGGAGGTGAGCGCGTGGATCCACATCGGCGAGGACGGGGTGATCCAAGTTTACACCGGCAAAACGGAAGTGGGGCAGAACATCCGCACGTCCTTGAGCCAGGCGGTTGCGGAAGAGTTGCACGCGCCCGTGGAAGCAATCCGCATGGTGATGGCCGATACGGATCTGGTGCCCTTCGACATGGGGACCTTCGGCAGCCGCACCACGCCCGACATGTCCGCCTATTTGCGCCGCGTGGCGGCGGCGGCCCGCGAGGCCCTGATCGATCTGGCGAAGGAGCAGTGGCAGGCCGACCGGGACGAACTCTCAGCCGAAGCGGGAAAGGTTCTTCACCGCGACGGCCGCAGTGCCGCCTACGGCCTGCTGGTAAAGGGTCGAAAGATCGTCGCCACCGTGAAGGAGGAGACGAAGGTGAAGCCAGCCGCGGAGTGGAAAATCGCCGGCACATCGGTCGCGAAAGTCAACGGCCGCGACTTCGTGACGGGCATGCACCGCTACACCAGCGACATGAGCTTGCCCGGCATGCTGCATGGGAAAGTACTGCGCCCGCCGCGGTATGGCGCGCGCCTCCGCTCGCTCGATGATTCCAAGGCAAGGGCCCTCGGCGGTGTGACCGTGGTGCGGGATGGCGACTTCACGGGCGTGACCGCACCGGATCCCTTCCTGGCCGGAAAGGCGTTGGATCTGTTAGCCGCGGAGTGGGAAGGCGGTGGCGGGCCTTCGAACAGCGAGCTGTGGGAGATCCTGAAGAATTCCTTCGACCGGGGCGACCAAGGAGGAAAGGTCGATGCCGTGGTAGAAGCCTCCGCGCACCGGCTGGAAAAGACCTACACGGTGGAGTATATCGCGCATTGTCCCTTGGAAACCCGGGCCGGCCTGGCGGAGTGGAAGGACGGCAAGGTGACCGTGTGGAGCGGCACGCAGCGTCCTTTCGGCGTGAAGGACGAGTTGATCGGCGCCTTCTCGCTGCCGCCGGAAAAGGTCCGCGTGATCGTGCCGGACACGGGCTCCGGCTACGGCGGGAAGCACAGCGGCGAGGCGGCGATCGAAGCAGCCCGGCTCGCAAAGGCCGTCGGCAAGCCGGTGAAAGTTTCGTGGAGCCGCGAGGAGGAGTTTTACTGGGCCTATTTCCGTCCGGCGGGAGTGATCGCGGTGAAGGCTGCCGCCGACAAAGAGGGGAAGCTCGCGGCGTGGGAATTTCACAATCACAACTCCGGCGGAGCGGCCATCGAAACGCCCTACCAGGTGCCCGTGAAGTTCGTGCGGAGCCACGGCAGCAAGTCGCCGCTCCGTCAGGGGTCTTACCGGGGGCTCGCGGCTTCGGCCAATTGCTTCGCTCGGGAATCCGCAATGGACGAACTTGCAGCGATGGCTGGCATCGACCCGCTCGAATTCCGCCTGCGGAATCTGAAGGACGCGCGTCTGCGTGCGGTGCTGGAGGCGGCAGCGGAGCGCTTCGGCTGGAAGGATCACAAAGGCCATTGCGGCATCGCCTGCGGGATCGACAAGGGCGGCTATGTCGCGAACTGCGTGGAACTCGAGGTAAAGGGCAAGGAGGTGAAGCTCGTGCGGATCGTGGCTGCCTTCGAGTGCGGCGCGATCATCAATCCCGCCCACCTCAAAAACCAGATCGAGGGCAGCATCGTCATGGGCATCGGCGGCGCATTGTTCGAGGCGATCCGGTTTGCAGAGGGGAAAATCTTGAATCCGGCGCTCTCGGCCTACCGTGTGCCACGCTTTTCGGACGTGCCGCCCATCGATATCGTCCTTCTCGATCGGAAGGACCTCCCGTCCGCGGGGGCCGGCGAGTGCCCGATCATGGCCATCGCTCCCGCCATCGGCAGCGCCATTTTCCAAGCGACGAAGCAGCGCCTCCGGGCCATGCCGATGGCCTGAAACCTGCACCGGTGCCTTGACGGCAAAAATCGCGCGAGGTGCCGCATGGGGTTTGGCCAGCTTGGGCTTGCCCGGCCGCTTGGATCGGCTTCAATCCCGGCAGCCAAGAATTTCATTTATGGGACGTGCCTTCGAATGCCGCCGTAGAGCCAAGGAAGCCCGCTGGGACCTCATGTCCAAGGTCTTCCCCAAGCTCGCCAAATCCATCACCATGGCCGCGAAAAACGGCGGCCCGGACCCGGCGGCAAATGCCCCGCTGCGTCTCGCCATTGCCAACGCGAAGGCCCAGAACCTGCCGAAGGACAAGATCGACGCCGCCATCAAGCGCGCCGCCGGCAAGGACGCCGCGGACATCGTAGAAGTGACCTATGAGGGCAAGGGCCCGCACGGCTCGCTTTTTTACATCGAGTGCGCCACCGACAACACCAACCGCTCGGTGGTAAACATGAAAACCATCTTCAACAAGAACGGCGGCCAGATCGTGAACAGCGGCCAGCTCGATTTCATGTTCACCCGCAAGGCGGTGGTGGAGTTCGAGGCGGCGCCGGAGATAAACCTCGAAGAGCTGGAACTCGAATTGATCGATGCCGGTTTGGAGGAGCTCGAGGTGGAAGATGGAATTGCCCGCGCGATCGGGGACTATGCCAGTTTCTCCAGCCTTACCGCGGCTTTTGAGAAGCTCGGTATTCCCACCAAGAAGGCGGGACTCGAACGCATCCCGACCCAGCCGATCGATTTGACTGACGAGCAAATGGCCGAGGTGGAGGCGATTCTGGAGAAGATCGAGGACGACGACGACGTGCAGGTGGTCTTCACGAACCTGGCGTAAGAGGGCCTTCAGGGCGTGAGCACCCGTAGGTCCGGAATCGAGAGGAAGTGCTTGTCCCGCGTCATCACGGCTGCGCCCGCCCGCCGCGCGCAGCAGGCGATCAGGATGTCCTGAAGCGGCAGCACCTTGCCTTGCCGGTCCAATTGCCAGGCAAGTTGCCAAGCCTCGTCCCAAAGCGCAGCGGTGGTCGCCACCATTTGGGTGACGGAGAAGAACTCCTCCAGATGGCTGCGCTGCTTCGCGCCCTTGATGCCCCGCAGCACCTCCGCCTTCACGACCCCGCAGCACGCGATGTCCTCCAACGGAACGCGCCTGGCTACCTCCCTTGCGGGATCCAGCCCGGCATTGAGCCACTCGATGTAAACATTCGAATCAACTAGGACGACGGGTTCCATAGGGAGGGGTTTCTTCCGCGACTCTGGTACCGGGCATCACACGTTCGGCTTCGTAGCCGGGGTACACGGCTTCCTTCAGCTCTTTGGAACTCAAGCCCAAGCCCTCCGTGATGAACTTTTTCAGGCGTGCTTTGCGGTCCAGCTCCTTCAAGGCAAACTCGACCGCGTCGGTCTTGGTCTCCAAGCCGTAGGTGTCCATGACCCTCTTCAACAAGGCTTCGTCGATGTGCATGGTCATCTTCATGCCATACAAGGTATGGCAGCCATACCTGATATGGCAAGTCTTTCCCTCACGGTCTGGCGAACTGCTCCCGGAACCGCGGCTCGAAGGCGTCCGCGAATTGCTCCACCGTGATCTCCCGGCCCGCTTCCTGGGCGACACAGCTCATCACCACGCCATCGATCCCGCAGGGCGTGATGGCGAAGAAGGGCAGCAGGCAGGCGGGCGTGATATTGATGGCGAAGCCGTGCATGGAGATCCACTTCCGCACGCCCACGCCGATCGAGGCGAGCTTGCGATCTTCCACCCACACTCCCGTCAGTCCCTCGCGGCGTGCGGCCGGGATCCCGAAGTCCCGGCAAGTGCGAATGAGGGCTTCCTCCAGCTTCCGCAGATGCGCGTGAAGGTCGCGGTCTCGCTGGCGAAGATCCAGGATCGGGTAGCCGACGAGCTGCCCCGGGCCGTGGTAGGTCGCCTGGCCGCCGCGGTTGGTCTCGAAAACCGGGGCCGGTAGCGTCGATGCCTCCCGAAGCGAGGATTGGTCCCTCAGGCGGCCGATCGTGTAAACCGGCGCGTGTTCCAGCAGATAAATCCGCTCGATGCCCTTGTTCTCCAAGATGTCCGCCACGGCTTCGTCCTGATGCTTCAGGCCGTCTTCGTAGGAAACATTCGAGCCCAATCGGATCGCTTTCATACCTGCCGTCGTTCCAGTATTTTCGCCTTCAGGGGATCGGAGGCTTGCAGATGTGCCAGACCGATGGCGAGCGCGTCCGCGGCATCGTGCGGCGGGGTCTCCGCAAGGCCGAGCAGCGCGCGCACCATAAAGGCGACCTGCTGCTTGTCCGCCTTGCCCTTGCCGACGACCGCCATCTTCACCTTCATCGGCGCGTACTCATAGACGTTCAAGCCTGCATCCGCGGCGGCGATCAGGGCGGCGGCGCGGGCCGCGCCCATGGAGATGGCGGTCCGGTGGGATTGGACGTAGATGATGCCCTCTACCGCGACCTCGTCGGGCTGGTGCTTTTCAATGATGTTCCGCAAATGGGCGCGCACGGCTGCCAGCGCGGCGGATTGCGGCAGGCGGTCGGGAATTGAGATGACCTCGTATGCCAAGGCGGTGGCGCGCTGGCCATCACCTTCGACGATGGCGTAGCCGGTGTTCCGAACCGCGGGATCGATGGCAAGGACGCGCATGGCCGGAGCGGAAGGAGCTTCAATCGGCCTGGCTGCCGGCCTTCCGTACGAAGAGCGGGTTTCGTCCGATCAGTTCTCCATTGGCGATGAAGTCCACGAAATAGGTCCCGGGTTTCGGGAGCGGAAAGCCCCGGAGGTGCCAGAGGTGGTGGTGCAATTGCGCTCCTCCCTCCATCCGGCTGCCGACCGGAGGCACGACATCACGCCCGTCGGGATCGATGATGCGGATTTCGACATCCAGCGGGCCCTCGTCTTCGCTGTTGCTCCGCATTTTACACGCGACCACGCAGTCGGTGTGGGCCGAGGGAAAGCCCTCCGACGAAAGCGTGTCGAAGGAGCCCAGGATATTCATTTTCCCGGCGTGTACGGTGGCCGCGTCGCAGAGGGTGAAGATCTCCAGGGTCATCGGCTCGGGACGCGGCGCGGGAAAGATCTCACCGCCGCTTCTTCTTCCCGCCCATCGATTTCTTCCGGATGGGCTTGGAGGGAGAATCGTCAAGCAGGGCGGTATAAATGTAATCGAAGCCCTCCAGCTTCTTGCGCGGGATCTTCTGGTCGATGAAAATCTCCACCGACTTCGCATACTCCAACTCGTCCGCGGTGAGCAGGGTGAAGGCATCGCCCTCCGCCTCCGCGCGGCCGGTCCGGCCGATGCGATGCACGTAGTCCTCGGCATTCTCCGGCACGCGGTAGTTGATCACGTGGGAAACGCTCGAGATGTCGATCCCGCGGGCGGCGACATCGGTAGCCACCAGCACTTCGTATTCGCCGCTCTTGAAGCCGGCCAAGGCCTTCATCCGGTCCACTTGGCTGATGTCGGAGTGCATCGCCGCGACCTTTTGCTGCTGGCCCTCGCGCTTGATCAGCTCGCAGACCTGATCGGCCTCCTTGCGGGTGCGCGTGAAGATCATCACGGAATGGTAGTCGGTCTGCTCCAGCAGGGCGAGGAGGAGCTCGTCGCGCTGGTCCATCGAGACCGGGTAAAACGCGTGCGTCACGGTCGAGGGCACCGCGCGGCGCGCGATCTCGATGCTGGTGGGCTCGTGCAGGCACCACTGGGCGAAGGTCTGGATCGCCGGCGGCATGGTGGCGGAGAAGAAAAGGGTCTGGCGGCCTTCCCACGGGCAGAGATTCACGATCTTGCGCACCTGGGGCAGGAAACCCATGTCCAGCATGCGGTCCACCTCGTCGAGGATCAGGATCTTCACCTCGTTGAAGCGCATCGTCGCGCGGTAGAAATGGTCCACCAAGCGGCCCGGCGTGGCCACCACGATGTCCGCACCCTGCTGGAGCGCTTTGGATTGATCGCCCAAGCCGACACCGCCGTAGAGCAGCGCCACCTTGAGTCCCGTGTGCTTTCCGTATTTCTCGAACTGCTCGGCGACCTGATGGGCCAGCTCGCGGGTCGGCTCCAGCACCAGGATCTGCGGTTTGCCCATCGGCGTGAGCTTGCTCAGCGAGGGCAGGGCGAAGGCGGCGGTCTTGCCGGTGCCGGTCTGCGACGCGCCGATCACGTCCCGTCCCTCCAGGATCAGGGGGATGGCTTGTGCCTGGATCGGCGTCGGGGTGTCATAGCCCGACTCCGTAACGGCTTCGAGAACGGCTTCGGAGAGGCCTAGAGTGTCAAATCCCATGTGCGGAAGGGATGGGTAGGGATCGCAACCCCCACGGTCAAGGGATGAGTGGCGGTCGGCCCGAAACACTAATCATCAATCCCCGGCTTATCAATAGGCCTGGACCAGCCGCGGGGGTGGAGCGGAGCCGTTGCCGGATCGTTCCAAGGTAGGAGCCGCCCGGCTGGTTAGTGTTCGCTGTTCCCCGGGCCCGCCGGAGAATGGATCAGCAAGCACTCCTCCAGCACCGGCTGCAACTCCTTCAGAAGCGGTTGGCCTTGAGAGAAGGGGGCGCGGTAGCGGTTTTCGATCCGGCGCAGGGCGAAATCGAGATCGGACTTCGCCAGATCGTTGATTTCGCCCCGGACCACGGCCACCAGGTAGCAGAAGTGGCCGGGTCGCACGAAGGTGCGCCGGCCTTCGCCGAGCTCGAAGCCGATCTGGAGCGCGCCGCTTTCATCCTTCACGCGTAGCGCCAACTGGCGGGCGAAGGAGCCGACTTTCCTCGGGTGGGCATGTCGCACCGGGTCCGAGCTCGCGTAAGACAGGAGCGAGAGGCGGTCCCGGTCCAGCAGGTAAACCTCCTCCACGTGAAAGCGGCGGA
>CBIHMP010000022.1:0-22371 GCA_966211015.1 uncultured Luteolibacter sp. | reverse complement strand
GCCCCTACTACTTCACCGACGACCAAGGCCATACCTCGCTCGCGGGCGCACTGGCGACCCTGGCACCCGCGGACAAGAAGAAGATCCACGGCATGCGCGACGCCGTCCTGCTGCCCTGCGTGGTGGAGTGAACGTGCACGCGCATTCGGCTTCCCGCAACGGCACTCCGGCTGCTTCACTGGCCGCGCCCATGACCGAGCTCCCACCCACCCGAGAGCAACTGCGCCTCGAAGGATTCGAACTGATCGATGAAACCCTCTCATTTCTCGTGGGTTGCCTCGGCGATGCCTTGAAAAGTCTGGGCGAGGATTCACTGATTCCCTACCTGCCTTGGTCGGGAACGGTTCCCGAAAGCCATCCGCCGGAAGGAACGCAGCAGCTTTATTCCATCGGCTTCCAGCTCCTGAACATGGTGGAGGAGCGCGCGGCCGCCGCGATCCGCCGCGAGCGGGAGAAGGCGCTGGGCGCGCAATCGATCCGCGGGCTCTGGCCGCAGGCGCTCCGCGACATGTCCTCGCTCGGGCTCGGACCGGAGGAAATCCTCGGCGTGCTGGCGGACATCGACGTACAGCCGGTGCTCACCGCGCATCCCACGGAGGCCAAGCGCGCTTCGGTGCGCGAGCGCCACCGCGCGCTCTATGAGGAGCTCGTCCGCAACGAGTACCCGAAATACACCGACCGCGAGCGCCGCCGCATCCGCGAGCGGATCGTGACGGCTCTGGAAACCCTCTGGCGCACGGGAGAAATCCACCTCGTCCGTCCGGATATCTACCGCGAACTGCGGGACGCGATCCACTACCTGCGCGACCTCTTCCCGTCCGCCCTGAACCGGCTGGATCTTCATTTCACCGAGGCATGGCGGGATGCCGGCTTTCCCGTGGACATGCTGCGGGCCGCCGGGAATATCCCGCGGCTTTCCTTCGGCACCTGGATCGGCGGCGACCGCGATGGCCATCCCCTGGTCACCCCGGAGGTCACCGACAAAGCGCTCGAGATGCTCCGCCGCGCGTGTTTCCAGCTTCTCAAGCGCGAACTGGAGCAGGTGGCCGGGCAGCTGACCCTCTCCCGCCAGCTCAACGAGATCCCCGAGGTCCTGGAGCGGCGGATCGACGAGCTGACCTTCATGCTCGGCGACGAGGAGGTCTCGAACGATCTTCACGACCGCTATCACGAAGAACCGTGGCGGCACCTTGCCCGCCTGATCGCGGCGCGCCTCCAGCGCCAGATCGAGGGCCATCCCGGCTACAAGTCGCCGGCCGCGCTCGATGCGGATCTCGCGTTGCTGGCTACCGGCATACGCGGGGTGGGTTGCGCCTTGATCGACGAGCAGTACATCCGCCCGCTCCGCCAGAAGCTGGAGATCTTCGGCTTCCATCTGGCATTGCTCGACGTCCGCCAGAATTCCGAATTCCACGACAAGGCCATCTCCCGGCTGCTCGCGGCCGCGGGTATGCCGGACGGGCAGAATTACGGCTCCTGGAGCGAAGAAAAGCGGGTTGCTTTCCTGAATCGGGAGCTGGAATCCCCGCGGCCCTTCCTCCACGACTCCGCCCGGATCGGAGAAGAGGCGGATGCGGTGCTCGATTGCTACCGGGTGCTGGCGAAGCATCGCAAGGAATGGGGCGACGCGGGGCTCGGGGCGCTGATCGTCTCGATGACGCGCGAGCTCTCCGACCTCCTTGGGGTTTTCCTCCTCGCCCGTGAGGCGGGCCTGATGGAACACGGCCCGGAGGGTTCGTGGTGCGCGCTGGAGGTGGTGCCTCTCTTCGAGACGATGGACGATCTCGATCGTTCGCCCGGGATCCTGGGGGCCTTTCTGGATCACCCGCTCACCCGCAAGACGAACGAGATGCGCGCCGAGGGCGGACAGCCGAGCCAGCAGGTGATGCTCGGGTATTCGGATTCCAACAAGGACTGCGGCATCCTGGCAGCCCAGTGGGCGCTCCACCAGGCGCAGGAAAGCCTGAGTCTGGCCGGCAACGAGCGCGCGGTGAAGCTCTGCTTCTTCCACGGGCGCGGCGGGACGATTTCCCGCGGCGCGGGCCCTACCCATTGGTTCATGGCCTCCCTCCCCCACGGTTCGATGAGCGGGGAATTCCGCATGACCGAGCAGGGGGAAACCATCGCGCAGAAATACGCGAACCTCGCCAACGCCACCTACAATCTGGAACTCCTGCTTGCAGGGGCCGCGATCACCACGGCGACCCACCGCCACACGGCTCCGAAGGCGGATCAGGCGCTTCCTTTCCTCCCTTTTCTGGCGGAGAAAAGCCAGGCGGCCTATCAGGCGCTTCTGAAGACGGAAGGCTTCATCGATTTCTACCGGCAGGTCACTCCGATCGATGCGCTGGAGAATTCCCGCATCGGCTCGCGCCCCGCGCGGCGCACGGGAAAGAAGGGCCATTCGATTGCCGATCTGCGCGCGATCCCGTGGGTCTTCTCCTGGACCCAGGCCCGTTTTTACCTGCCGGGCTGGTTCGGTGTCGGCTCCGCGCTGGAGGCGATGCAGGCATCCTCGCCGGAGAAATTCGAGGCCCTGCGGGATGCCGTGAGGCAATCCACCTTCCTCGGCTACGTGCTGACCAACGTGGAAACCAACCTTGCGTCGGCCAATCTCGAGCTCATGAACGAGTATGCCTCGCTGGTGGAGGACCCAGTGCTGCGGAAACGGTTCATGGACTTGATCGTGGCCGAGTTCCACCGGACGCAGGACCTGCTGGAAGGGCTCTACAAGGGCGGCATGGAAAACCGTCGGCCGCGCATGGCAAAAACCCTGGCAATCCGCGAGGCCCCGCTCCGGGTGCTGCACCGGCAGCAGATCGCCATCCTCCGCGAATGGCGCGGACTGGTGGCGGATGAGAAGGAAGCGGAAGCGGAGGCGATGTTTCCGAAGATGCTGCTATCGATCAACGCCATCGCTTCGGGCCTGCGGACGACGGGGTGATCGGCTCCGGGTCCCTAGGGTTCCCCTGTCATTGAAGAATTCTAGGCAGATCGATTGTTATTGTGTTTTCAGAAAGTACTGAAAATACTGAATCATGCCTGACGCTCCGATCACGACTCCAGAGCCTCCCCCACGGGATCTCCCGCCACGCAAGGTTGGCATCTTCATCTGGTTGTCGCTCGCAGCCGGAGCGGCTTCCGTCTTGTACCGGGTCCTGGTGCTCGGCCAAAAAGAGCAAAGTGCCATGATGTTCATCGGCTTGCCGACAGCCATGGCGGTGCTGATCGCGCTTTTACCCCGCTCTTCCAGCGCGACCGGCATGATCATGAAGGGGATCACCTTGTTCCTGCTCCTTCTGGGCATCCTCTTTATCGAGGGATTCATCTGTATTCTGATGGCCGCTCCTCTCTTCTATTCCGTGGGCTTCATCATCGGAATCTTCGTGGACAAGGCACGGGCCCGGAAGGAATTCGACCGCCGCTTCCGGCTGGTGGTACTTCCTGCACTGGTGCTGATGAGCATGGAAGGGACGACCGGCCTCCTCTCCTTTCCCCGGGATGAAGCGGTCACGGTAAGCCGCGAACTACCCATCCCGCCGGGTGCGGCCCGGGAAAAGCTCGCCGGTGGCCCGGCGTTCGTTCTAGGCGAACTCCCGCCCTTTCTAAAGCTGGGCTTTCCTGCGCCACACGAAATCGAAGGGGACGGACTCGAAACCGGGGATCGCTGGCGCATACACTTTGCCGGCGGGGAGGGCAAACCGGGCGATCTGCTGGCGGAAGTGACCGAGAGCGATTCCGGCCACATCCGTGTCACCCGCATTTCGGATACCAGCCACATTGCCCACTGGCTCGATTGGCAGGAGGCGGAATGGAAGATCGAGCCGAGCGGCAGGGGATCGCGGGTCACGCTGACGATGCGCTATCGCCGGCTGCTGGATCCCGCTTGGTATTTCAAGCCGATCGAACGCTATGGAGTGAGGAAAGCCGGGGAATATTTCCTGGACCAGACCTACAAAAGCCAATGACCCGCGAGGCGGCCATCCATCTGGCATGTCTTTACGGTCCCGTGGCCGGTGCCGCGTTGCTGGCATGGTGGGTCCGTCCGTCGAAACGCTTGGCCACGGGCTTGCTCTTCGCTCTTTTGTGGAATGCGGCCATGCTGCCCTGGCTGGATTCCCTGGCCCGCGCGGCAGGGCTATGGAGCTACCGTTCGCAAAGCGCCGCACTGGGCGGAATGCCGCTGTCCCTCTATTTCGGGTGGATACTCGCATGGGGAGTCTGTGCGCCGCTGCTTTCAAAGGCCATGGGCGGGCGGACATGGATCGCCGTAGCGCTGCTCGTGGCGATCGACCTCCGGACCATGCCGGAAATGGCCCCGGTGCTGGAGCTTCACCCGCTGTGGTGGCTCGGGGAAGCCGCCTGCGTGGCGATCTTGCTGCTGCCTTCCCTCTTCATCGTTCGCACGACCGTCTCCCGGGAGAAGCTGGAGATCCGCTGCGGCTTGCTAGCCGCGGCCTTCGGAGGGGTTTTTCTGGGCTTGCCGGCGCTGTTGGTCTGCGGGGACCTGGAGGGGGTCATCTTGCGCTGGCAGGCGATACCCGGTCCGGCACGGGCATTCATTCCTGCGGGCATCTTTCTTTTCTCGGTGCCTGGCCTCACCGCGGCGCGCGATCTGGCGCGCAGCGGGGGCGGCACGCCGGTACCGCTGGATCCGCCGGAACGACTCGTCACGCACGGGATCTACGCCTTTGTGAGAAATCCCATGCAGCTGTCGATGACCTTGCTTTTGATGGGCGAAGCGCTGCTGCTCGCCACACCTTGGCCGGCGCTCATGGCGCTCATGGGAATTGTCTATTCGGAAGGATTCGCCCGCTGGTCGGAGAACGAAGACATGCGTGCGCGTTTCGGGGAAAAATGGACAACCTACCGCCGGGAGATCCGCCCGTGGTTCCCACGCTGGAAGCCACTCGTCGGGGAGACCTGCGAGCTGTGGATCGATGACTCTTGCGGACCTTGTTCCGAAATCCGGCAATGGTTTGAAGACCGCCAGCCCGCGCAACTGGAGCTGCGTAGAGCATCGGAGTGGCAAAGCATCCCTTTGGAACGGGTGACATGGCGGCACCCGGCCTCGGGACGCATGGAATCGGGCGTGGCTGCCATCGCGATGGGATTGCAACATCTCCATCTCGGATACGCTTCCCTCGGCTGGGCGGCGGGTCTTCCGGGAATATCCCATCTCCTTCAGATTTGTTTCGATGCGGCGGGCGCGGGCAAGCGGCAGGCCGTGGAGTAAGGGCAGGACCGCGGCTAACCTGCTCTTTCCTCTTTGCTCCCCGCCCGTAGCTCCCTAAATGGGCGGCGTGACGACCAAAGCCCTCCTTTTCGCCCTGGCCCTCGCGACCGCCACCGTCGCGCCGGCAGCCGTCAGCCTGGGAACCGATGCGCCAGCCACCGTGCCGGTCGCGGAAGGACCCGCGAAGGCCGCGCTGGATGCCTATCGCGAAGGCCGCCATTCCGTGGGGGTGGAGCTGGCCAAGCCGCTGGCGGAAAAGGGCAACGCGGACGCGCTGTTCCTGCTCGCCTTTGCCGCGGAGACGGGCCAAGGGCTGGCCGCTTCCCGGGATGCGGCGCTGGAAAATTACAAGAAGGCCGCCGCTGCCGGGCACAAGGACGCCACTTACCGCCGCGCCCTGATCCTCCTGAATTCCAAGGAGGAAAAGGACCGCCAGGAAGCCCGCGAGTCGCTGGAATCCGCCGCCAAGACCGATCCGGCGAATGCGGGCCGCATCCTCGGCGAGGCATGGCTGCGCGGCCTGCTCAGCGAGAAGCCGGACTTCGACAAAGCGGTCCAATGGTGGAATTCCGCATCCGAAGCAGGTGACACTCCATCGATCCTCCTCCTGGCCCGGCTCCACGAAGGCAACTTCGGCTTCAAAGAGAAGGCCGATGCAAAAAAATCGCTCGACCTTTATCGCAAGGCGGCGGGCCTGGGTGACGAAAACGCCTACGTTCCGCTCGGCTCCCGCCTCTTGAACGGGGATGAAAGATTCCGCAACGAGAAGGAGGGCCGGGACTGGCTTGCCAAGGCGATCGAGAAGAAACAACTCACCGCCTACCTCGCGCTCGGCGACTTCGAGGAGAACGTGAAGGAAAACGAAAAGGCCGCGCTTGCCCAATATCAGAAGGGTGCGGATGAGAAGCAGCCGGACTGCATGCTGCGCGTGGCGGTTTTCCACATGGAAGGCAAGGGAGGCCTGGAGAAGAGCGAGCAGAAAGGCCGCGAATGGCTGGCAAAGGCGGCGGAAGCCGGTAGCCCGCTGGCGGGATTGGAGCTGGCGTCCCGAATTTCAAAGGATGAGAAGCCGGATCTTTTGGCCGCTTACAAATATCTGCTCTCCTCGGCGAACGCGGGGCTTCCGGTGGCTCAGAACGAGCTCGGGCTGCTCTACGTCTCCGGGAATCTCGGCCTCAGCGACCCCGCAGCCGGTGCGGCGTGGTTCACCACCGCGGCGAAAGCGGGACACGCCGCCGCGCAGAACAATCTGGCGACCCTCTACGAACGGGGCATGGGCGTGCCGATGGACCACAACAACGCCGGGCAGCTCTACTCGCTGGCCGCGAATCAGGGCCACGCCGCCGCCACCGCCGGTCTCGCGCGTCTCCACGCGGCCGGCCTGGGGACCGAGCGGAACTTGCCGAAATCCTGGGCGCTGGCGTCGCTTGCAGTCGAGCGCGGCGACGAGGAAGCGAAGACCTTGCTCGGCGACATCACCAGCAAGCTGGACGAGAAGCAATTGGCGGAAGGCAAAAAGCAGCTCGAGGAATTGAAAAAGCCGAAGGAGGAAAAGCCGGCGACGGAAGCCCCGGCGACGGAGAAAAAGTGAATCGGGGTTGAGCGCGGGGAGTTGTGGGTTGAGAATACCATCCCTCCCGCTTCACTCCCGACATCCAACTATCCTGCTTTTCCGATGCGCGTACTTGTCACCGCAGGCCCCACGCGGGAACCGCTCGACCCGGTCCGCTACCTGAGCAACCGCTCCTCCGGCAAGATGGGCTATGCGATGGCCGATGCTTTCGTGAAGGCGGGGCACCGCGTGCTGCTGGTCTCCGGGCCGACGGCGCTTGACGTCCCCGAAGGCGTCGATTTTTTGCCGGTGGAGTCCGCGGAGGAAATGTTCGAGGCGGTGAAGCGGCACATCGGGCGGATGGACGCCGCGGTCTTCGCGGCAGCGGTAGCGGATTATCGCCCGGCTGTCGTTTCGGATCAGAAGATCAAGAAGACGGGCGAGGCCCTCACCCTGGAGTTGGTCCGGACACCGGACATCCTGGGCTCCGTGCGCGGCGAGTTCGGCTTCGGTGGAACCTTGGTAGGATTTGCCGCGGAGACGCGGGATCTCGAGGTGAACGCCCGGGAGAAGCTGAAGCGGAAGGGCTGTGATCTGGTGATCGCGAACGATGTGTCGAAGCCGGGGATCGGCTTCGATTCAGACCGCAACGAGGTGCTGCTGGTTTTTCCGGACCACACGGAAGCGCTGCCGGAGGATGAGAAACACCATCTGGCTCCGCGGATCGTGAGGGAGATCGAAGGTTTGGCCGCTCTAAAGGCCGGTGCCTAGGACGCAGGCCGTTTCTTGGCACTTGGCACGTCCGGTCCGGGACTTCACCTTGCGCGCGTGACCGATCTCGAACTCACCGTCCACGCCGCGAAGGAAGCGGGCAAGCTGCTCAAAGCCAACTTCGGCCTCGATGCGGCCGTGGACGAGGCGACCCACCACGACATCAAGCTGGCGCTCGACCGGGAATCCCAGGCGCTGATCGAAAGCATCTTGCTCGGCGCGCGGCCGGGCGACGCGCTCTACGGCGAGGAAGGCCTCGGCGGTGATCCCGATAGCGATCGCCAATGGATCGTCGATCCCATCGACGGGACGGTGAATTTCTACTACGGCATTCCCCATTTCTGCGTGTCTATCGCCCTCCGCGTGGCGGGAGAAGTGATCGTGGGCGTCATCCACGATCCGATCGTCGGCGAAACGTGGACGGTGGAGAAAGGCGGGACGCCGATGCTCGACGGCCGCCCGATCAAGGTGAGCGGACGCAAGAATCTGGAAGAGTGCGCGCTCTACATCGGCTGCGGGAAGGACGAGGAGGCCCTGCGCACGGGGCTGGAACGCTTCCGCAAGGCTTCCCTGAAAGCCCGCAAGATGCGCATGATGGGCAGTGCTGCCTTGGGCCTGGCCTATATCGCAAGCGGCCGGCTGGACGGCTACATCGAGTCCCGCATTTCGCTCTGGGACATCGCGGCCGGCAAGCTGCTCGTGGAAGCGGCCGGCGGCAAGGTGACCCTGGAGCCCGCCATCAATCACGAGGATGCCTGGGCAATCGTGGCCACCAACGGATTGATCCCCGTGGAAGAGATTCTCTGACGTTTTCCTCATCATGATCGGTTTCGGCTACGACGTTCACTGCTTCAAGGAAGGGCGCCCTTTGATCCTGGGGGGCGTCGAGATCCCGCACACCCACGGGCTGGACGGGCACTCGGATGCCGACGTCCTCTGCCATGCCATCGCGGACGCCGTGCTGGGAGCGCTGGGGCTGCCGGATATCGGACACTATTTCCCGCCCGGAGATCCGGCCTGCCTGAACATTTCCTCCCTGAAGATCCTGGAGAAAGCCGCAGCCCTCTGCCGCGAGGAGGGCTATGCGCTGGTGAACATCGACAGCACCTTGGTCGCCGAAGCACCGAAGATCCTGCCCCACCGGATGGCGATGAAAGAGAACATCGGCGCGGCCCTGGGACTCGATCCCGCGCGCGTGGGGATCAAGGCGACGACCAACGAGACGATGGGCTTCGTCGGTCGGCGCGAAGGGATGGCCGCGATGGCCGTGGCGCAGGTGGAACGGGCCTAACAGCACCCGATCCGCCTTGCCGCGGGGGTGCCACGGCTGCTAGAAGGCGGATGTGTTCAATGCCAAGCCGGAGCGGCCCTATCTCGGAAGCTGGCTGCGCCGCACGCGCAAGCAGCTTGCCGCCAGCGGACGGCTGAGCGAGGTGGCGTGGATCCTCTCCAAGGAAGAAGGCAACACGGCCGGCCACTGGAGCACCTACCTGCGCGAGGTGCTGGAGGAAGAAGCAACGCCTTCGCTGGACCTTCTCACCCGGATCGACGCGATCCTGGCCAAGCCCGTGAAGGCGGCGGCCAAGGCGGAAAGTCCTCCCCTTTTCTAGCAAGCTTATCCGAGCCCTGCGATCCGCCGCAGGACTTCCAGCGCGTGTTCCTTGCGGTTACGCCACGGCTTCTCGGGACGCAGGATTTCCCAGCCGCGATTGCTGCCGATGGCCGCGAGACGCGGCGAAGGATTCACCAGCGTGTTCTCCTCACAGCATTCCAGCATCGGCAGGTCGGCGGTGCTGTCCGAGTAACCGTGGCTGCGCTGCCAGCGGCCGTCCACGGGAGTGCCGAGGATCTCGGCAAGGCGCCTCACCTTCTCGCCGCCCTTGTGATTGGTCAGCTCCGGGAGCAGGGGCATCACGTCGCGGCTGTCCACCGGCGTTCCCAAGGCTAGATCGAAGCCCAGGACCCGCCCTACCTCGGCCGCGTAAAACTCGGGACTGGCGGATGCCAGCACGGTGAGATGGCCGGCATCCCGGTGCGCCTTCAGCCGCTCAAGAAGCGGGGCATAGCACCGGCCGGGGAAGAATCCCGGGACGAACTCCCGCACCCATTCCTCCAGCTTCGCCCGGTCCGTGCGCCAGAGGTAGCAAAGGAAGATCCGCTTCATGCCCTCATCGCCGAGGATCTTCGCCGCCGGGAGGAAGGCCGCGAAGAAAAGCAGGTAAGCCCTGCGCCAGCCCTCGCGCTTCAGGACATGGTCGCAGAAGAGCATCTGCGTGTCCCACGGGATCAGCGTGCCATCGAGGTCGAAGAGAGCGAGGCCGCGGTCGAATTTGGCGCGGAGGTCAGGCGTCACGCCGCGGATTGAATGCCGGTGCCGCGGGTTTGGCCAAGGAGAAGTCGCAGCAAGGGGCCGTCACTTCACCTCTGCATAGGCCGCGGCCCATTTTCCGATCACTGCGGCATCCGGCTCCCCATCGGCCGCGATGATCCGATAGCGGGCACGATACGGCTTGGCCGGTGTGATCTCCATATCGCCTCCCTGTTGGGGGGCGTAGCAAAAGAACGGCTCAGTTGGATGTGAGCGCACCGGCTGGGGCGCGCGGAAATTCGAGGGATGGCAGAGGATCACGACTCCGCAAGTCCCGCCGCCAACCTGCCCGCCGATCCAGCACCAAGATTGCTTGGAGGTATTCAGCTTGTTCCGGTCGGTTTCGCCCGAAGCCCCGAGAAACTTGCAATTCCCGGCACCGTCCCACATGCGATTGCCGCGGAATCCCAACCCCCCGTAGTGATGCTCGGGGAGTTTGAGCGGGGATTCTCCGGCACAGGTCTGGGTGATCGCGATGTCGATCACGTGGTGATTCTCTTCCGCCGCGACGCCGACTTCCCAGGTTTCGAGCAAGGCTGCCTTCTCCGGCTTGGCGGTCATGTCCACGAACCGATGGCTCACCTTGAAGCCGACCCGGCCGTCCTTTGCCCACGAGCCGTCCATCGAGACGAACTCCACGCGGCCCTTGCCGTCGCCCATGTTCCAGAAATCCGGCTGGCGGCCTTCGAACTCCGTTTTCGTCCAGGGGCTCCAAACCCCGTGATGGTGGATGTGATTCGGCGGAAAATCATCGGTGAGCAGCTTTCCCGACGGACTGAAAATCGACTGGATATAGCCTCCGCGGCGGAAGGCTTCCTTGATATTCTTCCGCGGAAATTCCCCGGGCTCCGCTTGATAGCGCAGGATTTCTTTCTTCCCCGCCCGCACCACTACCTGCTTGCCCTCGCGGGTGGCGGTGACGGATTCCGCGGCGAAGGCGCTACCAGCCAGCAACAAGGCGGCGGCAAGTTTCCAGACGAACGAAGGGCAGGCGGGTTTCATCAATGCCGATACTTGCGGGGCACGCACCGCCTTGCACCCGAAAAGGATGTCTTCCGCCTCCCCCAATCGAGCAGGTCAGCCGATGATGCCGAACTTGGGGAAATCGCCGCGCAGGACCGGCTTCGCGGAAGTCTTCATCCACCCCTCCAGCACCGAGGCATAAACCCCGCGGAAATCGACCGTGTGCTTGAGATCGCCCTGATCCAGATCGGTGAGGCTGGGATACTTTCCGTATAGACCGCCTTTCACACCTTCCCCTGCCACGAAAAGGCAGGAGGCGCGGCCGTGGTCGGTGCCTGCACTGGCATTCTCCGAAACCCGGCGACCGAACTCGGAAAAGGTCATCAGCACCACACGCTCGGCGTTTCCCTGCTGCTTGAGATCGGCGAAGAAAGACTTCAGCGCGCGGTCGAGCTGGCCGAGCAGGCGGTCGTGCGAATTGACCTGTTGGTTGTGGGTGTCGAAGCCGCCGTGGCTCACGTAATACACGCGCGTCGGCATGCCCCCCGCGATCAGGCGGGAGACCATATTGAGGCTGCGGGAGATGGGCGTGCCTTCGTAGCTCACCCGGCTGCGGTGTTTTGCCGCGAGCTCCAGGATCTTGGCGGAGCTAACGCGGGCGTCCATCGCCACACGCTCCAGGAAAGCCAGATTGCTTTCCCCCTGAATGCCGCCGGGCTTGCCGCCGGCCGGCATGTCGATCGAGGCACCGTCCACCGGACCTTCCTCCTCTTCAGGGGAATTCAGGGAGGCGAAGAATTCCTCGGCTTGCGCTTTCTCGCCACCGCCGTGGATCCAGCGGTAGAGCTCGGGCGAACTAAGGCACACCCCGGGGTTTTTCAGCGCCCCGAAGGACTCCGGCTGCGTCTTGTTCAAGCTGATGCCGACTGTCGGGTCGGCCCCGGAACAGGCATTGTCGAAATAGCGGCCGATCCACCCGGTGCTGGAGCGGTTGGCAGGATCCGCGGTTTCCCAGATCGAGGTCGAAACGAAGTGGGAGCGGTTGGGGTTCGGATACCCCACGCCTTGCACCACGCCGAGATTCCCCTCCTTGAACATGCTGCCGAGGAAGGGCAGGGAGTCGTTCAGGCCGACATGATCGTTCAAGGCAATCAGCTCCTTCTCCTTCTTCGCGAGGCGGGGACGGGCCTTGTGGTAAGCATCGTCGGCGAAGGGCACGAGCGTGTTCAAGCCGTCGTTGCCGCCGGCGAGCTGGAGTACGACGAGAATCGTGCCGTCCTTCCCCGTCACCGGCTGCGTCGAAAGATCGCGCGCGCCCATATGGAGATCGGCGAAGGTTCGTTCGACGAACATCGGCACCGTCCAGGTCGCCGAAGCGCCGAGCAGGGTCGAGCGGAGGAATTCGCGTCGCGTTTTCATCGGGAGAAGCAGGTCGGTGGTTGAAAAAATGAAGAGAAACTCAGTCGAGCTGGTAGCGCGGCGTGCTCAGCATCAGATGGCAGAGTTCGCCGGTTTCCTTGTTGGTGAAGATCGCGCCCTTTTTCGAGCGGGCGTATTCGACGAAGGCCTCGCGCTCCTTTCCTGACAGCGGGACTTGGAAGAAACGGAACACCAAGGCGTCCACGAGCTTCTCCGGATCTTCCCGCAGGGACCGCGGAACGATCTGGTCGAAATCCGGGCCCGCCCAAGCCTGCTCGGCGCGCTTGCGGGCATTGCCCAGGCGCATTTCCTTGCGGTCCATCTCCATGTCCATCATCGCGTCGTCGTTCCTGGCCACCGTGGTCCCTTCCTGGGATCCCTTGGTGATGAAGCCGGCGACATTGTAGCGGGAGAGGAGGGTATTGGTATTGATCCACGCCTTGCCCCAATCCCAGCCCGCCACGTTCGGCGGCATGAAAAGCACCTGCCCGAGCTGCTGTTGGGCGGAGAGCACGTAAGCCTGGGGCAGATCCTTCAGCTCGAGTTCCTTCAGCATCTGCACGAGATACTGGATCGGGCTCTTGATCTGGTTGTGCATCACGCTTTCGGCGTAAAACGCCTTCGAGAGGAAGATCTCGCGCAGCAGCGGGGCGAGCTGGAAGTCCGCGGCGCGGAAGCTCTTGCCAAGGGCCTCGACGCCCTCCTTCGGTGGATTCTCCGCGACAAAGTATTCCCACAGCTTGCTTGGCAGATAGGTCGCCGCGGCAGCTTGTCCGAAGATGAGATCGACCACGTCGTCGCCATCGTAGCGGCCCTTCTTGCCGAAGATCGTCTTCTCGCCGCCGTCCCACCGGCGCTTGTTGTGGAGCACGGTACCGTCGATCCGCCTCAATTGGTAGCCCGTGAAAGCGCGTGCGGCCTCCTTGATATCTTGCTCGGTGTAGTTCCCCTCGCCGAGGGTGAAGAGCTCCATCACCTCGCGGGAGAAGTTCTCGTTCGGCATGCCCTTCTTCGAGTTCTGGGTGTCCAGATACAGCATCATGGCCGGATCCTTCACGATGCCGTGGACGAGGTCCCTGAAGGACCCGGTCGCGTGCCGCCGGAAGAGCTCGTTCTGCTCCATCAGCAGGATCGGCTGCTTCACCTTCTGGAAGGAGGTCGCGAAGTGATCGTGCCAGAAGAGCACCATCTTCTCGCGGAGCGGCGCGCGGGTCGCGAGCATGCGCTTGAACCACCACGCTTGCCCCTCCACGGAGTGCCTGCGCGCCGTGCGTTGTTCCTCGCGGCGGAATTCCCTGCGCGCGCGGTCCGCCTGCTCCGGGGTCATGTCGCGGGTCGCCAGTCGCATTTCGCGGGCCCGCACCGCGCGCTCGCGCATGTCCTCCGCGGCGATCCGGCGGTCCGCCCACTCCGGCAGGGGAAATGCATCGGGAGCCTCCTCGGGGACCAACAGGCTCTCCACGGCCTTGCGGCGTCCCACGGCGTGGAAAACCTTGATTTCAAGCGGGGATCCGCCGAAGCCCGCGCGGCGCAGCAGGTGCGCGGCCTCGGGGATTGTCCATGCGTCGGGTGCGGCTTGAAGCATGGCGGTAGGAGTCGCGGTGCGGAACAGGTAACCGTTCGCGCGGGACGCGGTTGCGCCAGCCTCTCCGTTTCACGGAAATTTCGGGTGCCGGAGGCCCAAACGGATCAACGCTGGCCCGTCACTTCCCGAGAATATACGCCAGCAGATCCTTCAGCTCTTCGGGATTGAGGGCATTGATCAAAGCCGGTGGCATGGGGGAAACCGGAGACGGTTTCTTCTCCTTGATCTGATTCCGCTCGATCTCGACCGTCTGGCTGAAGTCGAAAGGACTGGTCGCGACGATCCAGTGTTCGTCCTTCTCGTCGATGAGCTTGCCCGTCACCTGGGTACCGTCGGTCTTCGTGATCAGGTCGAAGGCGTACTGGTCGGAGACGACTTTGCTCGGGTCGAGGATGGCTTCCGCCAGATCCCTGACATTGAAGCGGCCGCCGAGGGCGCTGAGATCGGGTCCGGCCGCGCCGCCCTCCGCGCCGAAGCGGTGACAGGCGACGCAGAGGCTCGCTTGAAACATCTTGCGCCCGTTCTCCTTGTCCCGTCCGGAAAGCCCGTCGTCGGCGAGCTTCACCACCTCATCGATCGTCCACTGACGGCCGGGACCCTTGGCCGTAGGAAGATTGGCCAGCGAATTAGGCGCCCCTGCCGTGCCCAATTTCGCGATCCACTCCCGCTCTTCCGGAGTCGCGGTGGCAAGCGTCTCCTTTCGCAAGTCCTCGATGAATCCCCCATAGCTGGCACCGCCGCTCTTGCCGGAAAGCTTGCCGAACCATGCGAAGAAGCGCTTCCGCTCGTCCTCCGTCCACGGACCCTTCACCACCCGCAGGCAATAGACGTAATGGATCACCTGTGCAGGAGGCAGGTTCGAGATCATCTCCTCGACGGTCTTGCCATAGTCGGCATTGCGCTTGGCGAGGGCGAGCCAGTCCGGCACCGGTGTCGGTCCCGCGGAATCCATGAGATCCAGCGTGCGGGCCACGACGCGCGGCGCCTGGAGGTAACTCAAGATCCGGCAGAGCTCCCGATCCAGATCGGCATTTCCCGAAGGGAAGAATGAATCGATCCGCGCGAGGATGCCCTCGCGTTCATCGCCCGTGGGTTCGCCGTGACGAATGAAGACGAGCCCGCAGGCACGGAGCGCATTGATCCGTTGCTGGAGGTCGAGCTTGCCGAGGTCGAGACGTCCGAGCGCGGAAAGAACCAGAGAGCGGTGTTCGGGACCGCCGCAGCGGGCGAGAGC
Source organism: uncultured Luteolibacter sp. (assembly GCA_966211015.1). Taxonomy (GTDB): domain Bacteria; phylum Verrucomicrobiota; class Verrucomicrobiia; order Verrucomicrobiales; family Akkermansiaceae; genus Haloferula. The sequence goes on along the minus strand of CBIHMP010000022.1, from coordinate 7,243 downwards.
CATCGCGCCGCCGATGATGCGCCAGGGATCGTTCTCCGCCTCCAGTTTGGAGGCGATTTCCACGACGGGTCCAGCTTCCAGTGCCACGCGCGCCTGGTAGCGGGCCAAGCGGTCCGGCGAGCCGAGCTTTTCCCACGCCGTGCTCCGCTCTTCGAGCTCCAGCGGCTTGCTGGCAAAGGTCACGGGATCAGTCTTCTCGCCGCCGGTGTAGCTCACGCGCCAGAGGGCGGAATCCGTCCGCCGTCCTCCGGTGAGGAAATACATCGCTCCATCGGCACCGATCACCGCATCCGTAAGCGGCAAGCCGCTGCCGGCCACGAATTCCTCCCGGCGCGCCTTGTATCCCCCGCCCTCCGGCGTCAGGTGGATCACGTGGATGGTCGCATAGGTCCAATCCAGAGCATAGATCGCCTGTTGATAGGCGGCAGGAAACTTGGCCCCTTTTCCGGAGACGACACCGGTTGGAGATCCGGGACCGATATCGAATTGCGAAGGCATGCTGTCTTCGTAGTACTCCGGCCACTTGCCCGTGCCGTTGCGCCAGCCGAATTCCGAGCCGGGCACCACGTGGCAGATGCGGGTGGGCCGGTACCAAGGCATCCCGAAATCCCACTCCATGTCCGAATCGTAGGTGAAGAGATCGCCCCCGGCGTTGAAGGCGATGTCGTATTCGTTGCGGAAGCCGATCGAAAAGAGCTGCCAGTGCGAGCCGTCCGGCTTGAAGCGCGCGATGAAACCTCCGGGTGCCATCCGGTCCCGCGCATGGCCGCGGGCATCGGGCCGGCGCGGAACGAGCTGGTCCTCGCCCCATTTTGTGGAGACGAGGGATGAATCGAGGGCCGGGTAATCGGTGTGGTTTCCAGCCGCGAAATAGATCCACTGACCGTCGGGGGAAAGGGCAAGGCCATGGGTGCCATGCTCGCCGCGCCCGTTGAAGGCCTTCATGAGCTCCGGCTTGTCGGGATCGCCGTCGCCGTCCGTATCGGTCACGCGCCACACGCCGCTCTGGTCCTTGCCTTCGTTGACGGAGACATAGAGCACGCCCTGGTGCCATAAGAGCCCGTGGGCCCCTTTCAGCGGGATCTTCGTCGCCTCGGCGGAGGTATGGCCGCTCCCGTCCGCGGCGGGTGTCACCCGGTAGATCTTCCCATACTGGTCCGAGCATAGCAGCCTGCCCTTTCCATCCACGGTCATCGCCACCCAAGAGCCCTGCTGCTTCGGCACGCGATAGAGACGTTCCAGGCGGAAGCCCGGGGCGACTTGGAATTCCGAGGTCACGTCCTCCGGAGAGGCGGGACCGTGACCTTCCGGGACGATGAGGGAGCCCCAGGGATCGTCGCCCATTTTTCCCACCACCGCGGCTTTCTGCCATCCGGCGGCCGAAAAATCGGGGCTCTGCCAGTTGTCCGGGGCCTCGGAGCTGCACTGCCAGTTGCCATCCGACATCACGTAGAGTTTCCGCCCGTCCTTGAGCGTGGCGCGGAAGCGCAGGGCCATCGCGGCGGCCCCCCCGGTGTTCCGCCCCTCCACGGCAATCACGTTTCGGCCTCCTTGCCTGATGTGAGGAGCCACGTCGTAGCCCCGGGGATTGGTCCAATCGGCTGCAAAACCCAGGTCCACCCCGTTGATCCAGAGCCGGTGCCAGTTATCGCAGGCGACCGTGACGGCGGCACTGGCCACCTCGTGCGGCAATTCAAACTCGCGACGGAAGAACACTTTTTCCTCAGCCCCGGGCTTGTCGCTTTTCCACAGCCAATGAGCCGTCGGCTCATTGGCCAGCACCTCGGCCGCGTGGAGAGTGAACACGGCACAAACGGCCGTCATGAATCGTCGCATATGGAGAGGATACGAGCGGCATGACGTCTCGTTTTCAAGACCTTCCCTCCGTCAATCGGGTGACATGGAGTCCGGGGTCCTTTTTGAGCTTTTTCCGCGATCCCGCGTGGTAAAGGGCTCCCGGCCCGGTCACAGGCCGGGCTTCGGGGGCATCACCGGCTTTTCCCAGGCGAGCACGCCGGTCAGCTTCGTCCGCCGCTTGAAGACCTTGTCCCCCGCCGTCGCGTAGAGGGTTTTGAGATCCGGACCGCCGAAACAAAGGTTCGAGGGAAACCGGGCTCCCGCGGGGGGCGGGATGATGAGATTGACCCGCCCCGGTTGATCGCAGACCTGCACGCCCATCGCGGTGGCGACGAGCAACCAGCCGTCGCGGGTCATCGCCATGCCATCGGCGCGGGTGCGCGGATCCGGATCGGCCGGGGGGAGGTGGAGATGGTGGTACGGCTGGAGATTCGCCAGCGCACCATCCGGCAGACGGGTGGCCGCCCATACGTAGCGGCCGGAAGGATCGGCAATCTCCACGCCCGTTTGATCCGGCGTCAGGATGATGCCATTCACTCCATTGCAGCGGTCGGCCCCAAGGACCTTTTCTTGGCCCGGGCGGATGATCCACACCGCCTTTTTTCCAGGTTCGGTCGCGTAGATCGTGCCATCGCTCGCCACCACGAGGTCATTCGCCTTCAGGTCCGAGGCATGGATCTTTTCCTGCTTGGTAGCGAGGTCCCAGGAGACGATTTCGCCGCTGCCCGCGCGGCAGCCGTAGAGCCGGCCGTCGGGACCGAAAGCAAGGCCATTGGTGCCCCGCGTGCCTTCGAGGAATACGGACACCTCACCGTCTGCCGTGACCCGATGGATGGTGTTCAGGGGGATGTCGGAGAAAAAAATGCCGCCATCCGGACCGGGCACGGGGCCTTCGGTGAAGCCGTGGCCCTCGCTGACCAATTGCCAGTCCTCACCGGGAACCAGCATGTCCTTTGCCCGATTGCGGCAGGCGGCGTGATTCACCGCGACCGGCTTCGGGAAATCCTTCCACAGCCAGCGCAACACTTCCGGCATGATCGCGCAGCCGTGCTGGTGGGAGTGAGGCCCCTCGCCCCACTGATGGTTCACCTCGTAACCGGCGAATTTCAGAGCGGAAAGCATGTCCTGGTTCGCCATCCACCAGTCGCCGCAGTAGATGTTGTTGTCGTTCGAGCCGTCCTGCAGGAAGACGCGGAGCGGCTTCGGCTCGGTCTTGCGGATCAGCGTGGGGAACTCATCTCCGCCCCGTAGGCCGACGAAGGTGCCGATCATCGAATAGACGCGGCGGAAGGCGTCGGGCCGCTGCCACGCGGCATTGAAGGCCGCGCTGCCACCGGAAGAAGCACCACAGATGGCGCGGTGATCGGGATCGGCGCTGATATTGTAGTCCTTCGCCACCACCGGAATCAGCTCTTCGATGAGAAAGCGGGGATAATCGGCGCTGAAGGCGTCGTACTCGAAGCTGCGGTTGAAGCGCGGCTGCGCCTGCACGTTCTGGGCGGGGACCACCCCCGGATCGACAAAGAGCCCGATCGTCACCGGCATCTCGCCCTTGGCGATGAGGTTGTCCAAAACGATGGGGACCTTGTTCGCGCCGTTTTCATTCACGTAGCTGCCGCCATCCTGAAAGACCATCAGGCAAGCCGGCTTCGCCGCGTCATATTGCGCCGGAACGTGCAGCCAGTAGGTCCGCTCGGTGCCGGGATAGATCTTGCTGGCGGAGAACGAGTGCTTCGTTGTCACCCCCTTGGGAATTCCCTCCTGACGCACGGAAGCGGGATCGACGGGATAGGGGCCCTCCGCGTGAAGAACCGCCAGAGGGAGGGCCAGGAGGAGGGTGGCGAGTTTCATGGGCATCGCAAAGGGACGTCGCGCCGGGCAGGCATCTTTCCGAATGAGGCCGCTCATCGTGTCTCCGCCAAACGGATCCCGTCATCATGGATCGTGATCCTGCGTTTCCGGAACAGCGCGCCGATCGCCTGCTTGAAGGCTTTCTTGCTTACTCCCAGGGCCTTGTGGATCTCCTCGGCGGGGCTGGAGTCCTTGAGCGCCCAGAATCCGCCGCGGTTCCCGAGCTCCGCTTCGATGCGTGATTCCAGATCGTCGATCCTCGCCCGGCCCGGCGGATAGAGGGAAAGGTCGATTTTCCCGTCGGGACGGACCTGAACGACATAGCCTTTCGTCTTCTCCCCGGCGCGGAGGCGGCGGAAGACTTCATTGGCGAAAAGCACGCCGGAGTGGCGGCCTTCCACGATGGCTTTGTAGCCGAGCTCCGTCTTTCCGTAGAGCATCAGCTCCACCTCTTGGCCCTCGGCATAGGAGGGGGGTGCCGGGTTCAGATACTTGTTCAAGCGGCGGGTCGCCACGATCCGGCCGCTGGCGGGGTCCACATGCACGTGGACGACATAGGATTTGCCGATTTCCAGACGTTCCTTCTGCTCGCGGAAGGGTAGCAGGAGATCCTTCGGCAAACCCCAGTCAAGGAACGCTCCGACTCCCGTGATCGCCAGCACTTCCAGATAGGCGAACTCGCCCGGCATTGCTTTCGGGTGCTTCAGCGTGGCAACCGGGCGATCTTCCGAATCGTGATAAAGAAAGACCTCCACCTCGCCGCCGATGGTCCACTTCGCAGGCATCTCGCGGCGGGGAAGCAGCACCTCGCCCAGCTCGTCCCCGGCATCGAGGAAAAGGCCGAAAGGTTGCTCGCGGAGAATGGTCAGGGTGGCTCGTTCGCCGATGTGCGCCATGCGCGTAAGTTGCGCCGAAAGCGCGGGCGCGTCGATGGGGGAAATTCACTCGCCCGACGCTGATCGGGGGCCTAGCATCCCGCCTCCATGAAGCTTTGCCCCGCCTTTACCGGGATAGCGGCATGGGTGGTTTTTTCCTCTCCGGCCTACACTGCGGCACTTCCCTTCCCGCAGCAGCCCCTCCTCCCGAACCAACAGCACCGGCCGACGGGAGTCGCGGTCGCCGGGAACAATGCCGGCATCATCACCCCCGGTGGAATTCCAAAGATGTTCCACAAGTCCGCCGGAGGGACTTGGATTGAAAGCGTGGAGCTGCCTGCGGGGGCCTTGTCGATTTCCATGCACGAGGGGGTATCCTCCATCGCCGCCGTGGGCTACTCGGGCCGGATCGAGCTACGGTCCTACAACGAGGGGGACGACAGCTGGCCGCTGCTGGAAACCGTGGTGATGGATCCGGGGGACCGCCCCGGCCGCCTGGTGCTTCAGGAGGGCACGCTCGCCGCCATCGTGGATGGTGCCGACATTTCCGAGGGCACGACGGCCCGGATCATCCGGGACAACGCGGCCGACTGGGAGGAGGTGAGATCCATTTCCATGCCCCCGGCGTCCGGAGGACTGGAAGTGGAGGCGAGCCAGGTGGCATCCCTGGACCTGAACGGTAGCCGCCTGGCGATCGGATCGCTTTCCCGGGGGGAGGTCTGGATCCATGAAAAAGATCAGGGCGGCCCCGGAAACTGGGGGCAGGTGAAGGTGATCACGACACCCGTGGGCCACGCCAGTTTCGGGGTCAGCCTCGCCCTTGAAGGCGACCGGCTGGCCGTCTGCTCCCTCGAGACAGCATCCGGGAAGGCCGAGGTGACAGCTTATGAAAGGAACACGGGCGGAGCGAATTTCTGGGGGAATGCAGGCACGGTCATCGATGGCTCGGCCCCCTTTGGTGCCGATCTTTACCTGCTCGACATGTCCGGCCTGTTTCTGACTGCGCTGGGAATTCACGGCTCCCCAACGATTTCCACGATGCCGGCTGGGGGGCGGGCGGGATTCTTCGCGACCGGAGCAGGTCCCGGCGGCTGGGTGCTGGAGGCGCAAAAGGATCTCGGAGTGATCTATACCCCCCCTTCCGCGCACCTGCTTTCGCTGGACGGCAGCGAGTGTTTCATCGGGCTGACGGACGAGGAATATCTCGATGCCAACGGCGCCTCGTGGGTGGCCTCCGCGCACCGCCGCGGTACCGGGGCATGGAACGCGGCGCAAATCATCGAAGGGCCGGGCTCGCCCCACCGCATGGGTGAAGTGATGGCGATGGCCGGGCCCTACCTCGTGGCGGGCATGCCGAGTGACGACGGGACGGGAGCCGATTCGGGCGCGGTGATGGTCTGGCGGATGCTGGCATTGCCCGCGAACGGCGAGCGATGGTTCCCGGTGGGCCGCCTGCAGAGTCCGGCTCCGGTGCCGGGCGAGAGATTCGGTGCCGCAATAGCGGTCCACACGCAGGACATCGGGGAAAACGGGTGCTGGATCGCCGTGGGAGCACCCGGGGCGAACGCCGACCGGGGAAGAGTTTACCTTTTCAACCTGTCGCCTTCGCTCGACGCCGCCCCGCTGCAAGCGATCACCGTCGTCCCGGGTGTCAGCCTGGCGGCGGGAGACCGGTTCGGCGCGGCGGTCTCCCTGGCGGGCCCTTCCAGCGGCGAGGGCCCTGCGGTCCTGGCCGTGGGCATCCCCGGCCGGGATGCCGGAATCGCCGACGCCGGGGTGGTCGAGCTCTTTAAACAGGATGCGGGCGGCGCGAACGCGTGGGGCTGGTGGCGGGACATCCCGCGCCCGGCGGTACCCGGCGGCACGTTTTTCGGAACGCGGCTCGCCTTTTCCGGGCCGAATCATCTGGCCGCGACCCAGCCTCCCGGCGGAGGTAGCGCAGGGATTGTCCATCTCTTCCCAAGGAACCAGGGAGGTGCCGACTCATGGGGCCTCCTCGCCACCAGGAACCCTCCGCCAGGAGCTCCGGAGCGGTTCGCGGAGTCCCTGTCCGGCTCGCGGTTAGGGGTGATCGCGGGCGCTCCCGGAGGAGCAGCGGGAAGGGCCTACTACTATGGCCCCGGTAGCTTCGAGCTGCTGGAAACGTTCGGGGACGCCGCGGTGGGGACGGATTTCGGTTCGGCGGTCGCCATTTCCGACTTCGGCGGCATCGTCGTCGGGGATCCGTCCGCGAAATCGGGCGTCGGCCGGATCCACCCATGGCTGCTGACCGCGATCGCTCCTGCAATCGGATGGGAGCAGCACTTTGCCAGCGACGGGTTCTTCGGCTCGAAACTCGGGACTTCCGTAGGCACCGGCCTGATCTACTTCGCCGGGGGCGCCCCCGACGCAAGCGGCGCGGGAACCAACTACGGGCAAGTCGAGCTCTACCGCGCCGGATCGTACGAGGTGTGGGCGGCGGGACAAGGGGCAGGCTTCGATGCTTGGTATCCCGAGCAGGATCCCGACGGGGACGGACAGGCGAATCTCATCGAGTTCTCCCTGGGATCCGACCCCCGCGGCTTTGAACGCGGCTCCTTCGAAATGAGCTTCACGACCTTTACCAGCGGATCGACCTCCTTTCCCGCCATGCGGTTCACCCGCCCGACCCTGCCCTATGT
>CBIHMP010000021.1:0-22687 GCA_966211015.1 uncultured Luteolibacter sp. | reverse complement strand
GGCCGCCGTCTGCTCCGGCGGCTTCCAACTGTCAGGTGAATACCGTCACTGCACATCCGGCTCCTTTCGCGATTCAGCATTGCCTAGGCGCGGGCTCCGCTTTCTCCTCTCCGCATGGCCGCCACGAAACGCTGGCATGAACGGACCCTGCAGGACGGCGAATGGCTCCGCGCGGATTTCGGGGATCTGACGCTGGTCGTCCTGAGCATTCTGGAAGAGTGGCGGGTGGCCGCGCTCTACGGCGAACAAAGACGGGTGCTGGACCATGTGGAAAGGCCGCCGGACGACCTGCCATGGGAGCGCTGGGACCGCGGGGAGAGGGACGTGAAGCTGCGTTTCCGGCCGATTTTTCCCGACCGCCCGGTTATCGTGCGGCCGCGCTCGCCCTTGCACCTTTCCCCGCGGGCGAAGGCGAATTTCTTCGTCGGGATCCCCGCCTTTATCGAGCTGAACGCCCACAGCGAGGGCCAGTACGAGCGCCTGAGCGCCTGGCCCAGCGACCCGCCCTCCAATACCTGGCACGGTACCCCTATTTCCGGCACGCTTTGCTATTCGGTGAAAACACGCGCGCGGCGGCAGTTCATCGCGGACGATTGGCAGGAGCTTTCGATCATTTCCACCATCGAGATCGCGAACACCGGCTCGAACATGCTGCCCTTCGAGCGCTTGTTCTACGAGACGGGGCACCTCGCGGTCTTCGAGCACCTCGGCCGGTTGTGGTCGAACCACGCCCGCATCCGTACCGGGGAGAAGGATGATTCGCTAAGCGGCATCGTCTTCGGCAAAAAGCCCTTCGGGGATGCAGCCGATGGCGTGGAGCTGACTCCGCCCCGTCTCGGACGCGTGCGCCGCAGCATGCTGAAGCAGGCCTTTTCCACCTTCCTGGGTGTCACCTATCCCGACGACTGATGCTTGCCGACCTGGTCTCGCTATTCTGGTCCAGCCCGAACCTTCAAAAGTCTCTGAAGGCCGGGATCGTCTTGGCTGTCGGTCTCCCGGCGGTCCTGATCGCCTCGCGCGTCGTAGCCCGCATCCTGCGTCATCGGCTGGGGGCGCAAGGCGGGGACCTGCTGGCAAAGATCGTCCGCTATGCGGGCTATCTGATGGTGCTGGTGGCCGTGCTACAGGAGTTCGGCTTCAATCTCGCGGCCGTGCTCGGCGCGGCGGGCATCGCGGGCGTGGCGATCGGCTTCGCCTCGCAGACCTCCCTGTCGAATCTCATCTCGGGGCTCTTCATCGTGGGCGAGCGGCCCTTTGAAAAAGGCGACGTGATCGAGGTGGGCACCTTCAGCGGGACCGTGGAGGAGATCGGCCTGATGGCGCTCACCCTGCGGACTTTCGACAACCGCTCCGTGCGCATCCCCAACGAAACGCTGGTGAAGACGAACGTGGTGACGGTGACCCGCTATCCCATCCGCCGCGTGGACCTCACGGTAGGCGTGGCCTACGGCGAGGCGATCGATCGGGTGATGCGCGTGCTGCGGGAGGCGGCGGAAACCCATCCGTCCGTATTGGACGAACCGGAGACGGTCATCATTTTCAACGGTTTCGGGGAGTCTTCCCTCAACTTCATGATCGGTGCGTGGGCGATCAAGGAGGACGTGCTGAAAGTGAAGAACGAACTGCCGCTCAGGATCAAGGAAGCCTTCGACCGGGAGGGGATCGAGATGCCTTTCCCGCACCGCGTCCTGGCAGGCGGGAAGGCGATGGAGCCGATCCCCGTGGTGCTATCGCGCACCAAGTAGTTTTAAGATAGGTCCCGGCGGGAGATGTGGCCGGTGACGCCCGATTCCCTCCGGCGAGAAAATTTCCGGCGAGATGTCCCGTTGCCCCGGCCCCGTTCGTCGGGATAATGAAACACCGAATTAAACGCACATGTCCACCGAGTCCACCACTTCCAATACCGTCCGCCTCCATCGTGTGCTACGCGCCAAGCCGGATCGGCTCTACCGCGCCTTCATCGATCCCGATGCGATGGCGAAGTGGCTGCCGCCGCACGGCTTCACCGGCAAGGTCCATCACATGGATGCCAGGGTCGGCGGCACCTACCGGATGTCCTTCACGAATTTCAGCACCGGCAAGAGCCATGCTTTCGGCGGCAAATTCCTCGAAATGGAGCCGAACAAGCGCCTCCGCTACGACGACCAGTTCGAGGATCCGAACTTGCCCGGCACCATGATCACCACCGTCGAGCTGCGGGAGGTTTTCTGCGGGACGGAGATCCATATCACGCAGGAGGGCATCCCGCCGATGATCCCGGCCGAGGCCTGCTACATGGGCTGGCAGGAATCGCTGCAACTGCTCGACCAATTGACCGGACCGGAGATCCCGGATGAGGGGTGAAAGGGGAGAGGAGGGCCTGCCACCGCGTGACGCCACCCTTCACTTCCCGCCTTCAGGCGGCGCGACCTCCGGCCAGCCGTCCTCGCTCCAGGTGATCGGCATCACGCCCAGTGTGGCCTTGCCGCCCATGCGATCGTCCGCCTCGAAGTGGCAACTGAACCAGCTCTTCCCGTCCTTTTCCACGATCCCGGCGTGGCCGGGCCCGGTCAAGGGGCCGATCTTCATGTCGAGCACCATCGTACCGCCGCCATCGATCATAAATGAGCCGTCCTTGGCCACGTAGGGACCCTTGATATCCTCGCTGCGGCCGACCTTGATGTGGTAGGTGCTCTTGTCCCCGGCGCAGCAATTGCCGCGGTTCAGGAAGAGGTAGTAGAAGCCCTTGCGCTTGTAGATCCAGGGGGCCTCGATCGATTGCCCCGCCGCGATGGGCGTCATCGGCTCATCCGGCTTCGAGCGCTTGCCGGTCTTCGGGTCCAGCTCCACCAGCTTCAGGCCGCTCCATTGCGAGCCGAAGGACATCCACAGCTTTCCGTCCTCATCTTGGAAAACGGAGGGATCGATGGTGTTGAAATCGCTGCCCTCGCGCGATTGCACCACCGGTCCGTGATCGGTCCAGCGGAAGGCCGGATCCTCGGGATCGAGCGTCGGGTTCGTCGCCAGCCCGATTGCCGAATGCATCGCGCCGAAGCTGGAGACGGAGTAGTAGAGGAGATATTGATCGCCCACCTTCAGGAGATCCGGCGCCCAATACACGCCATCGTTCTTCGGCACCTCCTTGGAGATCCACTCAGGAGCCTTCTCGAACACCCGCGGCCCGGGTTTCCACGTGACGAGGTCCTTCGATTGTAGCGAAGGCGTGCCGCGGCCGGTGTAAAAGCACCAGTAGGTATCGCCTTCCTTCACAATCGTGGAGGGATCGCGAGCCGTCACGCCGCGGCTTGCGGTTTCGGCGAGGGGACCGCCCGGCAGGGCCTTGGCGGGCTCCTCCGCGGCCAAGGGGCCGTTGAAAATCGATACGGCGGCAAGAAGCGCCCCAGGTTTGAGGGAAGAAGATCCGGTCCGTGCAGACGCAATCAGGTTCACCGGGAAAGGACACGGATACACCCGCGTCAGGACAAGGCGAAAAAACGCGTTTGATTTTTCAAGGCTGTACCTCGACCACCTTGCCGTCCTTCCAAGTGAGCAGCGGCATTTTCCAGCGGCGATGCTCGGCGCGGAGTTCGCGGGCCATTTTCTTGGCGGCAAGCAAGCCGCGCTCCTTGGAGGTCAGTTCCCCGGAGGTCGTTACCGGCTTTGAATCTTTGGCAACCTGTTTCATGGCAGCAGCAAGGCGCTCAACTGCCGGAGCGTAGCTCCATCCGAATCGAGAAGCAACTTCGGAGGCTTGGAAACGTTGCTCCAGAGAAACCAAGCATCGGACAGCGGGGCGTACGTGCTGACGAAGTTCGCGACACTCCGCCGGTAGCGCCGGTGAACGTCGTCGGCCGGGACGTGGTGCCCGCCCTTCTTGACCCGCTGGGCGACACGTCTCACTGCCAGGCCGGGCGAAGGAAGCCAGAGGTAGTGGAGCTCGATTTCGTACCCGGCTTTCTTGGCTCTCCGGAGTATCGCCGCTTGGGCGTGTCCGCTAAGCGTGGATTCCAAGGCGAATGATACCCCGCTTCCGATGCAACCGCTAATCTCTTCAAGCAACAGCCTACCCGCCTTGAGAGCGACTGTTTCAGGTGCCAGGGGAGAGAGTCCCCTGGCAATTTCGTCGGCGTTTAAAAAGCGCGGTGATATGGGGAACCGGGTGGTGAGAAAGGCCCGCGCGAACGTGGTCTTCCCCGCACCGTTGCATCCGGCGAAGAGGTAGAGCAGGGGGGGCTTCATCCGGCGGTTGCTAGCTGAAGCATCACGCTTTCTGATAAACCTCCGCCCCCTTCTCCACGAACTCTTTCGACTTCTCCTCCATCCCCTTGGCAATCGCCTCTTCCTCCGCAATACCCTGTTCCGCTGCGTACTGCCTTACATCCTCGCTGATCTTCATCGAGCAGAAATGCGGGCCGCACATGGAGCAGAAGTGGGCGGTCTTCGCACCGTCCTGCGGGAGCGTTTCATCGTGGAACTCACGCGCCGTCACGGGATCCAGACCGAGGTTGAACTGATCCTCCCAACGGAACTCGAAGCGGGCCTTGCTGAGGGCATTGTCGCGGTACTGCGCGCCGGGGTGGCCCTTGGCGATGTCGGCGGCGTGGGCGGCGAGCTTGTAAGTGATCACGCCGTCCTTGACGTCCTTCTTGTTCGGCAGGCCGAGGTGTTCCTTCGGCGTGACGTAGCAAAGCATGGCGCAGCCGTACCAGCCGATCATGGCGGCACCGATGCCGCTGGTGATGTGGTCGTAGCCGGGCGCGATGTCCGTGGTGAGGGGCCCGAGGGTGTAGAAGGGGGCCTCGTGGCACCATTCGAGCTGCTTGGCCATGTTCTCTTCGATCATGTGCATGGGCACGTGGCCGGGGCCTTCGTTCATCACCTGGCAACCCTTCGCCCAGGCGCGCTTGGTCAGCTCGCCCTGCACTTCCAGCTCGCCGAACTGTGCCTTGTCATTCGCATCCGCGATCGATCCCGGGCGCAGACCGTCGCCGATCGAGAAGCTCACGTCGTAGGCGGCGCAGATGTCGCAGATCTCGTCCCAATGCGTGTAGAGGAAGTTCTCCTTGTGGTGCGCCAGGCACCACTTCGCCATGATGGAGCCGCCGCGCGAGACGATACCCGTCATGCGGCTGGCGGTCATCGGCACAAAGCGCAGCAGCACGCCCGCGTGGATGGTGAAGTAGTCCACGCCTTGCTCCGCCTGCTCGATCAGCGTATCGCGGTAGAGCTCCCAGGTCAGGTCTTCGGCCTTGCCGTTCACCTTTTCCAGCGCCTGATAGATCGGCACCGTGCCGATCGGCACGGGGGAGTTGCGCAGGATCCACTCGCGCGTGGCATGGATGTTCTTACCGGTGGAAAGGTCCATCACCGTATCCGCGCCCCACTTCGTGGCCCAGCGCATCTTTTCCACTTCTTCTTCGATGGAGGAGGCGACGGCGGAGTTGCCGATGTTCGCGTTGATCTTCACCAGGAAATTCCGGCCGATGATCATCGGCTCGCACTCCGGGTGGTTCACATTGAGCGGGATGATCGCGCGGCCCGCGGCCACCTCGCTGCGCACGAATTCCGGCGTGATCTCCGCCGGGATGCGCTGCGGGAAGCGGGAGAAGATGGACGGCGTGTAGGGGCTGGCAGCCTGCTGCGTGGAGCCGGCGTGCTGCTTGTCCAGGTGATTGCGGACGATGTCCTCCTTCATGTCCGCGATCTTCGCGCGGCGCATGTTCTCGCGGATGGCCACGAATTCCATCTCCGGGGTGATGATGCCATTGTCGGCATACCACTTTTGCGTGACCGGCTTGCCCGTGGCCCGCAGCGGCATGCGGCGGTCGGCGGTCAGGCCGGGGAATTCGACGAACTTGTTCGCGCGCTCCGACTTGGAGGCGAATTCCACGTGCTTCTCCGTCAGGTAGCCGTTGTCCTGCGGCTGCACCTTGCGGCCCACGTATTCCTCCACATCGCCGCGGGAAAGGATCCACTCGCGGCGCAGCGGGGGCAGGCCTTCGTCCGAGGTGCCGGTGAATGCCGGATCGCCCCAGGGGCCGGAGCAGTCGTAAACCCGCACCGCTTCGTTTTTCTCGATCCGGCCGTTGAAGGCCTTCGTGTCGGAAAGGGCGATCTCGCGCATCGGCACCCGGACGGAGGGGTGGAGCTGGCCTTCCACATACACGCGGGTGGAGGCGGGCAGGGGAGCGCGGGATTCGTCGTGGGCGGAGCCGGTCGTTTCTTCGGGCGAGATCATGGGAAGAAGGTGAGGGTGGATGATGGTGTGAAAAGAAAAAGGCCGCGCTGGGACAGCGCGGCCGGAAGGAAAGGGATCGGTGGTGGACGAGCTTCCTACGGCGGTGCGACCCGCTTCAGGTTCGGAGGATTTTCGCCGCGTGCGCCGGCCGTTCTCAGTTCCGCGATCGGGGAACTCTCCTGTCGTGTGGCAGGAGTGTAGGCGGGAAGCCCGCGCTGCCAAGCGGGAAAGTGGCCCGGGCATCCCGGAGAACGCCCGGGCCGGGAATCCCCTCAGCCGGACTTTTTCTTCCAAGCACAATATCCCTCGCTGGGAAGCATCACCAGATCCACGATCAGGCTGAAAGGCACATCCAGGATCCCCATCACCGTCAGCGGGATCTCTTCGCGGTCGGTGCTGATGAATTCCATGACGTCGGTCCGGACCCCGGTGAAAGGACGGCTGCATCGCGGTTCGGGCTCCAGGGCGATTGGACCCAGCGCGCGCCCGAAATAGGCCCCGCAGGAGCTCAGGGAGGCCATGAGGACCCCGAGCAGCGGGAGAAGGAGGAAGCGGCTGCGCGGGTTCATGGTGCCTTCGCAAAAGGAGCGGCCTTCAGGCGGTCATTCACCTCCCGCGGCATCCAGGTCCAAGGATCGACGCCCTTTTCCGTGAAGACTGCCAGGCCGATCACCCCCACGTTGCGATGTTCGCCGGTGGAAAGATTGGCGTACGAGCCGGCCACGCTGGAGAATTGGAAGCGCGCCACCGTCTCCGGCCCCGTGCGCCAGCCTTTCACCTCCAAGGTCTCGTCCGGCGCGATGACGTAGCCGCGCTTGGCGAAGGAGGCCGTCTTGCCATCGATCACGTCCAGTCCGTCCACGCTGAGCACCACTTCCAAGCGGCTCTTGCAGCGATTTTTCAGCAGGATCGAGTAGTCCGAGCCCTGCTTCCCGACGACGAAGCGACGGCTCTCATAGTAAGTATTATAGGTGGGGAGGAAGCCGAGATTTCCCTTTATTCCCCACTCGATCACGCCGCCCGCTGCCGTCTGGAAACCCGCCACCTTGTCCTTCGATCCGGCCATGGCATCGATGCCCTCGCGGTTGTTGTAATAAACCGCTCCGGTTCCCGCGGGCTTCGAGGAAGCGCGGACGAAGGACTGGCGATTCCAAGGGGAGCGCGTGGATTCCCCGAAGCCCGTCGCGAGGCCCGGGCGCTCTTCGGCAGCTTTGCGGGCCCGCCCCTTCGCGTGGTCGGCGCTGCCGGCGCTGGTGGAGGGGTCATAGCCGGGGCCCATTGTGCACCCGCCCAGCCACAAGCACGCGAGCCCCGCGCCGAAAAGGAAGGTTCCGCAGCGTTTCAGGAGCGCCGTCGATAGCATCGTTGATTTCATGGTGCTGGAAAAACAGCATTTCAGGATCGCCGCGTCAATTTTAAATGCTGAATTTCCAACATTTAAATTGCAGCTTTTCCAGCACAGTCTATTTCTCCTCCATGAGCAATGCTGAAACCTTGGCCCGGCGCGAGCGCCAGGTGATGGACATCCTTTACCGGAGGGGAGAGGCCACGGCCCAGGAGGTGCTGGATGAGATGCCGGATCCTCCGACCTACTCCGCCGTGCGCGCGCTGCTGGCCACGATGATGGAGAAAGGTCTGGTGGCTTTCCGCAAGGACTCGCGCCGCTATGTGTATCGCCCCGCGGTTCCGGAGAAGAAGGCGAAGCGCTCCGCGCTGAAGCAACTGCTCTCCACCTTCTTCGAGGGCAAGCCGGAGAAGCTTGTCGCAGCCTTGCTGGATCCGAAGGATCAGCAATTGAGCGAGGACGAGATCGAGAAAATCCGCAGCTTGATCGGGAAACAAGACTGAGCGTCATGATCGCCACCGCCGTCGTCTTCTCGTTGACCGCCGCTGCCGCCGTGTGGCTCGCAGGGCGGCGGGACGTGGCGCGGGATCCCCGGCTCACCCTGCTCGCCCTCGGCCTGCTGGCGGTCTTCCCGCTGCTCTTCTTCCTGCCGAAGTGGGAGGTCCTGCCACCGCCCGCGCGGGACACGGGGGAGGTGTCGGGTGCGATGCGCTGGCTTCCCTGGCTGTGGGCTGCCGGTGTGCTTGTGGCGTCGGTCCGCCTGGTGGCGGCCCTGGCCCAGCTTTGGCGCTGGCGGCGGGAATCGGAACGCGTCGGCGTGCGGGAGGCCGGAAATCTGATCGTCGATGTCCGCCTCTTGAAGTCGTACCCCGGACCCGTCGCCGCCGGCATCTGGAGCCCGGTGATCTTCGTGCCTTCGGACTGGGGGTACTGGTCCCCCGAGGTCCGCGAGGCGGTGCTGGCTCACGAGATGAAGCATCATCTGCGGCGGGATCCGCTCTGGCGCGCCGTCGGGGCGGTCGCCTGCACCCTGCACTGGTTCAATCCCCTGGTCTGGTGGATGGCGGGCCGGCTGGCGGACCAGTGCGAATTCGCCTGCGACGAGGCCGTGGTGGCCGATGGCTTCCGAGCCGACCGCTACGCCAATGTCCTCTGTGATCTCGCCGCGGCGACCCGCGCACCCGCGACCACGCTGGCGATGGCTCACGAGGGCGGGCTGGAGGCCCGCGTGAGGCGGATGATGACCAAGGTTCCGCGCGGGTCCCGCATGGTGCTCGCGGCCCTGATCCTTTTCACCGCCGTCACCGCGATCGGGCTGGCGGTTTTACGCCGTGCCGAGCCTCCGGAAAAACCGGCGATCCCCATCGAGGAAATCCGCACCCGCCTGGAGGCCGATCCCTTCCCCGGGAATTGAAGTAGCACAAGGTTCCACGTTGTGCGGCAGGCGTCCGCCCCGGAAGAGCAATCGCCCCCGCGCCTTTGACATGGAACGCCGCGTTACTTCGCCGGGCGCAGGGCCATGTAGCGCGCTCTCAGATCTTCCGCTTTCGCGCGTAGCGCCCGGGCAAGGGGAAGGGATTCATCCACCTTTGCCTTGGCGGCGGCCAGCTCCGCCCTGGCGGCGCTCAGCTTCTTTTCAAGTTCCGCGGCCTTGGTCCGGGCCGCCGCGAGAGCGTTCGCCGATTCCTCCAGCGCCTTCGCCTCCGCGGGAGGCTGTGCCTTCGTCATCGCCTCATGCGCCGCTTCGAGATCCGCCGCCTGCTTGCCGGCCTCCGCGAGTGCCGCCGCTTGCTCCGCCACGGCTTTTGCCAGGGCTTCGGAATCCATTACCAGGCCCTCGACCTCGCTGCCCTTCAGGTCCGCCTCCGCCTTCGCTTGCAGCGCTTCCGCATTGAGTTGCGCCGCCACCCAATAGCGCTCGCGCTCTTGAAGCCACGGGAGGTGCTGCTTGTGCTGTTCCAGTTGTGCCGCCGTTTCGCCCGCCGCTTTTTCGGCGGGGGGAATAGCTCCACGAAGCTGGGGAACCGCGGCTTCCCGTTCTTTGATTTTCGCCTCCGCACCCGTGATCGTTTGGGCCGCGCGGCTGAGGACCCCGAGCAGCTCATCCGCTTCCTTGGAAAGCGAGGCCAGCTCTGCATTCAGCTTGGCCGTCTCGTCGGTGGCCGCCTTCGTCCGGGATTCGATTTCGGCGAGGCCGGCTTCCTCGCGCCCCTTTTCCGAGCGTGCCGCTTCCAAGGCTCCCGCTGCCGCCTCCACCTTCGGGCGCTGGCCCTCGACCGCGCCCTCCAGGCCCGCGATGGCCTCCTGCCGGTTCTCCGCCCGGGCCTTGGCGAGTTCGTCCTCCATACGCTTGAGTTCCCCCGCAGCCGCCTCGTGCTCCTGAGTTGCCGTGACAATCCGCTGGTCGAGGACAGCGATCCCCGCGCGCTTCGTTTCCCACTCCGCATTGACGCCTTCCATGCGGCCCCGCGCCTGTACGGCCTGCTCTTTCTTTGCGGGAAGCTGTTGGTTTGTCCCGGCGAGCTTCTGCTCCGTCTCTTGCTTCAGCTTGACCGAGGCGGCATGCTCCTCCTTCGCTTGTACGATTGCCGACTCGGCTTCGCTCAAGTGTTTGCGGGCTTCCTCGAGCTTCCGGGTCGCATGGTTGCATGCAGTCTCCGCCTTCGCGATGGTTTCCGGCTGCGTGCGGATCTGCTCCCGCAGCGAAACCAGGCGCTGGGCGAGGGAAGGAGGATTCGCATCGAAACTTCCCGCCGGATTTCCGGAGGCGACGTCCCAAACGGTGATCTGTCCCCGGTAGTCCGCGGCAAAGGCCCGTTTGCCTTCCGAATCGAAGGCCACCGCTACCGGCAGGTCCGGCTGGTCCTTGTGCTCGCGCAGCAGGTTGAAGTCCGGCTTCCAGAGCTTCACGACCTTGTCTCGCCCCGAAGTGATGAAGGAACCGTCCCGCGCCCAGGCAATGGCGAGGACGCCGCCCGGGTGCGCGTCGATCTTCTTCACCTCGGTGCCGCCGTTCATTTCCCAGAACCGCACGCTCCCGTCCTCGGAGGCGGTCGCAAGCAGGTTGGAATCTCCCCGGAAAGCGGTGGCCGTGATTCCGGCCTGATGCGCGCGGAGGGTGTGGAACTCATTCCCGCTGTCCGCTTCCCAGACCCACACGCCGCCGTTGCGGTCGCCGGTGGCCAGAAGGATGCCGTCGGGCGAGAAATCCACCGCCGTCACCCAATCGGTGTGCTTCTTGATCGAGAGCATCTGCGACCCGTCCTCCGCCTTCCAAAGTTTGATCAGGCGGGAAGGGGAGCCCGTCGCGACTACCGAAAGGTCCGGTTTCAGATCGGCAGCCAGGACGCTGTCGAACTCCTTTGCCGCCACCAGCATCCGCTCGCCGCTCACCACGTCGAAGGTAACCGTTACCCCCGACTTCCCCGGAATCCCGCCGCCCACGATGAGATAGCGCGCATTCGGGGTGAAGGCGAGCGACACCGGATCGCCCTCCGGAAAAGGAAGCAGGCCCGCCAGTTCCAGCGTGTCGGTGTTGAAAAGCAGCACTTGCCGCTGTCCCGTCACCGCCAGCAGCGGGGCCCACGGGGACGAAACCATCGCATTTACCGAGGAGGCGCGCGGAGCCAGCACCGGCGGATCCAGCAGCAGATCCTGCGGCATCGGAGGCGGGCCCTCGGGCTTCGCGTCGGCGGAGGAAGCAATGGATGTGTCGAACTTCGGCTTGGAGGGCTTCCGCGCGGAGGAGCTCTTGTTCTCCAGCAGCCCGCCTTCGATCCACGCTTTCAAAAGATCGATCTGCGCGCCCCCCAGCTTCTCCCCCTCCGGCGGCATCTTCGGCTCGGCGGCGTGGGTCACCACCGCGATGATCTTCGAGCCCGTGTCGCCCGGTTCGGCGATCTTGCCGCCGGAGCCGCCCTTCATCGCTCCGGAGAAGGTGGAGAGATCCAGGCCACCCTTCGCCTTGTCCGGATTGTGGCAATTCAGGCAGCTCTGCTGGAAAACGGGCAGTACGTGGTCGTCGAAGGTGATCTTGTCCGCAGCCGGGAGCGGCCGGGCCAGGAACGCCGGGAGGAGGCAAACTGCCGTAAGGGTGTAAGAGGATTTCACCAAACCGTAGCGAATACGGTTTCTCCCCGGCGGGTTCTTGCGGCAAAAAACACAGGCTCCCTGAATCACTTCTTCGCCGGATCGTAGAAAATCCGGATATCCGCTTTCTCGCCGCCCATCAGTTTTTGGGCCCGCTTCAAGGCGTCGCGGGTGGAGAGGTTCGGATTGCTCGGCCGGTTGAGGAAGATGTTGCTCTCGCCCGCCTTGCGGTCGGTCCCTTGTTGAATCGTCGTGAGGACGCCGGAATTCTTGAGCACCCGGTACACGTCGCGGGTCGCTCCGGAAATGAGCACGTGGCGGTGGTTCGCCCTCATGAATTTGATCAGGTCCTCCAAGGCCAGCACCGACGTCGCATCCAGATGGCGGGCGTTTTTCAGCCGGAGGATGAGGATCTTCAGCGAGGGATCCGCCGCCGTGCGCTGGATCTGTGTCCGGAAGAGCTCCGCGGCACCGAAGAAAAGATCGCCTTCCACATGGACGATCGAGATCGCCGGATTCGGGCGCTGGCGCTTTTCCCCCATTTGCCGGAGCTCGCCCGCATCGTTGAACTCATATTCCACGAGGTGCGGGCGGCTTGCCTTCCGCAGGAAGAGGCTGATGGACAGCGCCACGCCGATGAAGATCGCGACATGGAGCGGAGCGATCAGCGTCGAAATGAAGGTGGTCACCAGAACCGCGGCGTCATCGGGTGTGGAGCGCGCGCAGATCCGGATATTGTGGCGGTTGATGAGGGCCAGGGCGATGCCGATGATCAGCGCGGCCAAGGCCGCCTTCGGCACGTAATCGATGAGCGAGATGCCGTAGCGCGGCAACCACGCGATGATCAGCGCGGCGGTCAGCACCAGCAGGCCGGAATAGACGGAAGAGATCCGCGTGCGCGCGCCCGAGCTGAAATTCAGCGTCGATCTCAGCAGCGAGCCGGAGGCGGGCATGCCGCCCGCGATCGCGGACGCGAGGTTCGCCGCACCCACGGCGAACATGTCCTGGTTTACATCGGCCCGATCGCCGGAGCGGGAGGCGATGGTTTTCGCCATGAGGGTATTCTCCAAGCAGGCCAGGAAAGCGATTGCCAGCGCCACGCCGAGCAGGGCGGAGATGTCCTCGAATACGCCGGAGTAGGTCAGGGACGGAAGCGAAGGCAGCAGGTCTTCCGGTGCAAAGGTGCGGAAGCGCGCCACTTGCTGAAAGGGGCTGCCTGGCTGCTGGCTCAGGATTCCGAAAAGGGCCGACACCCCCACCAGCGTGATCGCGAGATTCGGCCATCGCGGCTTCCATCGCTTCAGAAGCAGGAAGGTCACGAAAGTAACGGTGCCGATCAGCATCGGTGGCCAGATGGCGTGGGGAAGCTCCCGGATCAGCGCCTCCACCAAGCCGACGAAGGTGCGCGGGCGCAACTCGTCCACGTGGTCGGCGATTCCCAGCAGATGCTTCATCTGGTTCGTCATGATGAGCACCGCCGCCCCCGATACATAGCCCACGAGCACGGAACGGGAGATGTACTGGAGCAAATCCGCGAGCCGGAGCACCGAGCCCAGCAGGCAGAAAATCCCCACCATCAGGACCAGCAGGGGGACGAGCTGGGTCTCCCGGGTGGCCAGCATCGGCTCCATCGCGAAGAAGCCGAAGAGCATGAAGGCGGTCGCATTTGTCGGGCCGAGGATGGTGTGGCGGGAACCCGCGAAAATCGGCGCTACCAGCGATGCCGTGGCCGAGCAGGCGATACCGAAGACGATAGGGAGCTCCGCGATGGCCGCGTAGGCCATCCCTTGCGGAATATCGAGCAGCGAGACATTCAATGCCGCCTTTCCATCCGCCCGGAATTTTTCCCGGTTGTACTTCCTCAGCGTGTGCAGGATCGGAAAGGGATCCAGCTTTCCGCCGCGGAAAAACTCCGTGATGCGGCGGAGGATGCGGCGCGGATGGAAATGGGACACCATGGAAACCCCGGGATGTCAGCGGAAGCGGGCGCGGCGCAGCAGGTAAAGCCCGAGGATCACGCAGACCACGTTGGGAGCCCAATTGGAAATCATGACGCCGCTCGGACTCTTGCCGCCGAGCATCCCGCAGATGAAATAAGCGCCTCCGATCAGCAGGCTGATGATGAGCCCCGTCGAAGTGTCCTTCCGCCGGGCTTTGACCCCCAGCGGCACACCGATGAAAGCGAAGGCCAGACAGGCGAAGGAGGAAGCGTAGCGCCGCTGGATCTCCGCCTGGCTGTTCGCGATGTAGTTCGCCCGGAGTTCCGGCTTGCTGCGGAACTGGGGGAAATTCTCATCGAAGTCCCGGATCGAGTCCTCGATCTGGGTGTTGCTCATCGTCTTCGGATCCTGCTTCTGAGGTGCCGGCGTGAAGGGCAGCACCACCGGCACGGACTCGCCCGCCGTCGCGATCCGCGGGGCACCGGTCTCGTCCGTGGTTTCAAAAAGCGCATCGTAGAGATGAAGACGGAATTCCTTCTTCACGTTGTCGATCACCGCTTCCGCCTTCATCGCGTGGACATAGGTATTCCTGCCCGCGTTCTTGCTTCCCGCTTCCGGGATCTGGAAAAGGTGTACGCCTTCCATCAGCGACCCGTCGGATTTTTCAATATAGGCGCGCACGTTGCCGGCGCTCTTCTGGAGCCGTTCCAGCCCGTCCTGCTCGGCGGCCGCCTTCAAGATCCTCTGGGGATCGGAAAAGAAGGCCCGCAGCGAGATCATCTTCACGTTCATCTTCGCCTTCGGGGCGACATCGAGATTCAACCAGAGGCAGAGCGCCGAAAGAGCGAGCCCGATCGCGAATACCGGCAGGGAGAGCCGTTTCAGGCTGATCCCCGCCACCCGGAATCCCGTCAGCTCGTTATCCGACGACATCCGGCCGAAAACGAGCAGCACGGAAGTCAGGAAAGCCCAGGGCACCGTGTAGATCAGGGAGAAGGGAATCGTCGCGAGGATGAATTCCACGATGATCGAAGCGGGAGCGCCGAATTCGACGATCAGCATGCGGAGGTTTTGGAACAAGCTGCCCATCACCAGGATGGTGCTCAGGAGCACGATGGCAAAGAGGGTGCCGAGCAAGACCTGGCGCCCGATGTAGCGGTCGGATAGACGCATGCGTGGTGCATAGTTTGGCTCGTGCCCGCGGGGCTGTCGAGAGGGGAGTGGCAGATCGTGGGTTCCAGCGGCAAGGTCCTAACCGTTAGCGAATTCAGTCGAAAATCCTTGCGGCATCCCGGGACGCTGCTTTCCTGCACCGCGAATTCGTCCGGGCGGTCCGGGCGAATTCAATCCCGTCACGGCGGCACGGAGCCTGCTCCTGCCCTCCTCCCAGCAAGCCCGAACCCTCACTACATGTCCCAGCCCACAGTCCCGGGAGAAACCCGGAACCCGATCCAATCCCGCCGCGGTGTCCTTGGCACGCTCGGGCTTGGTGCTTTTGCCCTTCTTGCCACGAATACGCAGGCTTCCGCCTTCTTCTCTCGGAAAACGCCGAAAGTTATCGTCAATTCGTCGTCCTCTCCCGATCTCCGCGATTTGCCGGCCGATTGGTCGGCCCGGCAAGGTGGCAATCTGAAGGATTACGCCGCCTTCCTCGCTTCCCTCCGCCTCCAGCGCCTGACGCCGAAGCAAGTGATCGAGGCCCACGCCAAACGGCACGGCTCCGTTTGGAACAGCCTGCCGCCTCGCGCGATGTGGCGGCAGATGGCTCCCACCCTGAAGGTGATCGACCGGGTGGCGCAAGAGCTTGGCCAGCCGGTCGGGGAGATCGTCTCCGCCTACCGCTCGCCTGCCTACAATGCCACTTGCCGGGGTGCCAGCCGCGGCTCGTGGCACCAGGCCAACGTGGCGATCGACGTGAAGTTCGGCGCCCGCCCCTCCACGGTGGCACAGGCCGCCAGATCCCTGCGGACCCGCGGCGTCTTCAAGGGCGGCGTCGGCCGCTACAGCGGCTTCACGCACATCGATACCCGCGGCCGGAACGCCGATTGGTAAGGGCCTCGGTCCATGGCTTCCTCCGGCCCGCCTAAGCAGCGGGTGCCGGAGAGCCAGGTCTCCGGCACCCGTGCCAAGACAAGGAACCCTGACATGTTCCTTACACAACACCACAAGCCACCTGTATCCGGCCTGCTGATGTGGGGAAGTTAACAGCTTGTTCCCCGGGTGGAACCCCGTCATCGCGTAGCCTAACTTAAAAAAAACGCGCCGCCGGAAATGCCGGTGGCGCGTTTTTGTTTCCGAGGCCGGGAGGCCGGTCAGGGAGTCGCGTTGAGACGTGCGAACAGTTTCTGACCGGAGGCCAGGGCCTGCGGGATGACGACCACCACGCGGTCGATTCCCGGACCGTGGAAGTCGTCGGTGACCGTGATTGTCACGCCGTTCACCCCGTCTTCCGCCACGGTCCAACCGCTGAGGTCGGATCCATATTGCACGAAGGGGACCGGCGCGTAGTTCGAGAGGTCGGTGCGACGGAACGTGAATTCGAAGTTGCCCCCGACGACGGCACCTGTCGGTAGCTTGTCATTGTCGTTGGCATTGGCGGGATTGCCACCGATGACGAACTCGATCGCGTTCGCAATTCCATCCTGATCCGGATCCTCGCCCGGCAGTTCGTCCCCGCCGGAGAGGTTATACGGCGGGCTGGTCGCCCAGGTGAGGTAGGGATCGGCGCTCGGATCGACGAGGGCGATCTGGTTTGAATTCGCACCGTGGTTGTAAACGAGCGTGTACCCCGCGGGTGTATTGTTCACGGCGAGGAAGGTGGCTCCGGTCAGCGTGCCATACTCGGCGATCACATAGACCGGCAGCGTGGCTCCACCCCCCAGGACGGTGAAATCGAGGGTAGCATTGGTGATGTTCAGGTTGCCGCCTACGTCGAGCGTGTCGCCCGCCGATCCGTCGATCTCGATCTGTAGGGTGCCGTCGAGCACTGCATCGGTTCCCACCGAAAGGGTGCCCGCGGAGGCTCCGGGTGCGACGATCGAGCCCGCGCTCGCGGTCACGGAGCCGCTCGTGCTGCCGCCCCCGGCCAAGGTCGCCCCGCCGGCCACCGTGATCGAGCTGCTGGTGAGGGACCCGGTGACCTTCAGGGTTCCTTCCTGGAGGTCCGTCACGCCGGTGTAGATGTTCGCGGCCGTCAGCTCCATGGTGCCTGCACCGGTTTTCACCATGCCGCCGACGAGCGACCCGTTATCCGGGCTGGCATTGCGGAAAGGAGCGGTGACCAGCAGATCCGTGGCGCTGTCCGAAGTCACGTCGGCGACTTCGAAGAGCGTGGCGGCATCGAGGTGGTTTTCGCGCGGGGTGGAGGTCTCGATCAAGGAGGGGGCGCTGCCCGTCACCGTGATCTTGCCCCGCAATTCGAAGCCGCGGTAGTCGTTGGAATCTTCGGTGGAGGCTCCGGAGATCGTCGATCCGTTCAGCACGACATCGCCCAGCACGTTGTACCTCGTCGAGGCAAGCGTCGCCCCGCCGTTGAATACCAGCACGGGAATGGCATCGAAGGTGGTTCCGCCGCCGCCGAAGATGTTGTTCTGTTCCATCGAAAGCACCGTGTCCGCCCCGTTGAAGGTGAGCGTGCGCAGGTCCGATCCCTGGCCGAGGCTGTTGATCGCGAAGCCGGTCGTGCGCAGTGTCCCCGCATTGACCGTCAGGTTGCCGCTCCAGTCCGCTTTCGTGGTGGTAAAGGAAGAGATCCCGGTGGAATCGACGATGATCTGGCCGCTGTTGGGGCTGCCCCACACGCCGTTCAGGTTGGTGTCCACCGATCCCTGCAAGCGGAAGATCCCTTCGTTGCTCACCGGATTGGAGAAGTTGCCGTTGGCAGCGGGGTGGAGGATGAACTCCGCGCCGCTCGCGACCACCACCGGGCTGATGGGGTTCAAGGACCCGGTGGCACCGTCACCTACCTGGAGGATCCCCGCATTGACCACGGTGGAGCCCGTGTAGGTGTTCGCGTTCAGCAGGGTGACCTTGGCCGTCCCGTCCTTGATCAGATCGGTGGTTCCTCCGATTCCCGTGCCGCTGAGCGTGTAGGCCAAGGACGAATTATTGAACATCACGTCTCCCGGCGTAATCGTCCCGGTCAGGACGACGTTGCCGGTGGCGGCATCGTCGTTGAAGACCACCAGGTCCGTCTGGAAGTAGGGGGCGTCGTTGGAATTGGAAGCCAGCGCCCAGTTTTGCGCCGTGTTCAGATCCCAATCCGACCCGTTCTCACCGGTCCAGATGAGGCTGTCGATGGCGGTCACGACAAGATCCACCGAGGTGGTCGCCACGTTGTGGTCCAGGGTGGCCACGATGTGCGGCATGCTGCCCAGTGCCAGGGCCCCGGCACCCGTTCCGGAGACCGTCGTATCGTAGTCGAAGAGCGGGAAGGTTCCCGTCGTCATCCCTGCCGAGCCCGCGATGTTGACGGTGTGGGTGGTATCCGTGGTCAGGCCGCCGGGCGTGGAAACCACCAGCCCGTCCGAAGCCGCGCCGATCCGGAAGGTCGAAGACGAGCCGTTGGCCAGATTAAGCGAACTCACGGTGCCGATGCCGGGCGTGGCCGTCGTGCCCGCCCGCAAGGAAGCTCCCGCGGCGATGTTCACCGTCCCGCCGGTGGTTCCACCGATCCGCAGCGCACCCGCGTTCACATCGGTAGGGCCGGCGTAGGTATTCGTGCCGGAGAGCTCCAGGATCCCCGTGCCGGTCTTGGTGATGCTGCCCGTGCCTGTCAGTGCGCCTTCCAGGCTGATGTCGAAGGCACCGGTATTGATGGGATGGGCGGCGGTGATGTTCATCGGTACGGCGGAGGACCAGGAAGCCAGCGCTCCCAGCGTCCCGGCACCGAGATTGATGGTCTTGTTCGCGGTCCCGCCGGTGATGATCCCGTCCGCCCCGATATTGAGCTGGCCGCCGGTCAAATTGATGGTGGATGCCTGGATCTTGTTGTTGTAGCCCAAGTTCATCCCCCTGATATTCGCCACTCCGGTGCCGCTGATGTTCAGAGTGGCCGCGCTGTCCCATGACAGGTAGAGCGGGGCACCCGGCAGGTTCAGCGTGCCCGCGCTGAGATTATAGGTCGTGGTCCCGCCGCCCCAGTGTCCCCAGCGGTTCGAGAGGTCGTTGCCGGCGGGATTGTTCGTCGTGCCGATATTCGTGACCGTCCCGCCGGTCTGGGTGACGGTGATGGCTGCATTGGAATTGTCCCCCAGCACCAGGTCGTCGGTGACGTTGATCTGCGCGTTGCCCCCGATCGAAACCGTGTGGGTGAGGCCGCTGCCGCGGTTCGTCCAGCGATCGGTATTGATCACGGAGGAGTCGCTCATCGTGAGCGATCCGCTGTTGAGCTCGAAGTTGCTCTGCGCGGGGGCCACCGCCGTGAGGGTGATGGCAGCCGAGTTCGTGAGCGCCATGGAAGCCGCTGCAGTCCCGTTGTTCAGGTACAGATTGGGTGCCGTGATGACGGTCGCTCCGGACCCGGAGAAACCGGCGCCGTTCAAGTTGATGTTTCCGCCGGCAGAAAGGGTCGAACCTGCGGAATTGATCTGGGCACCGTTTCCGGCGGTCATGCCGCCGGTCATGGCGAGGGACGAGGCATCGGCGATGACCGTGGTGTTGTCGCCGACAACCAGTCCTCCCAGGGAGGGGAAGCTGGTCCCGCTGTTGAGCATGACGGACGGGGCGGTGAAGATCGCGGCACCCGAGACGCTATGCACGCCGGAAACGCTGATGTCCGCCGCCCCTTCCAGTACTACCCCGTTCGTGCCGGAGAGAGTGGTATTGAGGGAAAGGCCGGCTCCCGTGCCGGTGCGGATCACCGCCGGAGCCACGAGATTGAGGGTGCCGCCGCTCAGCGTGAGGCTGCCCTGCTCGGTGAGGATGGCGTCGGCAGTCCGCGTCCCCGAGATGGTCACGGTGTAAGTTCCGGTGGCGTCCGCCCCGGCGGCGAAAACCGCGGTGTTTCCCGCGCCCGCCCAGGCAGCCGTGGTTCCCGTGCCGTCGGCCGCGGGATTCCAATTGGCCGATGCGCCGTCCCAAGTGCCTGCGGGGGTGGCCCCGCCGGCCCCGGCCGCGGTTCCATTGAGGTCCCAGTAGCGGAAGGCACCCGCATACGTGTTCTCGATCTGGATTCCCGCGATCGGGCCACGGAAGCCGCCGGTGCTGTTGCCCCCGCGGACGTTCATCGTCAGGCCGCCAAGATTGGGGATTTTCAGATAGTTCTGACCTTCGACCACCGCTCCGTCGGTGAAGTTCTGGCCGGTCCAGTTTGCGTTCGCCGCCACGGTCGCGGTGTCGTTGTGGCTGTAGGCCACGCCATTGATGGAGATGGGCCGGTAGTTGGCGCTGGCCTGCGTGCCTCCTCCCTGGTCGCTGGAAACGTAAACATACGCGTTGTAGGACAGGTAGGGAATGCTCGTGATATTGATCTGGGAGCCACCGCCGCCGTCGTCCAGGTAGCCCTTGGTCAACTGGCCGTTGCCCGTCGTCGGGGTCACGCCGCTGCGCCAGGTATTGGCGGAGATCCAGTTGATCGCGGTACCCGTGCCGGTGCCGGTGTTATCCATCAGATTGGTCCCGTTGCCGTCCCCCCCGGTACTGTTGAGGTTGTTCCAGGAGGACGCTGCCACTGGAACAGCTCCTGCACTCCCGGTGGCGACAGCGCTGCCCGCCGCGGAGTCGGTGAAGTTGAGGCTGATGCTCTGCGCTTGTACTCCCGCCGGTAGGGTCGAAAGGACCAGGGTACGGAGGGCCGCGTGCAGGAGAGTGCTGCGTTGGGTATTCATGGGTTTTGGGTTTTAGCCGGTTTTGCTCCGCCGTTGGGCACGGCTGAAACTATCCGGTATGAATAATTCATGAATGTCCCACTGTGGCTTTGACAAGAAAGATCAGCCACAAACGGTCTTTTTTTTCCGCAAAAGAAGATCAATCCGCAATTTGGCGGATGAATGGACGTCGAATGTATTCTCAAATACGTATCATAATTGTATCTGGGAAATGTCTTTATTCGTGAACCTTTCATGAACTGAGGCGGTCTGCCGCACCGCGGGGCCCGGGGAGTCCTCGCCGGGGAAATCTCTTCATTCCCGCACCCGGGTCACCTGCCGCGGATCTTCCGCCACGTTTCTTTCGCCGACAGTTGCCGGAGGACCTCCCTCATTCCCAAGCCGCCTCCGGCGAGCTGCCGATGGCGCTCGCAGTAGGTTCTCCAGCGGCGCTGCTCTTCCGGAGAGGCCGCGTAAGGGCGTTGGTGGGGGACCTTCAGGCCGGCAAGACTTGCCAGATAGCCTTCGATCCCGAAGGGGTCCCCGGAAAGGAGATGGCCGGCATTGATCGCCGAGGGTCCGTTTTCACGATAGAAGGCAACCAGTTCCTCGACATCGTTCAACGGGATCTCCGTCCGGCAACGCCGCCAGAACGGCGTGTCCGAGCGGTCGTTGAACTTGTAGTGCATCGCCAGGAAATCGCGGATCTGCCTCCAGATCGCCGCGTTGAGCTTGTTGTAGAGGCTTGCGAGGCTGGGGTTCGGCCGCAGCTCGCAGTCGATCAGGCCGTCGGCGAGCCACCGGCACTGGAGGCAGATCACCATCAGCGCGGTTGCTTCAAGCGGCTCCACGAAGCCCGCGGCATTCCCCACGCCCGCCACATTGCCGATCCAGCTCCGGCGGTAGCACCCGGAGCGGAAGCGCACCACGCGGGGGTTCACCGCCTTCGGGGCGACTTTCAGGTAGGCTTCCGTCGCCTCCTCGTCACTCGCATGGCTGCTGGAAAATACATAGCCGCGGTGGATCCGGCCGGGGTGGTCGATGCGCCAGCACCACCCGGCCTCCATCGTTTCGGAGAGCGTGTAAGGAAGGACCGGCTCCTCGCCCCGCTCCCATCCTCCCGCCACGGCACGATCACAGAAGAGCGAGGCCGAGAAGTCTTCAAAAGGCTCACCGAGGGCCTTGCCGATCAGTTCGGACGTGAAGCCGCTGCTATCGATGTAGAAGCCCGCGTTCCTCACGGAGCCGTCCGAGAGCCGGATCGCGGCGATGCCCTGCCCGCCCGTTTCCACGCCGGCGAGCTCGGCATCGGTGAAGCGGACGCCCTCGCGGCGGCAGGCCTTTTCGAGCCAGGCGACGAAGAGTTTGTTCTCGATATGCCAGGCGTGGTTGCTGCCCGGCGGCGGCAAGTCCGGGACGCCGTCCGGACGGCGCGGCAGGGCTCTGGCGCGATCCATCAGCGCGGAGGACAGGTCCATCGCCGAAGGGTCGTCCCAGCCGTAGAAGCCGTTGTTCCTCGGGAGATCCGGCCATCGCCACGCCTGCTGCCTGCCGGTGAAAGTGTAGTCGAAGTGATCGCGCCTTCCCCAGGCGAAGCGGACGCCGAGTTTGATGACCGGCTGGATCGCATGGAAGACCTCGTGCTCGTCCATACCGAGGTACTGGTGGAGATGGGCAGGGACATAGGGCACCGTGCCTTCTCCCACGCCGATCACGCCGATCCGGCTGCTGAACACCACCTCCACCTCCAGGGAGGGGATCTTCCGCTTCAGGGTGAGGGCCGCCAGAAGGCCTGCGCTGCCACCGCCGAGGATGAGGGCCGACCGGATCATATCATCCGGAATGAAGAATAACGCGGGCGAAAGGCGCAAGATCCGGCACCGGCATTTCCGTGAAACCATCCCGCCGGTGCCGAGGTTGCGAGCGGCGGCAGAGCGAGGAGAGGAGGCGCCCCCCGGTCGTCGGCCGCTGCTTCCCGGACCCGGAGCTCAGCTCGTTGCGCTTTCGCCGGACATCTTCCGCATCAGGCGGTCCATGTTCCAAAAGTCCCACCCCTCGACGATCTTGCCCGCTTTGACCCGTAGCCAGGTCACGCCTTGGAAGTTCAGTTCGCAGCCCGTGGCGTTGCAGCCGAAGCCGCTCCCGCTGTGCGTGCCGGATGCGCTCCAATGGATGCAGACGTCGGTGTTGTCGGCCAGGAGCTTGTTCACCTGGAGGCGAATGTCCGGGATCGCCTCCAGAAACTCTTCCTGGAAACGGGCGAAGGCCTCCGGGCCCACGACTTCCTCGC
>CBIHMP010000020.1:0-22822 GCA_966211015.1 uncultured Luteolibacter sp. | reverse complement strand
CCGAGATGAAGCCGCAGTTAAAAATGCTCGTGTGGGGAAGCAGGAGGCAGATGTCTTCTTCTTCCACGATGCTGGAACCTAGCCAGCGCAGCTTCGTCAAGGCGGCCTCCAGCTCGGCTTGATCTTGAATCACGCGACCTTGGTGCCCCCAGAGGAGGGCAGGAAGATTGCCATTCGCAGTCGTAAGCACAAATGTCCCTGATGCCTCGCAAGTGAACGTGAAACTGGCAAACTCAAGGCCATCCTTGCCGAAAGAAAGGGTGTAGGTTGCAGCGTTGTCGGGGGGCGCGCTGGAGGTGATTCCCAGGAAAAGAGGATGATCCTTGGCCGCATCGAGAAGATCTTTGGTAATCTTGGCGGGCGCGGTTTTGAACTCAATGGTGGTGATCATTTCACTAGATGAGATAGGAAGGTCGAACGGCCGGTCAAAACGGGTGGCCCTTGGAGTGACGGATGAAGTGCTTCCGGCGCGGGTCCATCGAGTTGACCATGAGAATGCCGGAGAAAGTTTCCGCGAGGTCTCCAGAGGGTTCGGTGGGCCAGGCACAGCGCGCGACCATCAACTGGTGTCCAGCTTCGAGCCCCTTGATGGCAACCTCGCTCATCAGCTTCTCGCGCCAGGTCTCGAGAATGCCGAGCAGCGACAAAGGGAAGAGACGTGCGAGTTCATGGAAGACCTGCCGGCGGATTTTCCCGTAGGCCCGCTTGTCCTTGATGCGTTCCTGCTCGGCAAGTGCGGTAAGGAGAGCCACGTGATCACCGGCCAGCTCCAAGATCGACCGTGCGGCCGGGCAAACGTAATGGTCGGCCTTTTCTTTCGGTTCCGCCAACGCGCCGATCAGAGAGCCCTTGATCACCTGCTCGAAAGCAAACTCCAACTCGTCAAACGGAATGGACGCGACCGCCCAAGACCGGCCGGTGTGAATCCGAAGTGCTTCCGAAATGCGACGCGGAGTTTTAAAGCGGACCTCAATCCTGGTGCATCCTTGGCCTGCAGGCACGCAGACTCCTTCGCCCGCTTCGGCCAGCTTGTCATAGAAATCGATGTCCATGGCGGAGCTGCGATGGAGGATGCTCTCGCCAGGATGGACCTGGGGGGTCTTCACGAAATTGCGGCACGACGTGAAGTTGGCCGCATTGAGTATCTCGCCTGTCGGATCCTGAACCTGGATCGGAACCTCAACGGCCTTGATGAACGTGCCGCTGTCACAGTCGCGACCCGGAAGAACCATGCGCAGGTCATCGGGGTGAATGAAGGGTTCGATGACGTGGCGCGCGCGGGTCAGCGCGAGCACCATCTCATCCTGGTTCTTCACGAGGCGTCCATTGTGCCCGTAGAGAAGGGCGGGCAGATTGGCCTCGAGGCCGACAAGGAACATGTCGCCATCAGGGCTTTGGAGATACTTCATCGTCACGAAGCGGTGGCCTTGGTGGCCGAACTGGACCGAGACCAGCTTCGAGAGGTTCAAGCGCAAGTGGGTGGAGGTCCGCTTTTGGTAGAGCGGATGGGAGGTGACGATAGCCAAGGGCGCGGGCAGGACGCGAGCCTTGGAGGTGGTGAACTTAATTACGTCAGGCATAGTAACTGGATTGGTGGGTGATGCTTGGTGTGGGTTTGGTTAAATCTCGTGCTTGGTAAGAGAAGTCGCCAAAGCTAGGGACCGGTGACCGGCGACGACTGAGAGCTGGGTTCCCACGACCGAGATCAAATAGAACCGGAGACTGAGGCTTGCCGAATGCCGACGCAGGACCGGTCCGCTATTTGTCCGCATGCGCCTCGGTGGACGGTTTGTGGGCTCCCAACGCTTCCAGAACCGCGGAAGCGTCGAAACGATGAAGCCGGCCCACCGAAAATGCGATGGGAATGATACCTGCGCGCATGAGGCGCAGGACCTGGGGCGGAGAGCAGCGGAGGATCTCCGCCATCTCTTTTGGGGTGACGAGCTTGGCGTCAGCGGCAGACGTGAACTGTTTCACGTCGCCTAAGATTCGCATTTTCCAGCCTTTGGGTATCGCCCGTTTTCAGATTTTTTGGGCGATAGTTCAGGGCGGCAAGTTGGCGAGCCCCAATTTGTTCAGCGACTTGCTTACTTGTTTCGAGAGTGCCTGTCGGTCAGTCAGGTCGAGTTCCGCTAATATTGCTCCGCGGTGCCGACCATAGTCTTCGAAAATCCCCTTCTTGGTAGGCAAAGTCCTATCCTCAATATGCTTATGGCAAAAGATTCGCAGGATGACGCCGTCATTCGTATTTGCCTCGGCGCACGATTGGGGATCACCATCATCTCCCTTTATAAGAAGCTGTGTAGCCATCACAAGAATCTCGTGGTCGCGGTAGTATACACGCTCAGAGAACCATTTTCCTATATCTTCAAATGCTGCTCCACACTTTCCCAAGGCTTCAAGGTACCGCTTGGGACTCGAAGGGTCTAGGGACTGAAAGTTCGCATATGCGTGGCGGGCGCTCTCGAGGATTTCAAGCGCCCGCTCCCGGCGGGCTATCCGCAGTCCGCGCAAGGCCTCTTTTCGATTCTGAACCGCCGAAGCCTTGGAAAACTCGACCCAGAACCGAGCCTTGGCATCCTCGGGCATGTCAAGTTGCGGAAGTATTACACGCCAGTGAACTCCTTCGATTTGTGCCCACGGGGGGTCGATTTTGAGCGAAGAAATCCGAGTGCAGACTGCCTCTTCCCGCTCGTGTTGGCTCAGTGCTTCCAAAGCCTGCCAATGTGGCTCCGCTTCAGCTCCTCGAGGTGCCCAAGTTTCGAATCTTATGGAAGAGTCTGAGGCGTCACGTTGGTTCATCTTGATTCAAATTCAAAGTTGCCGTAACGATGACCAGAAGGCTTTTTTTTGGGCTCCGCGTTAGATTCGATGAAAGGATTAGGGTGCCTTCTGAGGAAAGTTGGCCGACACTTGCGCGTCGTAGTCGCGTTGCAACATTGTTGCTGGAACCGCAGGCACGTGGTCGGAGTGTCACGTATAGTGATTTCAAGGCGATCCTCGGTCGGCGCTGCTGGTTCTTAGGGTAAGGGTGGATTTATGCCGCTACGATGGTCGGCAACTTGGTTCCGCCGGGGCCGATGGACGAAATGGCCACCGCTTCTTTGCGGGTCATTTTCCCAATGTAGTGCGCTTTCAAGGTGGTGACGCCCTCGGCATGCCCATGCTCGAAGATCAGTGTCTCTATCGGCTTGCCCAATGCTAGGGCCGAGGAAGCGGCGGTGTGTCGCAGGGCGTTCTGCGGCCACTCTGGCGCATCCTCCGGAGCCTCGGGCGGTTCGATGAGGTCGCACCATACCTTCCAGCCCGCCAGTCTTCTGACGGCCATTTCCTTGCGTCTCCAGTTCGCGGGCAGGACGGTTTCGTCGATCGGGTAGGCTTTCAGCCACGCTGCGAGTTGCGGAGGCATCTCGATGAAACGGCGACGGTTGGATTTGCGGTTGGTAGCGGCGGAGACATTAATTCCCTCGTCGGTGATGTCTTCCGGTTCCAGCCGCTCGATCTCCGCTTGGCGGATGCCGGTGGTGAGTGCTATGGCGAATCCAATGACGCACTCGGGGTAATGCTTCTCAGCCGTCTCCATGAGCTTGCGGGCCTCCTTCGCGTTCAAGGTGCCAATCTCGCTGGGGATTGTCTCCTGCCGTTCGACGTGTTTGAGCGCATCGGCGTTGCACCATCCACGTATCGGATTGGCACACCAGCGCCAGAAAGTTACCATCAATCGAAGCTTAGCATTAAACGCTGAGGGGCCGGTGGTCCGGGCGCTGAGATGGTCCGCGATTTCAGCCGCCGTGATGGTGCTCATGAGCCGAGAGGGGAAGTCCTCCACGAGGTGGGAGTTCAAGTGGCGGATGGCTTGGGTCTGCTTCGTGGAAAGAGACTCCTTCGCGACCGCGAAGAGAGTCGTCGCCAATTCCACCGTTGCTGATGCCCGGTTGCTTGCCTCAATGGAGGCGACTTGCTGTGCCGCTTGTAAAATCGTTATGCCGAAGGGCTCTAACAAACGATGCGCGGCCATCGCCTGCTCCGCGAGGGTGGGGGGAATGGCGTGCACCTGGGTTCCGTGGTCCTCTGTCTTCTTTTTGAGATTGGAGGCCGCGGCATCGGCAAGGTCGCGGGTCAGGAAGAAATGCCGCTCTCTCTTGCCGCTCTCCGAGAACTTTGCGGGGATGTTTACCCGCCAGCCCTTGGGGGTGCTCTTAGGCTTGAACTTGGTCGGCTTCGCCATGCGATAGCGGTGCCCTTATTGCCTTTAAAAGTCGAGAAATTCCGAAAATGGGGAAAATCTCGAAATTTTAATGTGGTTGTATCAACGAGTTGCGAAAAGATTGTCCGCTTTGGGAGCAGGATGTCGTCAGTTCGAATCTGGCCGCCCCGACCACTTCTCTCTTAATGAGATGTGAACTTTTCGGAGGCTGCAGTTTGCTCCGCGTCGCGGTTCCCCTGGTCGTGGGCCGGAAAAGGCGCGCAGAGAGATTGGATTCCGGATCAGCCCGGTTGCGCGGGGATCAGCTCCCAAACACCCCCCGTTCCCCTTGGTCGCCCCGGTATTTCATTGCCGCCGCCGTGCGACTCCGGACCCCGAGCTTCCCGAAAACGCTTTTCAGGTGCATGCGCACCGTTTCGGGCGAGATGTCCAGACGATCGGCAATCTCTTTGTTCGCGAGACCCTCGCAAACGAAGTCCAGAACATCCTTCTCTCGCTTGCTCAAGGCGTTGCGGGCCGCCCGCCGCCCCACGGACCGATGCAATACCTCCAACAAATGGCGCGCGATCCCCGCACTCAAGGGAGCACCCCCATGGAGGACGAGGTGGATTGCCCGGCCCACCTCCCCGGGAGGCGCTGATCGGAGGAGATGCCCTGACGCCCCCGCCTCCAGAGCGGGAACGATGGCCTTCGCATGATCCCCGCCCGAGACCACGATCATGGGAATCCGGGGAAAGCGCTGCTTCACCCCCGCTATTGCCTCGATCCCCGCGCTACCCGGCGAGTCGATCTCCACCAAGATCACATCGGGGCAAGCCTCGCTGATCTGCGTGTCCAATTTCGGGCTTGGCTTGAAAATCGCGGCGCAAGGCAGCTTGGCGGAATGGCAGAGCTTCCCGACCCTTTTGCCGGATGCAGTGTTTCCGGCGAGAACCACAATCCGCAACTTCTTCTCGTCTCGAGCGGCCGGAAGGCCGCGCGGCGACCTCCCGCGCACGGAGGAGATGTCGCCGATGGCTGGACTACCGGAGGAAAACGAAATCTCGTCCATAATACCATATGCGTAAAATCGCGACGCCAGCCGACAGGGAAATCCGCGACATCCACCCCAGCGACCCCTGCCCGAGCCCGGTAGGCAGCGGGAGCCTAGCGGCTGGAGCAGGAACCCTCTGCTCCAGCCGCCCCCTTGGCCGGGTACGCCACGGCCCCTAACCCAAAGGATCCGGCACGGGGATACTCCTCGATGCCGACACGGAAACCGAATTATTATAACCCTTCAGGCAATGGTGCCGATCACCCGGGCCATGCCTCCGGCCTCGCGAAGTAAATCCATGCCACCGAGCTTGGCGTGGCTTCGTTTCACATTACCCGTCCTTCGCGTATCACCTGTTGGTACCAGTGGTAGCTCTGCTTGGGCGTCCTTTTCTGGGTCTGGAAATCCACATGGACCAGACCGAAGCGCTTCTCGTAGCCGCACGACCATTCGAAGTTGTCGAGGAGACTCCACTGGAAGTAGCCCTTCAGCGGGTATCCCTCGGCCACGGCGCGGCTCGCCTGCCGCAGGTACGAGCGCAGGTAGAGCACACGCTCGAGATCAAAGACCTCCCCGGACCCGGACATCCGGTCCTCGGTCGCGCAGCCGTTCTCGGAAATGACCAGCGGCAGATCCTTCTTCCCGATGGCCTCCCCGACCAAGCGCACGGCCCAGTACATCGACTCCGGCACCAGGTTCAGCCATGGCATGTGCATCTTCGGGTAGCTCTCCGGCATGCGCAGGATCTCATAGCCGCGGGAGTTCTCCGCCGCGCGGACGTAGTGGCCGGTGTAAAGGTTGATCCCGAGCACATCGAGGGGCTGGCCGATGATTTCCATATCCCCATCCCGGATCTCGGGCGCCTCCTTCCCGAGCGACTCCAGCACTTCCTGCCCGTATTTCCCGGTGAGTGCCGGAACGATCACGGTTCCGTTGTGCTCCTCCGCGAGGAAGGCCTTTTTCGCCGCGGCGATATTCTCCGGCGTTTCGACCACGGGCACGTAAGTATCGCAATTTGTCACCAGAGCGACCTTGCAGGGAACGGGTGAAGCCGCGCGGATCGCCTGGCAACCGAGGCCGTGCGCGAGCAGCGCGTGATGCACGGTCTGCTGCACGTCTTTCTTCCGCGTGACGATCGTCCCCGGTGCATGCGGGGGCGTGCTGCCGACGCCGTAGCCCATGTAGGTGAAGCAGAAGATCTCGTTGATCGTCATCCAGTCGGTCACCCGGTCGCCGAGATGCGAGACGACGGCCGTGCAATAGTCGGCGAAGTCCTTCGTCATCTCCCGGCTGCGCCAGGAGCCGTAGCGATCCTCGAGCGCCTGCGGGCTGTCCCAGTGGAAAAGCGTCGCATAAGGCCGGATGCCGTGGCCGAGCAACGTGTCCACGAGGCGCTTGTAGAAGTCGATGCCCTTCGCGTTCACCGCGCCGCGGCCATCGGGAATCACGCGGGGCCAGGAAATACTGAACCTGTAGTGCTTGATCCCGAGTTCCGCCATCAGCTTTACATCCGCGGCGAAGCGGCGGTAGTGGTCGCAGGCGATGTCGGCGGTGTCACCGCCCTTCACCCGGCCGGTGATCCGTGAAAAGGTGTCCCATACGCTCGGTTTGCGGCCGTCTTCGCCGGTAGCCCCTTCGATCTGGAAGGCGGAAGTCGCAACGCCCCACTGGAAGTCCGCGGGAAAGTCGGGGCCCTCCCGCCGTATCGCGGGCCGGGAAGAGACCGGCGGCTCTCCGCTGGAACTAAAGGCCAAGGAACCGAGACCCACTGAGCCGAGAAAGCCCCGGCGGGTGAATGAATGACGCGTCATGGTTTGGAAAAGTCAGGGCGACCGCGGAAAACCGCAGTCGCCTTGTTGAAGGAACTGGAATCAGGGAATCTCGATCGCGATAGCCCGGAGGAAGCCCTTGGGCCCGCGCGGTGCCTCACCGCCCACCGCGCCTTCGAGGCGGAAGGTCCGGTAGGTCCACCCGGTATTCAGTTCGGGCATCGCCGGATTTCCGGTCAGCGCCGGCACCACCTCGGAGACGTTCTGATCGAACAGGACGAGATCATTCGATCCTCCGATTTCGTAGTCGATCTTGTCGGCCTCGACCGTGGCGATGGCAGGAGCGCTTCCAACGAAGGAAGCGTCCTCGCGAATTGGCAGGGTGATTACCAGCGCCTGGTCTTCACCGACCGTTTCAACGCGGGAGCGTACCTTGCCGGTGGACGCGCTTTCCTCCGGATTGCCATCGAAGGCGAATTCCTCCAAATTGGTCAGCCCGTCATTGTCGGGATCCGCGCCCTTTGCCGTGGCCTCGCCGCTCAGGGTCGGAAAGTTGGCGATCCACGGCAGGTAAGGATCGGAGAAGACCGCCAGCATGCCGCTGCCGGTAATCTCCGGGCGCTCGAATTGCGCACCGGAACCTATGGCCCCGTACGTGCCGTCGGCCATCGGCACCGCGCCGATCGTCAGAGCCGCGACAGTGTCCACGTCGAAATGCACCAGGTCCAGCACGGCTCCGGTTTCAATCTCGACTGCTGCGGAGTTGCTCAAAGTGGACGTGCCCACGCTGAGCACGCCTTGGAGCACCTTCGTCGGGCCGGAGTAGGTATTGAATCCGTCGAGGGCCATGGTGCCCGGGCCGCTCTTGCTCAGGCCGCCGGGAGCGTTGGCAAAGTCTCCCGACTGGTCTGTCAGCGCGCTGGATACGACCAGATCGACATCCGGATTGCCCGACACGTCCGCCACGTTGAAGACCGTGTCGCTGGAAAGGTGGTTGGCTTTGCCGCCGCTCTCGATATTCGACACGGTGGTGCCGATGACCGTGATATCGCCTTTGAATTGGTAACCTTGGTAGCTGTCCGTGTCGGTGGACGACTGGCTGAGGGTCGCGCCGTTGAGCGTGATGTTGCCGATCTGGTTGTAGCGGGTGGAATCCAGCGTGGTTTCGTTGACAATGATCTCCGGCAGCAGCGACATGTCCGCCATGGCGTTCCCGAAGATGGAATTGCTCGTAAACGAGAGGGCTCCCGGAGACGTGACGGTGATGGTGCGTCCGGCCACTTGTGAGTTTCCGAAGCTGCTCCAGTTCGGAACATTGAAAACCCACGTGTTCGCGACAAAGAGGCCGTCTTCGATCGTCACCGGGCCCGTGAAAGAGCCTCCTCCATTGCTTGTCACGGTGCCGATGCCCCTCTTGACGAGGGACACGGGAGCCCCGCCGGCCGCATCGGTGATCTGGCAGGTATAGCTGCTGTCCGTCGCGGCATCCAGGGTGAGGGTGCTGGGCGTGAGGGAGGTATTGTGGATGGTGCCGCCTGTCAGGCCCGACAATGCGCCGAGCGTGACATCCAGTCCGTTGAGATCCAGCGATCCTCCATTCATCGTGAGCGCAGCGGTAGGCCCGCCGAGTGCATCGGCGTGGTCCAGGGCCAATACCCCCTGCTCGACGACGGTTCCGCCCGTGTAGGTGTTGGCACTTCCCAGGCGGAGCGAACCTGCTCCACTCTTGGTAAGCGCGCCGGAGCCGCTAATGACGGAGCCCACGCTGAACGGACCGGATGATTTGTTCTTCCACCGTTGGTCGGCAGCGAGAATCACGCCGCCGGAAGTGTCGATGAAAAGGCCGGCGGCGGCTGCCTCGAGCCAGATGCCGTCCGCACCGATCGTCAGGCTGTGGGTGCCGCCGATCGAAACGGGATCGATTCCCGGGGTGACGACGATGGACTTCACGTTCTGGTTGGCACCGAGCACCGTGGCAAAGTTGGCAGCTCCGGTAGTGGCGAAGGCGATGCCGGCGGAACCGTCGGTTGGCATTGCTCCTCCGGGGACGGTGCCGTCGATGTCCGACGTCCAATTGAGCGAGGTCCATTGATCGTCCACATCGCCCTTCCAGTAGAGGTTGGTGGCGGGCGGCGGATCGGCCACGACGGTGTTGGTGAAATTATCCACGTAGAACACCGCGTTCGGCGAGGTGACTCCGCCGTTGCCGAAGTTGAACCGCAGGAAGATTTGGCCTGAAGTGCTGGTGGCCATGCCGGCCGCTTGGGCGACCGTGAGCGGGAAGGTGAGCGTTTGCGAAGCTTCACCGATAGTCACGTCTCTCGTCGCAAGCCCCGTCCACGCGACATTGTCCCCTTGAATGATGATTTCGATCTGAGGAGTGGCGAACCACGAGTTGTATCCCGGATCCGGGTAATGGGCATCGAGCTTCAGCTCGGTGGCATCGGTGAAGATCGATTGCAGTTGCTCCTGATTCAGCGTGATGAAAGTCCCGACGTTCCACCAATTGTTCGTGCCTGCGAACGGCTGGGTGACCGCCAGGGATTGGAGCCCGTCCGTAGCCGCCGTGGTGGAGGTGGCCACGGAGTTGGGGGCGTCGGCTCCCCAGCCTTCGGTGTCGGTCTCCCAGGAAAAGATCGGGGCAGCCGAACACACCGGTACCGCAAGCGCGGCGGCGAGGAAATAAAGCGAGGTCTTGGGTATCATGGGTTTTGGGTTGTGAAGAGGAAAGGAAGGGCTCAACGGCGGCGGCGGCGGAGCGATAGAAGGCCGCCTGCAAGGAGGGCGAGCGACGTCGGTTCGGGAACGGCCGTGATATTGTCGATGGCGAAGGTCTGGGTGCCGTTCGGCAACCCGTCGTCCCCCCCGGCCCATGTCCCGACGTGCCACGCAATGCCGAGGATGGAATACCCGAGGCCGGGATCCGTGATGGCGCTTGCATACGGAGTCATGTCCCAGGTGAGTGTGGAGAACGCGCCGTTGACCAGGGAGCCGCTGGTTGGCGTGATGGGAGTCCAGCCGTTGCTATAGTTCAGCAGCAGCACGATGGTGTTTAGGTAAAGCCCCCAGCCATTCGGGTTCGACCAGTCGGAGTACACGTCCATCGTCAACATCGTGGTCCCTGGATCCAGAAAGCCGCGGGGATCCCTTTCCAGAAGGGTATTCACCGACCAACCGGAAAAGCTTGCCGGCACCATGAACGAACTCCCGGCGCTGAAAGTCCCGTCGGTGGTAAGGGCCGTATCTACCGTGGTGGTGGTGCCATTGAGCGTCCCGGCCTGCCACCCGGTGAGGGTGCCGGACTCGAAGGATTCAATAACCGCGCTGTGAGCGATAGGCACGCTGAGAAACATGGCGCAAGCGGCAGCAAGGCCTCGCCCGCATTGGGTTTTCGACTTCATTTGATATTGGGTTTAGGGAGAGTAGGGTCTTTGAAGCTTGCCCTCTTGCCGTGTTTCAATCGGAAGCAACGGTTGGCGATTTTTCCGGGGGAGGAATGGAAGCCCGTGCTTGGATTGGCAGCGGTTGCCCGAATCAGGCTTCACCTAAATGCACCACAGAGTTTCCCTTCGGTCCACGTCGCCAAGGAGTGGTTTCCATCCCCCCCGATCAGGGGATACGCAGGTGCGAAGAGGGTAGCGAGACGGTGTCTCTTCGCACCCTTTGCTGAATGGCTCATGGCCCGGCCCTCCCTGCTCCGGGTGGAGCGGGACTGGTCCGTCGCTGGATGGTCGGCAGCGGGGGAGGTAGCCTGCCACTGGCCTGCCTCCTACTCGCCACACGATGAGCGCAAAACGTTGCTCATGGCCGCCGCCGCTAGGGTGGCGGTTGGTCGGCTCGAACCGGCCAAGGCCCGGCCGGCCTCCGCGACCCGAAGCTCGGGGGAGGACTTCTCATCTCTGCGGGCAGGGGACTACAGCCGGATGATGCCCCGCTGCAGCGAGACCGCCACCGCCTCGGTACGATCATGTACCCCGAGCTTCTGAAAGAGCGACTTCAGATGTGTCTTCACGGTCTCCTCGGAAATGAACATTGCGGATGCCATCTCCTTGTTGGTCCTTCCACGCGACATGAGCCGCAGCACATCCAGCTCACGGGGCGTGATGCTCGGACGCACCAACCGGTCTGCCAGACGCGCCGCGATGGCCGGCGGCAGGTAGCGCTCACCCCCGTGGATCTTCCTCAGGGCGGCGATCAGCTCGTCCTTTGTTGTGTCCTTCAGCAGGTAGCCGCGGGCTCCGGCTTCGAGTGCTTGGAAGATGTCTTCCTCGTTGTCGTAGGTGGTGAGCACCAGCACGCGCGTGGCGGGGTCGCGCGCTATCAGGTCCTTGATGGTCTGGATGCCGTCGCCGTCCGGCATGCGGAGGTCCAGGATGTAGAGGTCTGCCTTTTCCCCCGACGCCATGACCTCCCTGCCGCTGCCGGCTTCGGCGACGACCTTGAGGTCGGGTTGGCTGTTGAGGATCGCCGCGAGGCCGGCGCGTAGCGACGGATGGTCATCGGCCAAGAGAATGCGGATCGGGCTCTTCATGTCGGTAGGGTCGCGGAGACTTCGGTTCCTTCGCCGGGCATACTGTCGATTGAGAGGCTGCCGCCCAGCGCGGCCACCCGTTCATACATCCCTGTCAGACCGAAGCCCTTGCCGGCGCGTTCGGCAACGTCAAAGCCGCAACCGTCATCGCGCACGGCGAGGGTGACCCAGGCGGTGCCGAATCGCAGGCTGACGACAATTCTGCCAGGGCGGGAATGGCGCACCGCGTTGGTGAGCGCCTCCTGGCCGATGCGCAGCAGCGCGCTCTCGTGATCGGTCGGCAAGGGCCGCGGCGTCCCTTCGATTTGCTGGGAGCAGCTGATCTTCGAGCCGCGGGTCAAATCGTTGGCGAAACGCTGCAAGGCTGTTGCCAGGTCGGCCTCCCCGAGCGCCAGCGGCCGGAGATTCCACACCGTGCGGCGGGCTTCCCGCAAGCTGTCACGGACGAGCGAGCGAGCGATTTCGATGTGATCTCGCGCTTTGCCAGGATCGGTGACCACCTCGTCGCGCACGCACTCGAGTTGAAGGGAGATGGAGGTCAGCCCTTGCGCCAACGAGTCGTGGATCTCGCGGGCGAAGCGGCCGCGTTCGGCAAGGACGGCCTCGAATTCGCGGCGCTGTGCTTCCTGCTTGCGCCTCCGCCGGGTCCGGTTTCTGGCGTAGATTGCCAGTAGTCCCGCGATGATCGCCGCCGAGGCAATCACCACCCGCCGGGTGGTCCACCACGGGGGCAGGGAAAGAACCTCGACATCCGCCGGCGAGCGCATCCGGAGCAGCAGCTTGTCTTCCTCCTGCAAGGGCGCGAACGCCCCGGCGGATGTGATCTGTGCGATGCCGTTCACCCTCACCCGCGAGCCCGGTACGAACTCCGGCAGGTTCCCATCGTGGGTGGCCAGCAGGCCGCGGAACACCGTCGCCCGGTCGCGCAGTTCCAGTGTCGTGCCGTCCCCCCCGCGGAAGACATCGAGCAGCTCCGCCTCCAGCGAGACGAGTTCCGCCTGATGTTGTGCATGGAGCACCTCGCGCCCCTCCAGTTCCAGCGGGCGGGGTATCACGCCTTGGCCGGCCAGGCTTATACTGCGCGCGCGCAGGATGGGCTTCATCGGTTCCACGCGTGGCCAGCCGTCGGCCTCCACGATACTGCCGGGCACCGTGGCCAAGGGCTGGGCTGTCTGGACCCAGAGCCCGCCGCCATCGGTGCGGAGAAAGAGCCCGCTGCCCGGAATCGCGAGCGTGACCGTGCCCCGGACGCGCACCAGCTCGTCCGGTCCCGCGCCCGTGAAGCGGAACAATTCGTCGGCCCGTGCCAAGCGCGGCTCGGCGTGGGGGTCGGGATCATTCAGCCGCACCACGTCGGCAAGCGAGTTCACCCGCAGGAAGCGCCGCGTCATCTGGCGGCTGGTATTGAAGATCGTAGCCGCCACCCCGCGGATCCGCACCCGGCTTTCGGCAAGTCCCCAAGGCACCGACTCGGGGGGGAGCGGCCCTTCCAGCAAGGCATGGAAATCGCAGCTCCCGGCCTGGCATTCCAATACGATATCGTCGCCGTTCATCAGCACCTCGCGCACCTGCGCCTCGACCGAGACCCATTCGCAATCGAGGTCCGGGCGGCCCAGTTCGTCCGGGCTTACCCGCCGCGGCTCCGGCAGTTCCCCGTGGCTCATGATCTCGATTCCGGGAGCGCCACCCTCAACCCCGCGGACCACCGGCGCGAAAAGCCCCTCGCCGCTGACGCCGGTAACCTCGATGCGGTCGCCGATGGCGGGCCACACGAGATCGCCCTCCGGCGGCTGCTCCACGAAAACACCCGATGTCCCGTCGTGCAGGAACAGGGCGCGGCCCGGGGAATGCACGAAAGGCACGAAGCCGCGGATCTTGACCGGACGAGCCTTGGCCGCCTCATCGGGCGAGAGGGCGCGTACCTCCGCGGCGGACATGAGCGTGGTTTCCGAAGTCTCTGCCTGCGCGACGGCAAGCCACATTGCCATCAGGGCGCGGAGGAAACGCTTCACGACTCCATATACGTCCCATTCCGGAACCAGGAGCAAGGTCGCGCTGAGACAACCGGGAGCGCACGAAGTACTTCGGGCCAAGTCGCCTCCAACGGCCTTCGCGCCGTTTGCGCCGGGAGGAATACCCGTGATTAAAGAATGGTAGTCCCGACAGGAATCGAACCTGTACCTACGGCTTCGGAGGCCATCGTCCTATCCATTGGACTACGGGACCATCGACGTGGCACCCTGGGGTGCGTTCGCGGCGGGGCGCAGGGTAAGGGGCGGCGGCGGGATTTGGCAAGGAGAACCCGCAGGCGGGAAAGTCAGTGGCTGCCGCGGGCCAGCATCTCGGTCTCCTCCTCGTGGGAGTGGATCTGGAGGCTCACGTTCACGTCCTCGCGTTCGGCGATGGACTTCAGCACGCCGCGGATGGCGGATGCGCTGAAGCCGTTGCGGCCGATCAGCAGGGCCACGTCGGACTGCCGCAGCACCAGCTTGAAGCGCAAGCGCTTCGGCCCCAGCTCGGTGACCTTGAGCTGCGCTTCGGCGGGGAATTCGATGAACTGGACGGCGATGTACTGGAGGAAATTCCGGATCTGATCGGTAACCAGTTGCATGACTTCATCATGCCGCGAATGGCGGGGAGAGCAAGAAGGGAGTCCGCCGTGCTGTCGCCGGCGCGGGCGGACGCCTTTGACACGTCCGCTTGAGATCCCCAGCCTCGTTCCGTGAGCGAGGGAGACCACCGGTGGACCAGGGTTTTGCCTCCCGTGCTGCTGTGCGCGCTTTTGTGGGGCAGCGCTTTCCCCGGGATCAAGGCGGTGTACGGCATCTGGGCCGCCTCCGGGATCAAGGCCGGGCCCGGCGAGTGCTGGTGGTTCGCCGGTGTGCGTTTCACGCTGGCGGGCGCGATGCTGCTGGCCACGGCGCGGCGGCCGGGGGTGGAATTCCGCGCCACGCCGAAGCGCTTGCTGCTGGGCTTCGCCGCCACGCAAACCTTCGGCCAATACCTGCTGTTCTACCTCGCTATCTCGATCGCGAGCGGGAGCCTGGCCGGCCTCCTTTCCTCGCTCGGCAGCTTCTGGTGGATGCTGCTCGGTCCGCTGGTGGCGGGAGTCGCGTGGCCTACCCGGGGCCAATGGTTTGCCATCCTCATCGGCGGGGCGGGGGTGGCCGTGGCGGCCGGCACCGCGCCGCAGGCGGCAGTCGCCGGGAATCCCTGGCTGGGCACCCTGCTGCTCGTCGGCTCCACGGGGCTCGGCACGCTCGGGCTGGTGCAGTTCGCGCGCCTGAGGAAAACCATCGGCGCGCGCGCGGCGACCGGCTTTTCCCTGTTAGGCGGGGGCCTGGCGCTGCTGCTGGCAGGGGCGGGATCATTTCCGCGGGCGGCTG
Organism: uncultured Luteolibacter sp.; assembly: GCA_966211015.1. Lineage (GTDB taxonomy): Bacteria > Verrucomicrobiota > Verrucomicrobiia > Verrucomicrobiales > Akkermansiaceae > Haloferula. Next base: position 7,896 of record CBIHMP010000020.1, on the reverse strand, counting down.
AGCTCATGCCGCCGGCGGCTATGGGCTTCACCTTGTGGTTGGCCTTTGTTTCCGCAGCGGCTTTCAGCCTCTGGAATCACCTCTCCACGCTCCACCCCATGCCGCTGCTGGCCGGCTACCGCTTCCTGATCCCGCTGGCGGCCACCGTGGAGTCGATGATCTTTCTCGGCGAGCGGCCCGGCTGGGGCTTCGCGGCCGGGGCGGCGTTGATCTTCGGTTCCCTGGTGGCCCTCCAGCACCGGTCCGCGCTTGGCGGGAAAGCGCCCGGGTGATTGGCTCGCGGAATGGTAATCCAGGCACCCGCAGCACCGCGCGCGCTCGCGCCCGGCGGACGATTCATCCGGCAGATCCCGCCGACGCCGCTGGTGCCGGTGACTCTGGAAAAGGCGCTCGGGCCGGTCTGGTGCAAGCTGGAGTTCATGAATCCCAGCGGCTCGACCAAAGACCGCATCGCCCGCCATATCCTGGAAAAGGCCTGGCGCCGCGGCGACATCCGGGAAGGCGATACGGTGGTGGAAGCCTCCAGCGGATCCACCAGCATCGCGCTGGCCCTGGCTTGCGCGCAGATGGGGCTGAAATTCGTCGCGTTCATCCCATCCAGCGCCACCAACGAGCGCGGACTGATGATCCGCGCCTACGGCGGGGAGGCCCGCCGGGTGGAAGGCGGCATGCCCGCGGTGCTGGCCGCCGCGGCGGAAGCCGCCCTGCGCCACGGCTGGTTCGCCGCCCGGCAATTCGAGAATCCCGACAATGCCGAGGCCCATCGCATGTTCACCGGCCCGGAGATCCTGGCCCAGATGGAGTGCGGCTGCGTGGATGCCGTGGTCAGCGGCGTGGGCACCGGCGGCACCCTGCGCGGCCTGTGGGAGGCCTTCGACGATGCGGGCTGCGGCGCCCGCGCCTATGCCGCCATCCCGCGGGAGGGCCGCGCCTTCGGCGGGAATGCCGAATGTTGCAGCCTGGCCTTCAGCAAGGAGGTGCCTGGCGTGGCGGAGTGCCTCTCCGCGCTCTACAAGGAGTGGAAGGACGGCCCGCGCGGCGGCGCGGTCGAGGAAATCCCCGCCGGGGAAGAACTCTGCCTGGAGCTGACCCGCAGGCTCTGGGCGATGGGCTACCCCGTGGGCCCCAGCTCCGGCTTGAACTATGCCGTGGCGCTGGAGGCGAAACGGAGGCTCGGCCCCCAGGCGCGCGTGGTGACCGTCTTCCCGGACCGGATGGAGCGGTATTTCTCCCACCGGGTGTTCGAGGACTTGCGGGATTGCCGGGAATGATCCGGGATTCACGCGGAGGTCTCCGGTGCCGGACCCGGAGCGCGGACCTCAATCCGCCGGATAACACAATCGGACGTGGAATTTCCTTGAGATACAGGCTGGGATTCGGCCATCGCTTGGACATCAACATCAACTTATGAAATCGGCACTGATCCTCCCTCTTTTCCTGGCCGCTTCTTCCCCGTGCATGGCATCCGTGACCCTGTCCGCCAGCGGGACTCTGAGTTCTCCCACGAATGCGGGCCTGGATGGATTGGTCGGTGCCCTCTTCACGGTGCAGACGGTATTCTCCGGCACGAACTATGTGGATGATGGCAACGGATTGGCTGCCGCGGTCGGGGATGACGCCCTGACCACGATCACGATCTCCGGTGCCGCCGACCCCGGCCTCAATGGCACCTATTCCCATTATTCCGGCAGTACTTCCGCCCACTACTATCCCGATTACGCGGGGCTCTACGGCGGGGCCACCGATGTCGGCATCCTCTACTTCGACCTGGGCGTGGGCGATTATATCGGTCTCGGCCTTTGGGCGGATCCCACGCCGAGCGGTGAACTGGCCGTGATCGGAAGCGAGATCCAACTCGAGGATTTCAGCAACGGTGCGATCCTGCCGAACGGTTCGCAAAACCAGACCATCTTCCGGGCGAGCATCGGGGGGCAGATCGGGAACATGACCATCACGGACGGGAGCTTTTCCGCGGTGCCCGAGCCCGGCGCGGCGGCTTTGGCGCTCCTCGGCCTTGCTGGGCTGGCGAGGCGGCGGCGTGCCGCCTGAGCGGGGTTTCTCAATCCCCGGCTTTCAGCTTTTCCACGGATCTGCGGAGCCGCTCCGCCCGCAGGGTCAGGATCACCGCGACGAGCACCGCCAGGCAGACCGCTCCGGCGGCGGCCATGAAGGGAGGGGCCGCGCCCGCCGAGCCTGTCGCCGCGCCCGGCAGCGTCCGCAGCGTGCCCAGGAAGGCCAGCAGGCCCGCCCCGGCGATGCCGTGCCACTTCGCGCGGAAGGTGAAGATCCCGCAGATCACGAAGCCGCCGCCGAGGGTCAGGCCGCCCTGCAGCAGCAAATGATCCTGATGAGCCCGAAAGGCGAGGAAGCCCAGCGCTGAAAGCAAGACACCGGCGAGAAACAGGAGGACACGCATGCGATGGACGGATGCTAGGCGGTGATCCCGGCCCCGTCGAAGGCCTAAATGATCGCGTCCGCCTCGGGGCCGATTTTTCTCACCCAGGCGATCAGCTCCGGGAAGAACCCCTCGAAGCCGGCTTGGAAAATCTCCCGGTTTGCCCGCAGGTCCTCCACGGCGTCGCGGATCGGCCTGAAGCCATGATGCCGCAGGGCCACGCGATGGAAGACCTCGTCGAGGCCCTCGTCGCTGCCGTAGCGGCCTAGCCAGTCATCGGCGATGCGTTGGTCCAGCGTGGTGCCGAGTTCGGGGGGCAGGATGCCCCGATGCTCCTGCAGCGCCGCATTGCACGCGTCGATGAAGTCGGGAAAGGGGACCGGCGAGAAGCGCGGCCACTGGCGGGTGAGGAAGTGATCGTGGACGATATCGATGATCACCCCGGCGAAACGCCGCCGGGCGGGAGCGACCGCGCCTTTCAGGCCCGCCGTGATCGGATGGGAGTCGGCGAAGCGATCGATCGCCCGGTGCCGCACGATGCCTTTCAGCACCGCGGCGGGAAAGCGCCCGCGCAGCGATTCCGGCCGCCCCGGGGCGAAATCGCCGAGCAAGTTGCCCACCCGCGACGGGGCATGGTTCTCGGCGAGGAAGAGATGGGCGAGGTAGTTCAAGCCGCCCGAGCATCGGCATGGAGAAGCACGGCGCAACTTGCAAAGATGCGCCGCTTCCGTCCACCCTCGCGCCCATGAGCTGGACCTGGTGCAAGGGCGAATACATCGAAGGCCCGCTCGCGGTTTCTGCGGGTGACCGCGGCCTGACGCACGGGCTGGGGATTTTCGAGACGCTGCTGGCGCTGGAGGGCAGGCCGGTGGTGCTGGAGATGCATCTGGAGCGGATGCGGAGTGGAGCGGAGCGCCTCGGGTGGCAGATTGCGGATCTCGGCACGGTGCGGATGGAAGAGGCGATCCGCGGATTACTGGCACGGGGGGGCCTGGAGCACGGGCGCGCGCGCGTGAGAATCGCCCTCAGCGCCGGGGAAGGCGAGTTGCGGTGCTTGGAGCGGGGAAAAGACTCGCTGCTCTGGATCACCGCCGCTGCCGCCCCGCCGCCGCCGGAGTCGGTGGCGCTGGTGACGGCAGCCTTTCCCCGCAACGAAGCGTCGCCGCTGGCAGGGGTGAAGTGCGCGTCCTATGCCGAAAATCTCGTGGCACTGGACTACGCGCGCCGGAACGGGGCGGACGAGGCGCTTTTCCACAACACGAAAGGGGAGCTGTGTGAAGGCACCACGTCCAATGTTTTCCTCGTGAACGGGGGAAGAGTTCTCACTCCGCCCTTGTCCTCCGGTTGTCTGCCGGGAACGACACGGGCGCGGGTGATTACCCTTTGCTGCACCTTGGGGATTCCGGTGGCGGAGGAGACTCTCACGCCCGTCGACTTGGCGGCGGCGGCGGAGGTATTCACCACTTCCGCCACACGCGGGGTGGTGCCGGTAAGGTCGGTGGATCGCGCCGCCTACGAGCCGGGAGAGATCACCTGCAGGCTCCGTGAAATCCTAGGCCGCGAGAGGTAGCAAGGGGGAGGCCGATTACTCGATCGCCTTGAGCGGCGGAGCGCCGATTTCCGCTGCCAGTTCGTTGAACTCCGAAAGTTCGGCCGCGGTGAAGTGAAGGCCGCCGGCTTCGTCGGAGCGCTTCCGGGCCTCCGCTTCGAGCTGGCCGGGCAGGATGCAGCCTTCGTTACCGTGGCCGAAGATGTCCTGCAGGACCGCCCCCAGGTTCTGCATCTGGTTGCGTCCTTGGGCGAATGCGCCGCCATTGAGGGCGTCCGGATGGATCACTTGGAAATAGAAGGCGGCGGTGGTCTTTTCGTCCGCGGGTGCCTTCGCGGAGCGACCGCGGAGGGTCGGCAGGGAGCCGCCGATCAGGCCGGCGTAGAGCTCGTTGATGAGGCACATGGCATAGCCCTTGTGCGCGCCGAAGGGTAGCAGCGCCACCACTTCGTGGGGATCGTTGGTAGGCTTGCCGTCCTTGTCCACGGCGGCACCGGGCGGGAGCTGCTTGCCCTCGCGCTTAAGGGCCTGCACACGGCCCATCGCAACGGTGGAGGTGGCCCAGTCGCTGACCACCGGAAAACCGAGCGCTTCCGTGGTCGGGAAGCCCCAAGAGTGCGGATTAGTGCCGAGGGTCGGGAATTTACCGCCGAAAGGGACGACCTCGGCGAGGGTGGAGGTGCAGTTCGTGTAGGCGATGTAGCCGCGCTCAGCGGCCTCCATCACGTAGCCGCCGCCCCAGAGGTAGTGGAAGGCATTGTCCACGCTCACCTGGCCGATGCCGTATTGGTCGGCCAGCTCGATGCAGCGTTCGATGGCGCGGTAGGCGACGCTCTGGCCGAGCTTGCGATGCGCGTTCCAGGTTTCGGAGCCAGCGAAGCGGCTTTTCACCACCTCGATCTCCGCGCCGGGGACGCAGCCGCCCGTGGCGCTGCCGAAAAGGTGGTCCAGGTGCAGGGCCTTCAGCGCGTGGTGCGTGCGGATGCCGTGCCGCGCCGCTTCCGCCGCCAGCTTCGCGCCCTCCGCCGCTTCATCCGCCGTGTAGCCGCGGGACCGGTACGCCGCCTCCACCAACTGGTCGTGAGCCGGGCGCGAAACAGTGAGGAATTCAGACAGTGTGGCGGACATGGGCGGACAGGAGGAAAGGACACGCTGTCGGACAACTCAAGCGTGGATTCCGTTCCTCCCGGTGCAGAATAATTTGCAAACCTTAAAGTTCACAAATCTCCACAGGTGGTGGTGTTTCGGTAGAACCCATACAATATATAGATGAAAAAAACGTCAGGTCTTTCCTGAACGGGAATCTCAGGTAGGATTGGAATCGTCCGGAATCCCTCCCGGGCCGAACCTTTAACCCGCTTCTGTCGCATGTATTTAAAATCGCTGGAGATCCACGGCTTCAAGTCCTTTGCGGACAAGACGAAGTTTGAATTCCATCAGGGCGTCACCGGAATCGTGGGTCCGAACGGCTGCGGCAAGTCGAACGTGGTGGATGCGATCCGCTGGGTGCTCGGCGAGACGTCCGCCAAGGCACTGCGCGGCGGGGAGATGGCGGACGTGATCTTCAACGGCACCGAACGCCGCAAGCCGCTGGGCATGGCGGAGGTGACGCTGACGATGGCCGATTGCGAGGCGGCGCTGAAGGTGGACTACAACGAAGTCTCCCTCACGCGCCGGGTATTCCGCGACGGCAAGTCCGAGTACCGGATCAATGGCACGCTCTGCCGCCTGAAGGACATCCACGACCTGCTGATGGATACGGGTATCGGCCGCACGGCCTATTCGATCATGGCGCAGGGCCAGATCGACCAGATCCTGTCCTCCAAGCCGGAAGAGCGACGGATGGTTTTCGAGGAGGCCGCGGGGATCACCAAATACAAGCGCGAGAAGAAGGAAGCGCTGCGCAAGCTGGAGTTTACCGAGGCGAACCTGCTGCGGGTGTCCGACGTGCTGGCCGAGCAGGAGCGCCGCATGAACTCGCTGAAGCGGCAGGTGGCAAAGGCCCGCCGCTATCAGGCGCTGGCGGGCGATGTCCGGATCCTGGACACGCACTTGGGCCACCGGCGTTTCGTGGAATTTTCCGCCGAGCGGGATGAGCTGAAGACGTCCATCCGCTCGCTGGAGGCGACGGAGGCGGAATTGGAGCGTCTGATGATGCCGAAGGAGGAAGCCGTGGCCGATGCCCGGCTGGCCGCCCGCAATTTCGAGGGCGAGCTCGCCGATCTCCGCCAGCAGTTGAACGCGCACCGCAATGCGCTTTCGGCCGCGCAGGGACGCGTGGCTTTCAACGAGGAGCGCAAGGCCGAGTTGGAGGGCCGCATTTCCCAGAACCGGGAGGAGATCGAAACGACCCGCGAGAAGCTCGCGCAGCAGGAATTCGACGTGGTGGCCGCGAACGAAGCGCTGGAGCAGCTCGCGCGGCGTATCGCGGAGCAGGAGATCCAGCTCGCCGACCAGGAAGAGCGCACGCGGATGGCCCGCGCCGGCCGCGAGGAGATCGAGGCGCAGCTCCGCGAAGCCCGCGCCGAAGCCAACCGCGCGCAGACGATCATCGCTTCCACGCAGGCCCGCATCGAGAGCTCGCTGGCACAGCTCGAGACGAGCCGCGAGCGCGCCCGCATGCTGGCGGATGAGGAGCAACGCCTGAACCTGGAGATCGAGGAAGCGAACGAGCAGCGCAACCGCATTGCTGCCGAACTCGACGAACACTCGGCGCGCACCGGCGAGCTGGAGGAAGCTTTCCAAAAGGCGGAACGAGGTTACCAGCACACCCGCGGGGATTTGGACGCGGCCCGTACCGCGGCGGCGGAGGCACACAAGACGCTGGCCCAGCGCGATTCGCGCCTGAAGGTGGTACGGCAGCTCGTGGCGAGCGGCGAAGGTTTCCAGAAGGGCACGCGCAAGGTGATCGAAGGGCTCGATGATGCGGAGCGCTTCAAACCCGGCATCCACGGGGTTCTTGCCGGTTTCATCGAAGCCGACCGGACCTGCGCCCGCGCGATCGAGACGGCGCTGGGGAAGAATCTTCAAGCGGTGCTCGTGGCGGACGAGAAGCTGGCGGACGCGATCATTTCCCGACTCACCGAGAAGCGGCTGGGCCAAGCGGCCATCCTGCCGGAGACCTTCGTGGGTCCGGCGGCGGGCACGCAGATGGAGGCGCTGCCGCAAGGTGCGATCGGCTGGGCGCTGGACCGGGTGAAGTCCGATCCCCGCATCTCGCGCGTGATCGAAAAGTTGCTGGAGAAGGTGCTCATCGTGCCGAATTACGCGACCGCCATGCGCCTCCGCACGTCCTTGGCGGACGTGACGATGGTCACGCAGGCGGGCGAACTGATCGGCTCCGAAGGGGTGATCCACGGCGGCGATGCCGGCGAGGGGAACGTCTCGGTGCTGGAGCTTCAGAACGAAGTGCGGGATCTGGAGAAGGAAGTCGCCGGACTGATCGAGGCGGAGGAAGCCGCCCGGCAACGGGTCACCGATCTGGAAGCGAATCTGAACCGTCTCCAAGAGGAAGTGGAGGTCTGCCGCGAGCGCATCCAGCGCCACAAGGTGGAGCTTTCCACCCTGCAGGGACAGCTCACGCTCGCCAACCGCGAGGTGGAGAGCGTGCAGACGAAGCTGGACAACGTGCGCTGGGAACGCGGCGAACTGGACGCCCGCGAGCAAGCGGCGCACGACAGCCGCAGCGGCTTGGAAAACGAGCTGGCGATGGCCCGCGAGCGTCTGGAGGGGCACGAGGAGGACCAGCGGCGCTTGCAATCGCAGGTCGAAGGAAGCCAGCGCGACGAGGCGGAGCTTTTCCAGGCGCTGAACGAGCTGCGGACCTCGCTGGCCGTGGAGCGTCAGGCGAAGCAGGCCGCGGAGGCGCAGCAGCAGCCGATGGAAGCCCGCCTCAGCGAACTGCGCGAACTTTCCATCCGCCGCGAGACGGAGATCGAGTCCTTCGTCCAGC